>JASFHL010000018.1:0-4169 GCA_050123235.1 Candidatus Woesebacteria bacterium | reverse complement strand
TTTTCTTGATCCTGAAGGAACACAATACTCTAGCAGCACATTAAAAAAACTCGCAGAAAAACATGCCCATAGACCACTCAGTTATCATGGTTGTACTATGATTAGAGACAAAACTATACTTAAGCGCCTAGATCAAGTTATTCATAAAGCGCTGGAGCCTGATCCTAAAAACAGATATTCTTCTCCACAAAAATTCTTAGATGCAATTGAGGCAGTACTCCAATATCGTCATTTGTTAAATAAAAATTATGAATAAGAATAAAAAACTTTTGTCTGTAATTATCCCTGCCTTCAAACAAGAGAAAATTATTTGCCAAGACTTGAATAGAATTTTAAAAATTTTAAAAAATATTCGTTATGACTTTGAAGTTATTTGTGTGGTAGATGGTAGGGTCGATCAAACTTATCAACAAGCCAAAAAAATAAAATCAAGTAAAGTCAAAGTAGTAGCTTACAAAAAAAATAAGGGAAAGGGCTATGCAGTGCGCTACGGTCTATCAAAAGCTAAGGGACAATTGATTGCTTTTCTTGACGCTGGCATGGATATTGATCCACATGGCTTACCCATGCTTTTAGAACATATGCTCTGGTATGACTCTGACGTGATTGTGGGCTCTATCAGACATAGTGCTTCCAAAGTGTCAAATTATCCATTAAAAAGAAAAATTTTAAGTTTTGGCTACCATACCTTAACTAGAATTTTGTTTGGTTTAAAAATTACTGACTGTCAACGAGGTTTAAAAATCTTTAAAAGAAAAACTTTAGAAAAAGTATTACCAAGATTGTTAGTGAAAAAATTTGCTTTTGATATTGAAGTGTTGGCAGTGATGAGGCATTTAGGTTTTAAGAGGATTCATGATGGGCCAGTGGAAATGGATGCTAGTAAGATGCAATATTCGAGCATTACAGCTGCTACTATTGCTTCGATGCTGCTCGATACTTTAGCGGTTTTTTATCGTTTATATATTTTGCGATATTATGATGATAGTAATAAAAGAAAGTGGCGTTATGACCCTGATTTAAATTTTAAGGTTAATGTAGGGTGATAAAATAAATTAGATTGTCAGATTAGTATTTAGGGTAATCTGCAACACTAAACTCACTTTATTAAAGATGAAAATTTCTATCATTATCCCAGTTAAAAAAATCAATTATTATATTACTCAAGAAACTATCCCTGCTATCAAAAAACAAAGTTATAAAAATTGGGAATTGATTGTGGTTGTTGATAAAGCTGAAACTGTGACAGTAAATAAATTGACAATTGGGCAGCTTAAAAAAAATAAACTAGCCAAAAAAAACCAATTAAAAAAACAAAAAATCAAAAAATGCATCTTTATCATTTCTTCTTGGCCAAAAACAGGTCCTGCTGATAAAAGAGATTTAGCAGCGCAAAAAGCTAGCGGTGAAATCATTGCTTTTCTCGATGATGATGCTTATCCTAGCAAAAATTGGCTAAAAAATGCCGCCAAATATTTTGGAAACAAAAACAAAAATAAAAAGCTGGCAGCAGTTTGTGGCCCTGGCCTTACTCCTCCTCATGATAATCAAAAACAAAAAATAGCTGGGCTTTTTTGGCAAAGTTGGCTGGGAGCCGCTGGAGCTGGAACTTATCGTTCACGAGCTGAAAAAAAAAGACTAGTTGATGACTATCCTAGTTTTAATCTCATCGTGCGGAAAAAAGAGTTCTTGGCTGTTGATGGTTTTAATTCACAATATTGGCCTGGTGAGGATACTAAACTTTGTCATGATTTAGTTTATCAATTAAAAAAAGAAATTATTTATGATCCAAGCATTTTAGTTTATCACCACCGGCGTGAGATCTTTGGACCTCACCTAAAACAAATTAGTCGCTTTGGATTTCAACGAGGGCTTTTTACAAAAATTTTTCCCAAAACTTCAAAAAGATTAGTTTACTTTCTACCTTTAATTTTTTTTATTGGAGTCATGATTGGGCCAATTTTAATTATTATTTGGAAAAAATTAGGATTTAACTATTTATACAAACTGACAATTCTGCTCTATCTACTAAGTTTAGCTTTGTATCTTTTACCGTTGCTGATAACAGGTATTATGAGCACCCTAAAACAAAAAAACTTTAAAATTTTTCCCTTATTAAGTGCTACTATTTTTCTCAGTCATTTTTTCTATGCATTGAATTTTGCCAAAGGAATATCAAAAAAAATAAAAAAATAATTTTCTTATATATTTTTTACACAATCTTGACATACATCTACTACTTAATAGATAATATTATTTAAATAGTAATCAATAAAATGTCAAAAAGACATGAAAACAGTTTCGCTACTCCAACTAGAGGTTTAGTTGGAGTAAAAACTGATGAAATTAAAAGATTATTAGAACCTCATGGCATAGAGAACTATTTACCAGTGCCTAGAGGATGGCGAGTAATAATTAGTAATAACCACTCCACACCAAGGCATGTTAGCTACAGATTTGTACCTTTAGGATCAGAACTAGGACTAAGCTTAGCTTTGATAGCTAAGCAACTGCTTTCTCCAGATGAATTAAAAGTCATTGACGCTATTCAAACTCTTCCAGATGAGAGAACAACAGGTGAAAAACAAATCATTGCTCATTATAGCCAGAATAGAGACTTACATAGATAAATGAAGCGAAGTAAATTAAGTTTCTAAAGCTATACCAGCTTAGAAGCATAAATTTTTTCATTAAGCCTAATATAAAATTATTATTTGCTCTTTTCTTCTAATTTACTAGCCTCTTGCTTTTGCTGCCTAAGAAAAAGTAAATCCTTTGGTAGATCTGGGTTTTCTGGATCAAATTCAATCGCTTTAAGCAAGTGCTGTTCAGCTAAATCATATTTTCCTTGTCTAAAATAAGCTCTAGCTAAACTCTTATAAGTCTGCCAAAAATTAGGATCAAGTTTTAATGATTGATAATAATTTTCAATAGCTAAATCAAACTCACCAATCTCTAGATAAGTATTAGCTAAATTGTGATAAGCTGCAGCATAATTAGGAGCTAATTTGATAGCCATTTTAAATTCAAAAATAGATCTTTCAAAATCACCCTGCCTTCCATAATAATCACCTAAATTATTTCTGTTTTGTGGGCTGGAAGGAGAAAGTTTAGCTGTTGCTAACCATAATTTATCTTGATTTTGCCAATCTTGATTCCTGAGTATTGTACGAGCCGATAATAAAAAAACTGTCAAGGCAAAAAAAAGATATAATGCTTCTTTAAATTTCTTGAACTTCTTAAGATTAGTCAAGTAGTAAACAAATAAAACAAAAGCAGAGATCATTCCAATTGAAGCTAAATAAAGATAACGTTCTGCTACAATCCAAGAAATACCAAACGGCGTTAGCACTGGCAGTAAGGCGATAATAAAAAAGCTGAGACAAAAAAATAGAGCTTTATTTTTTTTAAAAGAAATAAAAATTAGAATGATCAAAGTAATGATTATTGAGAGCATAACAGCATACTCAAAATAATTAATGTTTAACTCAGAGTGATAAAAGGTTAAATTTTTGGGAAAAAAAATTAGTTCCAGATAAGAACTAATTGACATAGGCAGCTGTAATAAGGGGTTGTATATTCCAGCTTCTTTAGTGTAACTTAAATCTGCTCTCCGCTGGGGTATTTTTATTGCATAAAATAAGATCCAAGTTGCACCAATAAGAAAAGGTAGAATTAATTTTCGCCAATTTTTTTTGATTTTAAAAAAAGATATTTCTAATAAAAATAATAAAAAAGGCAAAACCATTGCTTTTTCTGAAGAAGCCAAGGCCAAGAAAAAAGAAACTAATGATAAATTGTAGAACTTATTTTTAAACAAATTGGCTGGCAAACTTAATGTTTTTATTTTTTCAAAACAAATTTTATCTGGAACAGTAGTTTTACCCTTTGCCAGTAAATAGAATAATAGAGAAAAAATAATAAAAAAACTATAAACCACATAAATCCCACCTGAAATCCAAGTAATTGATTCAGTTAATACTGGATGGACCGCAAATAGAATTGCTGCTAAAAAAGCTATTTCCAAATTAAAAAGCAAAAATAAAAACAGATATAAAGCTAAAACAGTTCCTACATGAAAGAGAACATTGCCTAAACGATAAAAAATGGGGTTAACAGCAAAAGCTTTATAAGTAAAGAAATATAATAACGGACGAACAAATACTGGA
>JASFHL010000017.1:0-11046 GCA_050123235.1 Candidatus Woesebacteria bacterium | reverse complement strand
GCAAAGCGATGATATCTGCATCATAGCGTAATGTTCTATCAAGAATAACTGATGGTAGAGAATCCATTTCTAATGCTTTTTTAGGAGTAAGAAAAATTAGTTTTAATCCATTTTCCTTGGCTAATTGTAGAAGTAATAAATGTAAGAAAGCATAAAAGCAATGCTGGTCATTTTGAGGCATTAGAGCCTCATCAGTCAATATTAAAATTTCTTCTGACATATCTTCTATTATATCTATAACATATTAAATATGTAAATATATAACAAAAAATATCAAAAAATATAAATCCACTTAATTTATAATTTCCTTTCTTATCTGATCCTGTTAAACTTAAATTATGCAGCTAATTCAATCGGAAGCTATTCCTATAAAAATTTGGCTAGAAAATGAAAAAATTGAAGAAGGAGCGCTAGAACAAGCCAAACATTTAGCCAACTTAGCATATGCTTTTCATCATGTTGCCATTATGCCAGATGTTCACCAGGGTTATGGCATGCCCATTGGTGGAGTAATGGCCACTAAAGATTACATTGTCCCCAATGCTGTCGGAGTGGATATTGGCTGTGGGATGTGTGCCGTCAGAACATCTCTAAAAGAAATTAAAATTGATGCTCTCAAACAAATTATGGGCAAAATTCGTGAAGCTATTCCAGTAGGTTTCAAACGTCATCCTGAAAAACAAGATCCTAAATATATGCCTCCACTGAAAGAAAAATTAGAAATCGTAGAACAACAGTATCAAAGAGCTTTGACTCAAATTGGTACTTTGGGTGGAGGAAACCATTTTATTGAAATCCAAAAAGGCTCTGACGGTTTCATTTGGATCATGGTACATTCTGGGAGCCGTAATATTGGTAAACAAGTAGCAGACCATTACAACAGAATTGCTGTTGAACTTAACAAAAAATCAAAAAAACCTATCCCAAAAGCTTGGCAGTTAGCAGCTTTACCAATAGATTCAGAAGTAGGTAAACTTTATTTTAAAGAAATGACTTATTGCGTTAATTTTGCTTTGGCCAACAGACAATTGATGATGGAGAGAATTCAGAAAATTTTTACTACTGTTTTAGGAGATATCAATTTTGATCATTTTATTAACATAGCTCACAATTATGCCAGTTTTGAAACACACTTTGGACAAAAAGTGCTTGTTCATCGCAAAGGTGCTACCCCTGCCATGAAAGATCAATGGGGCATTATTCCTGGCTCTCAAGGAAGCAAAAGCTATATTGTCAAAGGAAAAGGCAATGAAGATAGTTTTATGTCTTGTTCTCATGGAGCAGGTAGAATTATGGGTAGAAAAGAGGCTCGTCGGCGGTTGAATCTTGAAGAAGAAATTAGAAAATTAGATGAAAAAGGTATCCTACATGGTATCAGAGGTAGTCGTGATTTAGATGAAGCCAGTGGCGCTTACAAAGCAATTAATCAAGTGATGGAGAATCAGAAAGATTTGGTAGAAATCATGGTGGAGTTAAGCCCACTTGGGGTGGTAAAGGGTTAGTGCAGTTTTACTGATAAAAGAGGTCTCCTACCAGCCAATCATCTCTAAATTTAATAATTCTATAATTTTTCGCTCAAGCTATATAAAAGGCCACTTTATTCCTCACAGCATTTTCACAACCTCACTAATTGGCTGATTAAATTTAATTTGCTTATATTTGCATATGTTCTACATAAAGTAAAATCATAAATAACAAGAGCTCGATAAGCTTTTTTCCAGTCTTTATGAGTTTTTAACTTAACTACTTCTGTATTCAAAGTTTCCGAACCGTCAGGGGGACTAAACATTGTACAATTATGACATGAATGTTTTTTCTAATCATCAACGCAAGCAAATAGAAATTATCAATCACATTGAGCAGAATATAAAAAATCAGTCATTGCAGATTAGTGCTGTTTCACGAGTTGATGATTATGCCAAAGATAAAAGGATCTGTCTCACAAGCATTCACTTACCAAGGCAGGATTTAATTAAGCAAATTCAGAAAAACATTATCTTGCCTCTAAAAAACAAATTTCCTCATCATTATTATTACGACCCTAAATCTCTTCATATCACAATTAAAAGCATTCGCGTTATCAATCATCCACCTCACTTTGATCAAAATACTATTAAGAAAGTCAAACAAGTATTTTCCAAGCTTATTCCCAATCATAAAGCATACAATGTTTACTTTTATCGTTTATTATTATTTCCTATGAGCTTAGCTCTGATGGCAACTACTGATGAATCTTTTGATGAGTTTATTCTTGATCTAGATCAAGAGTTAAAACAAGCAGGTATTCCTGATGATAAAAGATATATTAATGCTCGTTATTTCTTTGCTAATATGACCTTGGCGCGTTTTTACTCTCCGGTTTCAAAAAATTTTGAAAAGTTTGTAAAAAATTTATCAGAGTCTTTAAAGTTTGAACCATATACGCTTGACTCTGTGACTTTATGCACCGCCAATGCTGTATTCAAAAAATTTAAAGAGATTGAGACTTACAAGTTAAAACCAAGAGTTGTCTAACTGCTACTGAGTCACGACTTAATTACTTCCTCATCGTGCATATTAAAATTGATTCTTCTGATTTTTTGTTCTTTATTTAAATAGCCCTTTCCCCAACGACCTTGATAAGCTGAAGTTAAAAAGTATGGTAACTGTTTTTTCCCGCCATATCTACCACGTCCAGAAACATCATAAAAGCCAATAAAGTATGAACCAATTTCAATAGAACCAGTATTTATCAGCTTTTCAACTAAATCATCCATTTGCTCTTTAACTGTAATCTCCATCTCCCTCAGTTGACAAAAGCGGCCTAATAATCTGGCCGCTCTTAACAGAATTTCTGCCGCTGTCTCCTTATCAACTAATTGTTGATTGACAGTTTTTTTGGGCATTTTACCTCCTCTTTATCTAATATTGTTCACACTTCACTTGGTAATAAGCCTGAGGATGATCGCAGGATGGACATTTACTTGGAGCTTGTTTAGCAAAATGCATATAACCACACTCGCGACAAATCCAATAAGTTTTTTTAGACTTTTTAAACACAGTTCCTGCTTCCACTTCTTTAAGTAACTTCTTATATCTTTCTTCGTGATGTACTTCTGCCTTAGCAATTGAGTTTAGTCTTAAGGCGATTTTGCTCAAGCCTTCTGCTTTTGCCACTTTGGCAAATTCTGGATACATTTCGCTATATTCATAATTTTCTCCTGCAATGGCTGCTTTTAAATTTTCTGCTGTTTTGCCGTAAACTATAGGTGCTAGTGCTTCAACTGTAATTTCATCTGTTTTAATACCGAGTTTTTTCTTTAATTCTTGAATATGTTCAAATAATCTTTTGGCATGAGTCTTTTCTTGCTCAGCTGTAATTAAAAAAATTTCTGCGATTTGTTCATAGCCTTCTTTTTTAGCAATTTTTGCATAAAAACTATAACGATTTCTCGCTTGAGACTCTCCAATAAATGCTTTAGTGAGGTTTTGCAGTGTTTTTTTCATTGTTCCTTTCTGTAGTAATTAAAGATCTAAAATTCCTTTTTATTCAAACTTCTTCTTTATACTATAACTGGTATGTAAAATTGCTGCTTGCTCATTTTCTGGCAACTTTTTTACATAATCAAAAAATTCTTTCACTACTGGATTCTCATGTGCTTTTCTCAAAGTCATTTTTTTATCAATGGCATATAAGCCATTGATACGCTGTTGAATAATAGCTAACGTTGAAGGAATTGGTTGACCACCTCCCCCAATACAACCACCAGGACAAGCCATAAACTCAACATAGTCATAAGCTTGTGGCTTTTTTTTAATCTCTTCTAAAATTATTCTAGCATTTTTGGCCATCGCAACTACTGCCACTTTCAAAGTCTTATCTCCGATCTGCACAGTAGCTCTTTTAATGCCCTCCATGCCTCTGACTTCTTCAAAATCAATCTTTTTGAATTCATCTCCAGCCAATAAATGAGCAGCTGTTCGCAGAGCTGATTCCATCACTCCACCTGAAGCGCCATAAATAGCCGCAGCTCCGCTAAAAGTACCAGCCTTATCTACTTCACTAGCTTCTAAGTTTGCTAGATCAATTTTATTTTTCTTTAATAATACTGCTGCTTCTCTAGTAGTCAAAACATAATCGACGGGAAACAGACCATTAATTTTTAATTTTTCATGACGAGCCTCATATTTCTTAGAGGTACATGGCATGAAGGAAACCACCACAATCTTTTTAGGATCAACACCTTCTTTTTTGGCCCACCAGGTTTTATAAGCTCCTCCAGAATGAATTTGTGGAGAACGGGCAGTAGTTAAATGAGGAATCATATCTGGATAGTAAAACTCTAAAAACTTAACCCAACCAGGACAACAGGAAGTAAACATAGGTAAAGTACCGTTGTGTTTAATCCTCTCAACCAATTCTTCAGCCTCAACCACAGTGGTGATATCAGCCCCCATATTAACATCAAAAATTTTATCAAAACCTAATTTTCTAAAAGCAGTATACATTTGTTTAGCTAAATTCTTACCAAGTTCCTGGCCGAATTCTTCACCAATACTAGCTCTAACAGATGGTGCCATTTGGGCAATCACTATTTTGTCAGGATCTGCTAAGGCTGCTTCAACTTGCTCAAGATGACTTTGTTCTCTGACAGCATTTACTGGGCAATGCACTGTACATTGACCACAATAGATACAATCCACTCCTTCATCTTTGGAATAACTGATGCGTGTTGCAGAAGCTTTGCCTTCTAGTCTTAAAAAATTAACCCCAATGTATTCACAGATTTTGACACATTGATTGCATTTGATGCAGGCTTCAGGGTCACATTCTGCGGCAGTGGCCATTTTAAATTTGGGCTTATTTAAAATTCTTTTTTTATATTTTTTACCAGTGATACCGTACTTTTTCATCAATTCTGCTGTTTTACAAAAATGATCCTCCTGGCAACGAGGGCATTTTTTTTGATGATCTGCCAAGAGTAATTCCAAATTCTCTGTTCTCAGTATTTGAACTTTATCAGAATCAGTCACTACCTCTAATCCTGGTTCAGCTTTCAAACTACAAGAAGTTACAATCTCTCCTGTTTTCACTATTTCTACTAAACAAACTCGGCAGCTGGCTTCAACTTTTAGATCTTCATGATAACAAAAATGAGGGATGTCAACTTTATTTCTAATTGCTACTTGTAAGACAGACTCTCCTTCCTTAAAAAGATATTTTTTATGGTCAATACTAATAAAATTTTTACTTTCTACTGTCATAATTCTTTTCTAATAAAGCAAGTAAATCAGCTTGTTTTTTACCTAAAATGTTTTTCAAATAACTTTCTATGGGGATAGCCACCGACTCTCCCAAAGCGCAAAAAGATGTTAATTTAAGGGTGTGAATAATTTCTAGAATCTTAGACCAAGGAATTTCTTTATTATCTTCTACCAAATTAAAAAGTTGATAAGTTCCTTCTCTACAAGGGGTGCATTTGCCACAGCTTTCTTGGGAATAAAAACCAAACCACCTCATTAATAAATCACGGCTAGGAATATCAGTCGGATAGATCTCAATTGCTCCTGTTCCTTCTACAGGCTGTTCTTCGGCCTGCTCTTTACTGATTACAGGGCCACTAGCACTACCACCGATTTGAATAAAAAAATCAGATTCTGGATAATTATTTGTTTCTCTTAATACTTTTGCGCTAGGCCAATCAGCTGCTAATTCATAGACTCCTGGATTAGCTACCGGACCAGAAATAGTATAAAAACGAGTATTTTTAAACTTATCTGCTGCTACTAGAGCCACATTATATAAAGTTTCAACATTTTGCACTAAAGTGGGCTTACCATGAAGCCCTTTAACTGATGGCGAAGGTGGTTTTAAGCGAGGTTCAACTCGCTTACCCTCTATGGCATTCAATAATGCCCCTGTTTCACCCCCAATATAACTAGGATTTTCTTGAAAAATAAATAACTTATATCCTTGCTCTCTATATTTATTTAACAAAGGTTCAAACTTTTCCTGAATATCTTGATAATACTCGGAATTAAAATTAAAATAGGCTTCTTTACTGTTCAAAAAATCCATAGCCAAAATCAAACCTTTGATTACTAATTCTGGGTAGTGAGTTAAAATGTAATAATCTTTAGATACAGCTAGTTCACCTTCACTAGCATTACAAACCACATATTTAATATCGCTTTCTATAACTTGAATGCGCTCCCATTTTTTATGAGTAGGAAAAGAGGCACCTCCTCTACCAACTAAGCCTGCTTGTTTGATTTTTTCTAAAATATTTAAATCTGCAGTCATAATTTTTTTAATTATTTCACAAAAAAAATTGCCAAAGAACCTGTTTCAAATGAAGCTTAAGCATAATTTTTAACACTTTTTATAACTAAATAAGCTATCAAGCCACCAATCAAAGCCGTAACTAATTGAGGATAAGTCATCATCACAGCTACTTTTTGCATTAATGGAGCTGCTAATAATTTTGACACAATCAGTTTACTAGTCCCATAAAGAAAAATAAATTTAAAAATAGAAGCAGCAGTAATGGCCAAAAAATAATTTTTTGAAAACAAACGAGCAAAAAGCAAAATATAAATCGCATTACTAATCATGATGAAAGGCAACATCGGGGCCAGTGCTAGTGGCAATAAACCACTACTTAGGGCAACTGTACTTGGGATTAAACCCATCATCATTGCTTCGTTCACACCTACTGAACTTACAGTGATCAATAAGATAGCATTGATAATTGGACCAGTAATAAATTGCTGATGTACTATTGTGGGCAGCAATAAAGAAATTGTTAGTAAGCTAGCGACTGTTAATAATTTACGTTTAGGATAAAATAAAGCCTGAGTTAGAATAGTTTGCTGTGTTTGTTCTATATTTTTTTGCATATCTATTACTATAGCGAAAAATAAGCCTCAAGGGAATAGAAAAACCAGCTAACTTTAGAATTAGAAGATAGATACTTATTACTTATTTATTGAATAAATTAATTTTAGCTTCATAATTAGCTTAATTATTTATAATGAAAGAAGTCAATGTCGAAAAAATTTTATAAAGCTTTGGGCGAATTTGAGAATTGGCCAGAAATTAGTCATCAGCATCCCGCTTCATTAACTTACACCAATGTGATGCTCCAACAGCAGTTATCCAATATTAAATCTCGTTCAGATATTGATTTGAGTAGCAAATTAGGTCCTTATAAACTAAAAATACCAATTATCACTAGCCCGATGGATACAGTCACTGGCTTAAAAATGATTAAAGAAATGCATAAATTGGGAGGAATTGGTACTTTACCTAGAGGTAACACTAAGAAAAATCTAAAAATCTGTAGAAAGCTTAGTAAAGAAAAAATTCCTTGCATTTATTGTGTTGGTCTAAGTGACACTTTTAACTTAGCTAAACAATATAAACGAGCTGGAGCTAAAGTGATTCTCATTGATGTGGCTAATGGAGCGATGCAGAGACTGATTAATGTGGCTAGTAAAATTAAAGAAAAACTTAAATTAACTGTGATTGCAGGTAATATCACCACTTATGATTTAGCAGTTAAATATAAAGAAGCTGGAATCGATATAGCCAGAGTTGGGGTAGGCCCCGGAGGAGCCTGTACCACTAGAAAAATTGCAGGCACAGGTTTTCCTCAATTATCAGCTGTCTTAGAAACTAGCCAAAGTGGAATTCCCATAATTGCTGATGGAGGTATCAGAGAACCTGGAGATATGGCAAAGGCAATCGCTGCTGGAGCTGATTATGTCATGATTGGTTCTTTATTTGCTGGCACAGATGAAACACCAGGAGAGGTAGAAGATGGGAAAAAAATTCTCAGAGGTCAAGCCTCTGAATCATATATGAATGATCATGGTGTAGCTATCACTGCTCGTCGTGCTCCAGAAGGCTTGTCTACTTTGGTTGCATATAAAGGACCTGTTAAAAATGTAATTCACGAATTAGAAGCTGGCTTAGCTAGTGCTATGAGTTACTCAGGTGCAACTAAACTTAAAGATTTCCAAAACAAGGCTGCTTTTATTTTAGCCTCTAGAGAAGCTCAATCTACTGGTGGCAGAATGGCTCAAAGTTAAACTGTTTTTGAGGGACTGATCAATCATTTTCCCAAAAAAAGGCTTATTGACAATTTTATGCAGCTAATTTAGAGTAAAACTTTAACAAACAGCAAAAAATGCAAAAAAAGACTCCTATTAAATTTAATCACATTGAATTTCCTAATGAAGAAATAAAATATATTAGACCTTCATGGGATGATCTAAACCAACTTACATTTTTAATAAGCAAAGAAATCATTAGATCAGGAATGCATTTTGATCGCATCCTCACTTTAGCTAAGGGAGGTTGGCCAATGACTAGATCACTAGTGGATTTTCTAGCTATCAAAAATATCGCCAGTATTGGAGTTAAATTCTATAGTGGCATCAATACTAGATTGAAAGAACCAAAAATTTATCAAGACATTCCTACATCTATAGAGAATGAAAAAATTCTACTTTTTGACGATGTAGCTGACACAGGAGGTTCACTTAAGTTCGTGACAGAACATCTCAATAATAATGGTGCTCAGAATGTAAGTACAGCTACTTTATTTTATAAGCCCTGGTCTAAAATTAAACCTGATATTTTTGCAGTAGAAACAGATACTTGGATTATCTTTCCTTATGAATTAGGAGAAACAATTAAACTATTAAAAGACAGGTGGCAGAAACAAAACCTTGAGCCAGAAGAAATAAATAGACGCTTACAAACACTAATTCCTAAGAAGAAATACCTCGAACACTTTAATAAGCTTTAAACTTTCGAAACAAGTAAAAAGCACCCTTTCTCGGGTGCTTTTCATTTCATTCATCTGAACTTTCATCTTTTGACTATTCTTGCTTGGCTCTAGGACCTCCTCCAAACTTTGCCCGTCTGCCTAAGGCAAATGAAGAGAGAGCAATGCCATTTTCTTCTGCCCAAGTTTTCATCTCTTGATGAAACTCTTGCATCTTAGCTTTTCTTTCCTCGGGTGAGAGATCCTTTAATGCTTCTCTTTTACTTTGCATTTCAGCATGTTTAGCTAAGATGGCATCTTTTTGCTCGGCAGTAATTTTACCATCAGTCACTGCTTGTCCTAATTTTTCTTCTAATCTAGCTTGCATCGCTTGCTGATGTTCAGCTCTTTCCTCATCAAAAACTGATTGAACTTCTTCTTGATTAAGACCAAAGCGTTCAGCAATTCTTTGTACTAAAGATTCACGAGCATTGTCTGCTGGACCTTGTGCTTGAGCAGCATTAACACTGGTAAAAGCTACTACTGTTGCTAGAGCCAGTCCTAATCCAGGAAGAATAATTTTTTTAATTTTCATAACTTTCTCCTTTTATTTTTTTTAGAGTTGCGTGTCTTCAATTTACTAATTTTGAGGTGGCCACCAAAAAACGCAAATCTTTTTAATTAATAATAGCTAGAGTATATAAAAGCTAACTGAGAAAATGCTTAAAAACTATTAGTGAAATTAAACTTTTGAAAGGGGAAATTGGATAATGAAAGTACTTCCCTTACCTAATTTGCTATTTACGGATATCGAAGCTTTATGTGAGTGTATGATGCGTTTAGCCAAAGCTAAACCTAAACCAAAACCAGAGCATTTACTTTTACAGCGTGAGCGATCAGCTTGATAAAAGCGGTCAAAAATATGATTAAGATCTTTCTTAGCAATACCAACGCCTGTATCTTTTATTTCTACCACTACCTTTTTTCTTTTATTTAGGCGTTTAACATTAATGCTCACTTCACCTTCCTTGGGGCTAAACTTAATAGCGTTATCCAAAAAAATAATAAATAGTTTAGTTAGAGCTGCTCTATCCCCTGATAAAACTTGTTTTTTACTAATTAATTTGATTTCAATCTTCTTCTTTTTAGCTAATGGTTTTACTTGCTTGATGGCATCTTTAATTACTTTCTTAAGATCTAACTTTTTTGTAAGTAAGCTACCATTATCCCTTTGATATTGAGCTAGATTTAATAAACTGTTAGCTAAATCCTGCAGCTGATCAACTTCCTCAAGATTATCTTTAAGAATTTTTTTACTCTCTGTTGATAAATTCTTATCTCTTAAGTTTACCTCCATTGATGTTTTTAAAGCAGTGATTGGAGTACGTAATTCATGGGAAGCATCTGCTACAAAACGCTTTTGTTCTTCCAATGCCTCTTCTATTGGATGCAAAGTTTTACCTGCTAAAAAATAAGCTGCTAAAGCTGAAAGAAGCCAGATTACCATATTAGTATGAAAAAGTCTTAATCTGACAGCGCTTTTAGCAGCATTTAAATCTTCAAGTAATAATAATTTAGCTGCACCATTTTTAGCTTTTGTTTGAAATTCTGGTCTTCTTTCTAATCTTGCTTCAGCTTGCCTAAAACTTCTATTTAATTCTAAAGAGACTACTTGATAAATAAAAAAACTAAAAAAAGAACTCACCAAAATGATGATTAACAAATACCAGACAGTGAGTTTTAAGCGAGCTGATTTAAACATTTTTCTCTGCAGTAATTTTATAACCAAAGCCTCTGATTGTTTGAATTAGAGCTTTTTTATTTTTAAAAGCACGATCAATTTTATTTCTCAAATAACCGATATAAACTTCTACTGTATTAGGTAAAACATCGGCATCATAATTCCAAACATGATTAATTATCTTGTCCTTATTGATAATTTTACCTTGATGTCTTAATAAGTATTCTAGTAAAACAAATTCTTTTTTGGAAAGCTTGATTTCTTTATCTCCACGTTTTACTTCGTAAGTTAAAGTATTCAAAGACAGATCATCAAGAGTGAGAATTGTACTTAGAGTTTTCTTGGGTCTGCGGCCTAAAGCTTTAACTCTAGCAAGTAGTTCGGCAAAGGCAAAAGGTTTAATTAAATAATCATCAGCTCCAGAGTTAAGTCCATTGACTTTATCATTTAATTGACCTTTAGCTGTAAGCATTAAAATAGGAGTATGAATATTACTCTTACGTAATTCCCGGCAAAGTTCAATCCCATGCTTTTTGGGTAACATTAAGTCTA
>JASFHL010000016.1:0-12365 GCA_050123235.1 Candidatus Woesebacteria bacterium | reverse complement strand
AAATATAAGGAGATAGGAATAGAAGTAAAGGAATTTGCTTTATTAACTTCAAATAATTTAATTTATTGGTTATTCTTTCCATTTTTTCTTTGCCTTGACTATTTAAAATTAAAATCTCTAATTCCGCAAAATTCAATTATTATTTCTTCAATGTTCCCAATGAATTATTTAGCAAGTTTATTAAGCAAAAAAACAGTTTATTATTGCTTTGAACCATTTGCTCTATTTTATGATCAAGATTTGATCAAGTCATTTAGCTTAATTAAACAATTATCTTTAAATTTGTTGACTCTATTATATAGTTCTTTAGATAAAATTGCTGCTCTCAAAAATAAATATTTAATTACTATTAATCCTTCGGTTGGTAAATTTGTTAAAAAAATTTATAAGAAAAATCCTGATGATTATTCATATTTAGGAGTTGACAGTGATTTCTTTAATCCTCAACAAGAACCTTTATATAAAAAGAAAAAATCACAAGTTAACCTCTTCCATAGTACAGACTATACACCTCTTAAAGGAACTGATTATTTAATTGATGCCATGATTGCCTTAAAACAAAAAAATGTTTATCTTTATATTTCTGAATCAGTTAAAAATGAGCAAGTTAAAAATAAATATTTGAGAATCATTAAAAAATATAAGCTCGATGATCAAATCCATTTTTTAGGTCACCTTCGGTATTCAGATTTACCAAGAATTTATAGTTTCTGTGATATTTATTGTTTTACTGGTGATCCTGATTCACAAGGAGCTACTGCTGCTAGTTTGTCTGTTTTAGAGGCTTCCTCTAGTGGATTAGCTATAATTAGGAGTATTGGTAATGATGATGAAATTATTGAGGGTAAAACTGGCTTTTTTGTTGATCCCAGAGATACTCAATCCTTAAAACAAGTTATAGAAAAATTAACTAAAGATAAAAAACTAATCAAACAAATGGGAAAAGCCGGACGCAGATATATTTTGTCAAAATATCAATGGCATAAGGTCGCACAAGTAATTAGCAAAAAATTGCTTATGTTTAAATGATTTGTTATGATTTATTAAGATATTAAAACTAAATTTTTATGAAGAAAAAAATTCAAACAAAAAAAATAATTAAACATCTAGGTGAAACAATTGCCTTGATTATTAAAGCTAATCACCAAGTTGATAATTTAGAGTTTTTTACCAAAGATAACGATCCACTACAAGTTGGCATACATCAAAAAGAAAAGGGTATTAAATTAACACCACATATTCACCTTTCTAATACAAAAGTTGTTTCTGAAGTACATGAAGTTCTGTATATTATTGAGGGAAAGATTAGAGTTACTTATTATACTATTGATGGAGACATAATTACCAAATTCATTTTAAATAAGGGAGATATTTTAATCCATCAAAAAATGGGTCATGGTTTTGAAATTCTAGAAGATGCTAAAATCTTTGAAGTTAAACAAGGACCATTTCCTGGTACCAAACATGCAAAAATTTTCTTAAAAAACAAAAATAAATAATGGTTTTTATGTTTAAAAAAGAAAAAAAAGCTTTAATTAGATTCTTTGATAAATTAGCTTCCCAACGTGATAAATGGATTAATAAAAATCAAATTTATTATACAGATTTAATTAATTTTTACCGTTTTCATATTCCTAAAAATTCTAGTGTTTTGGAAATTGGCTGTGGTACTGGTAAACTCTTAACTTCCTTAGCAGTTCAAAAAGCAGTCGGCATTGATTTTGCTCCAACAATGATCAAACAAGCTAAAAAAAATTATCCTCAAATTGATTTTTATAAAATAGATGCAGAAGATCCTAACCTTCGCAAACTAAAAGAAAAATTTGACTATCTAATTATCTCTGATACTATTGGTCATTTTTACGATGTTCAACAAGTTTTTCAAAATCTTCATTCCGTCTTAAATCAGAATTCTCGTGTGATTATTAATTTTCACAATGTATTATGGACACCATTTCTACTTTTAGCAGAGAAACTTACTTTAAAAATGCCTTCTACGCGCCTCAATTGGATTGATATACCTGATATTGTTAATTTATTGGAAATTAATAATTTTGAAATAATTAAAAAAGGAAAACGATTTTTATTTCCATTTGAAATCCCGTTATTAAGTCCTTTATTTAATCGTTTCTTAGTTCATTTACCACTAATTAATTACTTTGGATTATCCCAATATATTATTGCTAGACCTAAGATTAATTCGTCAAAGGCAAATAAAACTAGTGTTTCCATTATTATTCCTGCACGCAATGAACGCGGCAACATTGAAAAGACTATAAAGAGAATCCCTCAATTAACTACTAAATCACAAATGGAAATTATTTTTGTAGAAGGACATTCAACTGATAAAACCTGGGAAGAAATTAAAAAAATGAAAATTAAATATGCTAATCAATGGAAAATTAAAGCTTATCAGCAAACAGGTATTGGTAAAGCTGATGCTGTACGCTTAGGATTTAATAAAGCTAGTAAGGATATCTTGATGATTCTTGACGCTGATTTAACAGTACCGCCTGAAGATCTAAGAAAATTTTATAAGGCTATTGCAAATAATCAAGGTGAATATATTCAGGGTTCTCGTCTAGTTTATCCTATGGAAAAAGAAGCAATGCGCTTTTTAAATATTTTGGGAAATAAATTCTTTTCATGGTGTTTTTCTTGGCTCTTGGGTCAGCGTATCAAAGATACTTTATGTGGTACTAAAGTAATTAGTAGAAAAAATTGGAAACGAATTGTCAGAAACCGAAAGTATTTTGGTGATTTTGATCCTTTTGGTGACTTTGATTTATTATTTGGAGCTGATAAACTAAATCTAAAGATTATTGAGATCCCAATTCGTTATCAAGCACGGCAATATGGCTCTACTAATATTAGTCGTTTTAAACACGGCTGGTTATTATTAAAAATGGTCATCTTTGCTTCTTCAAAAATTAAATTTATTTAAATGAATCATAACAAAAGCAAAAAACATCGTAAAATTTGGCAATCAAAGCTAATTTTAAGAAAAATTTATCAACAATGGTATAAAGATATTATTACTGACTTATCTTCGGTAAAAGGAAAAACCATTGAATTAGGTGCTGGGAGTGGTAATTTCAAATCATTTTATCCTCAAGCGATTGCAACAGATATTGTTTCATTACCATGGTTAGATATGACTTTTGATGCCCTTAAAATGCCTTTCAAACGCCATTCTGTAGCTAACTTAGTAATAATTGATTTATTGCATCACTTAGAAGATCCAATTAAATTTTTAACTGAAGCTAAACGTGTTTTAAAGCCAAGAGGACGCTTAATCATGTTAGAACCTTTCCCTAGTTTAATTTCATTAATAATTTATAGATTAACTCATCCAGAACCATTTATTTTTGATCGTGATTATTTTAAACAAGCCACGATCATTAAAAAAAATAACAAAACTATCCAAAAAAAATCTAAAGATCCATGGGAAGCTAACCAAGCAATTCCTTATTTGTTATTTTTTAAACAAAAAAAAGACTTTTTAAAAAAGTTTGGTAATGATTTTAAAATTATTAAACGTCAGCGACTTGCTACTTTAGCTTATCCACTCTCTGGCGGTTTTGAAAGAAAACCTTTATTACCAGCAAAAATATTTCCTTACTTAATGAAAATAGAAGATAAATTAACTTTTCTTAGACCTTTGTTGGCATTTCGTTGTTATATAGTATTGGAAAAAAAATGAAAAAAAACAAAATAAAGTCCTCCCAAAAAAAGAAAATTTTTGCTAAATTAAAATTGTTTGTCATTTTATCATTTTTACCAATTTTATTTTTCTTAATGGTAATAACTAGTAAAATTGCTTTAGGTCCATTTTATTTACCTAAAAACAAAGATCCTGATTATGCTTATTTATTAAATAGCATTAGTTTGCTCCAAGCTGGCACTAAAATTAAACATGTTGATCACCCAGGCACTACTATGCATCTTTGGACTGCGCTTGTTTTTAAAATTTGGTATAACCTGCCTTTTTCTTATCATGATGATTGGATAGTAACTAGTGTTTTACGCGATCCAGAGACCTATTTAATGATAGTGATGTTAAGCACTAACTTTTTATTAGCAATAAGTTTATTCATATTTGCTTTAATTATTTATTTAATTACTCAAGACATTCAACTGGCTTTAATTGGACAAAGTTGTATTTTTTTAGTTCATAATTCTTTTAGTTTCTTATCTCACGTCGCTCCAGAACAAATTTTACTCAGCATAGTCTTCCTTATTACGGCTCTAATAATTTGGATGTTTTTTAGCTCAAATTGGGAAAAAATAAGTATTTATAATAAAATCACTATCTATAATCAAATAGCTTATCTTTTTAAAGATAAATTCAAACCAAAAAAGTCAACTGTCTTTATTGAATTTTTTATCAATGGCATAACTATTTTATTAGGTTTTTTAGCAGGCTTGGGTGTAGTTAGTAAACTTACTTTTTTTCCTATTTTCTTTCTCATTTTTTGGCGACTAAAAAAAATTAGTTATTGGATTACAACTTTATTCACTACTTTAGTTACAATTTATTTTGCTACAATTCCTATTCATTATCGATGGGTATATATTAAAGGCTGGATTTCAGCTTTATTCTTTGCTTCTGAACAATATGGCTATGGTTCCAAAACTATTATAGCTCTACCAGAAATGAAAGAAAATGCTGGCTTTTTTCTAAAAGCAGAACCTTTTTTCTTATTAGTCTTACTATTAACTTTTTTAACTTTAATTTACTTTTTTAAAAAAAGAAAAAAGAAAAATCAATTCTACACTTTTTTACTAGGCTTATTTTTAACTCAATTAATAAGTCTATTTTTTGTGATTAAACATTATTCTTCTCGTTACATTTTGCCAGTTATCCCTCTAAGTGGTGCTATTTTAGTAATTATCTTATATTTAACTAAACAAGATTTTCCTAAATTAAAAAACAAATTCTTCATATTGTATTTTTTAATTTTAACTGTAAAAACAATTATTTTTTTTGATCAGCAATTTATTAAAATTAATAAATTATCCCCTCTATCTGAAGAAGCAGAAGAATTGGAAATTAAACGAGCGATCGATTTTGGATTAATTTTTGCTGATAAAAAAAATAAATATGTACTAAATAAAGTATTTGGTGACTATTTTCCAATTGAAGATAAAAAATAACTATTAAGTAGCAGTAAATATGTGTTAAATTAAGCAATACAATTAAAAATATTTCAATTTAGAGGATTTTTAAAAATGATTCCTGTTAATGAACCCATTGTCACTAAAAGAGCCATTAAATATGTGAATGAGGCTTTAAAAACAGCTTGGATTTCTTCAGCAGGTAAATATGTAGAACAATTTGAAAAAAACTTTGCAAATTATTTGGGAGTTAAATATGCTAGTAGCTGTACTAATGGTACTACTGCTTTACATTTAGCCATTAGGAGCTTAGATATAAAAAAAGGTGATGAGGTAATTATGCCCGATCAGACCATTATTTCTTGCCCTTTGTCTGTCATTTATGAACAAGCTAAGCCAGTATTCGTAGATGTGGAGCCAGATACTGCTAATATTGATCCCAAACTAATTGAAGAAAAAATCACTGCTAAAACTAAAGCTATCATGGTAGTGCATCTATACGGGCATACAGCTGATATGGATCCTATCCTTAAAATCGCTAAAAAACATAAACTTTATGTGATTGAAGATGCTTCTCAAGCTCACGGAGCAGAATATAAAGCTAAAAAAGCCGGTTCTTTAGGTGATATAGCTACCTATAGTTTCTATGGCAATAAGATTGTCACCACTGGGGAAGGGGGCATGGTCGTCACCAATAATAAAAAATTTTATGATAAATGCAATTTATATAAAGATTTGGGACATAAAGTGGGAAGAAGATTTTATCATGAAGAAATTGCTTATAACTACCGATTGACTAACTTGCAAGCAGCTTTAGGTGTAGCACATCTGGAAGATATTGATAAATTCATTGATAAAAAATTAAAAATGGCAAAACTTTATCAAAAAGGATTAAAAAAACTAAACTGGATACGCTTACCAGCTGAGAAAAATTATGCTAAAAATGTTTATTGGATGTACAACATTATCCTTAAGGATAATGCTCCATTTACTCGCGAAGAATTTATGAGTAAATTAAAGAAAAAAGGAGTTGACACTAGAACTTATTTTTATCCTTTACATCGGCAACCCGTAATTACTAAACTTTATAAATATAATACACACGATTTTCCAGTTAATAATAAACTTTCAAAACAAGGTTTGTATTTACCTTCTGGATTAGCAATTACAAATCAGCAAATTAAAAAAGTAGTGGAGACTATTTATGAAATATCAAGATAAAAAAGCTTTTTGGGAATCACAATATACTGAGGGGGAAACTGAGGGGCCAGCTTGGTATCAAGCACTAGCCAAATTCACCCAAGATAGAGAAGAAGTTAGTTTTGAGCTAGTTAAAAATTTAGCTCGTTTAAATACCATGAACTGTATTGACTTAGGTTGTGGTGAAGGTAATTTAGTAAGATGGTTATCAGCAAAAGCAAAAAATGTAATGGGCACAGATATTGCCGAAAACAGATTAAAGATTGCTAAAAAGAAAAGTAAAGGACTCAAAAACACATCTTACAAATTAGTTGATCTTGATGAAAAACTAAAATTTAAAAGTAACGCTTTTAATCTAGTTACTTTGATTGGTGTTCTAGAATATACTTTTGATCCATATTTTGTGATCGCAGAAATAAATCGTGTTTTGAAAAAAGGAGGATTTTTTGTTTTGGAAGTTCCCAATTTAGCTTTTCTTCCAGAAAGGTTAAAACTTTTAACTGGTAAATTACCCAGCTGGCCAGATGCAGTTGGTTGGCAAGGTGGCAGATTGCATTCTTTTACTTTTACTAAAACTATTGAACTTTTAGAGGAAAACGGCTTTAAAGTATTACAAAAAACAGGTGCTGGTTTTTTAAGACCTTTACGGGCTTGGTGGCCAGAACTACTTTGTGGAGATATTATCCTTTTGGCTCAAAAAATTAAGCCAATTGTTTAAAAACATTTGTAAATTCTTTAGCAATATCATCATATGATAGCTTTTTAATAGCTAGTTGATGATTAGCTCTTGCAATTTTTTTATATTTTCTGTCACCTTGATTAATTAAGTCAATGATTGCTTTTGTAATCTGTTTGCTAGTAACTTGTTTGATAAAAATGCCATTTTCTTTTTCTTTTAGTAACTCGCTTGCACCAACAAACTGAGAGCAAATAATTGGCAAACTTGAAGCTAAAGCCTCAATTAATACCAATCCCCAGGTTTCTTCATATGAAGGTAAAATAAAATAATCTGCTATTGAATAAACTTTTGCTAAATGATTTTGTCTTAGATATCCCAAATAATAAATATTATTTTGATTTTTTACTGCTACTTTTACTTGAGATTTCAGAGGCCCATCACCTGTGATAACTAAAGCAATGTTTGCTAATTTTTTATCTTTGAAGCTTGCTAATAATTCTAACAATCCTTTTCGTTTGATTAATTGGCCATTGAAATAAACAACCTTTTTTTGCTTGATTTTATATTTTCGTTTTATTGAATTTTTACTTCGACGATACTTTTTAACTAATTTGGAAAAATTTACAGTATCAAATGAACTATAAATAAAGCAAGTATTAGCTAAAGGTACTATGCTCTTAGCATAATCAGCAGCAGCTTTGCTAGAACCAATAACTAAATCTGAATT
Source organism: Candidatus Woesebacteria bacterium (assembly GCA_050123235.1). GTDB lineage: Bacteria > Patescibacteriota > Microgenomatia > UBA1400 > PJMF01 > JASFHL01. The sequence continues at coordinate 4,641 of JASFHL010000016.1, read as the reverse complement.
AGCAATAATAAATTTAGTAATAGGTAAAAATAATGTTCTTCTCCAACTTTTTTCTCTATTAGTACTTTCAGTTCGCAAGATTAACTTTTTTCTATTTTTTTTAGTCCACAACAAAGCTAGTAATGAATTAATATCGCTCCATCCAGGAATCACCACTATATCAGGATTAAATTTAGATAAAATTTTTAAAAGATCAAAGCTAAAAAAAGTATTATGATAATCATTAATCCCTATACCAAAAGAAATACTCTGAAGAATTTTATAAGAAAAATTAACTTTTTCATTTTCTTCAGAGTTGAAAAGCCACTTTCGATTTTTCTGACTCACAGCATAATAAATAGCTAATAAATTAATTTTTTTATCTTTTGCTATTCTATTAAATAAACTAATAGATCTTGGGGGCATGGTAGGATTTAAAAATGCAACTTTCACTCTTTTTCTGTTGAAAAGAATTCTAAATTATAACCATCAGGATCTTTGGTATAAACAACTTTTTTACCTTTGTTTGGTCCTCCTGGGACAGTTGTCACTTTTCCAGTTAATCGACCACCTGCTTTTAAAACTTTTTTTAAAAATTGATCAAAATTACTCACCTCAAAACACAAATGAGTGCTACCAATGTTAGAAGTAGTATTGTCTAGCTGTTTACCACTAGAAGGTAAATATTGGATTAATTCAAGTTTACAATTTTCAGCTTGGAGATAAGCAATTAGCAATTTAACACCTTTAATACTAGTTACTTGTTCTGTAAAAACTTGTTCTCTGCTACTTTTATCAATTAACTTTAAACCAATAGTTTTTTGATAGAATTTTATTGATTTTTCTAAATCATTAACTGTAATACTAATATGGTTAATTTTTTTCAGCATATTGCAACTTTCACATTTTTTTTAAATATTGAGCTAGATTATCAATCTGAAATGGATAGTCAGTTTTCATTTTTTTTAAAAATTTTCTCATTTCTGTTGGAGTAATTGGATAATAAGGCGATTTTTCGCTTCTATAAGCTTTAGTGATACCTTCAATCAAAATTAAATTAATATGTTTACTGGTATTTTTCTTATCTGCCTTCATTCCTTCAATTAAATCATCAATATTTATTTTTTTATCAAAGTTAATATTAAGTTTTAATTTCTTCATCATAGAAACAATCTGATTAATTTGTTTCATTGTTATAAGTTTAATTTGATAGGAAAAATATAATGATAAAACAATACCTGCCGCAATAGCATCTCCATGCAAAATCTGGTAATTACTAACTTTTTCTAGGGCATGACCAAAAGTATGTCCTAAATTGCTTGCTTGAGGATGAAACTGTCTGATTTTAACTCTAGTTTTAATAGTTTCTAAAATTAAATCCTTTAGTATCTTTTTATTACTTTGCTCATCAATATATTTTTCAAGTAAAGTAAGTAACTTTTTCGATCCCAACAAAGCATATTTAAATGCTTCTGATAAACCTTGACGATGATAAAACGATGAATAAGTTTTTAAAAAGTTAATGTTGTTATAAACCACAGTCGGATAATAAAAAGTGCCCAAAATATTTTTATGATGAAGTGAATTTAGACAAGTTTTTCCAGCAGTAGAAGCATCAGTCATACCAATCAAAGTGGTAGGTAACATCCATAACGGTAAACCTCGCATATAAGTTGAACAAGTAAAACTAACTAAATCTAAAATAATCCCACCACCTATAGCGATAATTAAATCACCAGTATTAGCTTTATGACTTTCAAAAAAACTGACTAATTTTGGATAATATTTAATTGATTTACTTTCTTCAACTGCTTCAACTCGATGATAAAAGACTGGTTTTTTACTTTTTTTAAATAAAGAACCTAAAGTTTTTCCCCAAATTTTATTTACATTTTTATCAATCACTATAAAAAGTCTTTGATAAGGATATTGCTTAAGTGATTTAAGAAAAGCAAAGCTTGAATCATCATCAATATAAAAATCAATTTTGTAGTCATGTTGATAAGAAGTAGAATATTTTTTCATATAATTAAATTTACTTTTTATTTTCCTCTTGAATTTGATTAATAATTTTTTTTACTTTAGGAATGTCTTCAGGATCATCCAAATCAGTCCAAGATAAGCCTTTGGTACTCAAAGGATAAACTCGATAACGATTAAATAATTTACATAAAGGATCATGAAAACCAGCATTAAGTTCAGTTTTCAGTAGTTCATTGGCTTGATTAAAAAAAGCTTGTGATAAAATTTTATTAAAGTAATACAAACCAATGGCGTATCCTGCATTTTTTTTCAAGGGGATATGTCGCCCTAAATCTAAAATTCTATCTCTTTTCACCAAAGTACCTGGAGAATCAATTATTTCTTGTTTTCTTAGATCATCGATCATAATACAAGAGTTTTTAGTTTTAATCATACTTTGAATAATTTTTGGATTGACCATCAAATCTCCAGTCGCAAGTAAAAAACGGTCATTAGCCACTAAATAATGTGCTAAGCATAAAGAATAAAGATTATTGCTGTATTCATAGCAATGATTATAAACAGGTTGAATTGATAGTTTTGGATAATTTTTTTTAAAAAAATCAAGAATTAAATCTGCTTGAAAACCCACTACAGGAACAATGTCTTTGATGCCCGCGTCAATTAAGCCATCAACTAGATATGACAATAAAGTTTTACCATAAAAACTATACAATGATTTTGGTTTATCAAAATTAGTTAATCGTCTGCCTTTACCAGCTAATAAGATAACAGCTTTCATAATTTATTTTCAGGCATTTTGTTGATTTTGAACTAGAAATTTACCACCATCTATTTCTAAATTAATCCCTGTTATATAAGAAGCATCTTCAGAACAGAGGAATAATAATGCTTTTGCAATATCAGTGTTCTTACCATATTTTTTTAATGCTATCGGTTCTATGACTTTATCTTGATATTTTTTAATTATATCCTTAGTCATATCAGTTAAAATTAATCCTGGAGAATATGAGTTAACTCGTATATTATCTTTAGCCCATTCAGCAGCCATAGATTTAGTAAGAGAAACAATTGCAGCTTTACTAGCAGCATAAACACCACTACCAATAGAAGGTATTTTAGCTGCAAAAGAAGCAGCATTTAAAATCACTCCACCTTTGTTTTTTTTCATCTTTTTAGCCACAAATTGAGAAATAAAAAATAAGGATTTCAAATTTGTTTCAAATGTTCTATCCCAGTCTTTTTCTTTAACATCAGCTAATTTAGCTTGAGGATAAATACCAGCATTATTAATTAAAATATCTATTGCTGAAGATTGAGTAAATTTATCTAAAAAATGTTTTACTTGATCAATATTTTGAATATCAACTAAAACATTATTAAATCTATCGTCTTGAAAATTCTTTGCCTTAGTTCTTGAAATATTAAATACTGTCGCACCTGCGGCAATAAATTTTTTAGCTGTAGCTAAACCAATACCTTTAGAGGCTCCAGTAATTATTACAGTTTTGTTGTGATAGTTATATTTCATATATTTAGTATAATGACTTATTAGTTAAAAATACACAAACATCACCAACTTTTGTACCAGTCGGACCAGTGATAACGAGATTGTTCAATTTTTTGTGTAAATGAAAACTATCATTTTGATTTAAATATTTATTTAAATCAAGTTTTTTGGCTTTTAATTGAGAATAAGTAGTATGATCAATGATTGCTCCTGTAGCATCCGGCGAAAAATCAATTCCATCAGTATCTAGGCTTAAGAAAACTGAGTTAGGAATTTTTGCTAAAAAAGGAATTAGTTGGGCAACATAATGTTGATTTCGACCACCTTTACCTTTACCTTGTACATTAATTACCATTTCTGTACTAAAGATCAAAGCAGAAGCTTTTTTAACTTTTTTAAAATATTGATTGATAAGAGATTCTGTTTTTTTGACTGCCTTAGACATCTCTCCTAAAATTGGTAATTTAATTACTTTTGTTTGATATCCTAACTGTTGTGCTACTTTACTCATTGATTGTAAAGAAATTTGGTTGTTTGCTAAAACAAAATTAAAAACATTTTTAAATAAGGGATCATTAGGTTTGGGTGTTTCTGATATTTTGTGATTAAGCCCTTTATCTAAATGAGCAATAATACTTGGTGGCACTTTATCTAACAAATTATATTTTTTCAGAACCTTATAAGCATCTTGGAAAGTTGATTCATCAGGTCTAGTAGGTCCTGAAGCAGTAACATCATTGGGGTTAACTACGTCTGATAAAATCAAAGAAATGACAGTGGCTGGTTGTAATAATTTTGCTAATTGCCCTCCTTTAATTTGTGAAATATGTTTTCTAATTTTTTGCATCTCATATACTTCAACTCCAGATAATACCAAAAGTTTTGTTAGCTCATTTAAATCTTCTATAGAAACGGATTTTACAGGATAAGGTAATAAAGCTGATCCTCCTCCAGATATCAAACAAATCACAATATCATCTTCAGTTAATGAATTGCACAATTTGAGCATTTTTTTAACACCAGCTACCCCTGCTTTGCCTGGAAAAGGATGAGAAGCTAAATTGACTTTAATAATTTCAGTACTTGTGGATGTATTACAATTTACCAATCCGGCAGTAATTAGATCCTTTGGAAGGAGTTGTTCTAAAATTGCAGCCATTTTGGCCGTA
>JASFHL010000015.1:0-20255 GCA_050123235.1 Candidatus Woesebacteria bacterium | reverse complement strand
ATTTGGCCTGCGGCTGGAGCAAATTCAGTTTGTCCATAGTCTGCTCGCTCAGTATTTCCTGTTTCTAATCCTTGAGTTGGAATGTTATTTAAGACAGCATCTCTCCAGGCATCTAATCTAACATTATCATGGACTTCCAAAGTAGGCTTTTTACCTTTCCAGGCTAGATCATTATCAACTGTTACTTTTAATCGGTAAATGTCAAGTAAAACAGTAGCATTTTCTGGAGCAGTGGCTACTTCCCAAGAAGCAAGTGCACCTTGCCTCCATTCTCCTGGGCTTACCTCAAAGGCTAAAGCCTCTCCTTTGGCATTTCTAGCTACATTTTGTCCTTGATCGTTAGTAGTAACTTCAGTAATTTTTAAATCATCTGGTAAACCTTCTGGGAAGTTTACTTCAAATTGTGTTTGTAGAAATGCTTGGGCTGTATCGACAGTGTTTATAGCGGTTTCTCCCTCCAACAACTCCTTAGCTTTTTTTGTAGCTACCCATTGTCCAGCTTCCATTTTAACCAATGCATTACCGTTTTTATCTACAGCTACCCATTGTTGATCTTCCTGTTTCAATTTTATCACTGGATGATCTGTTATCCCAGCTTCAGTTAAAGCGAGATTAGCATCAGTTACTTTTAGATGAAGAAGTTGTCTACCTATATTATCAGTCTCTGCCATTCTAAATGGGGAATCAATATCGGCTCCGAGAGTAGAGACTACTATACCTGCTCGTTGATCGTGAGTCAAAAGTGCTATTGGGATACCATTTTTACCTTCTTCAGTCATAAGTGCAATAGGAAAATTTTCAGCTTTATATAGGTCCTGATAACCCAGGCCATACATAATATTATTCATACTGACAAATGTTTCACTTTGCTCAATGGTATAAATTCCACCCATTGCTTCAGGATTAAGGATGATAGGAGTTGGAGTCTCGGCTATAGTTGCTTCAGGTTCCTTAATTATTGTTTCTCCTAGTTTTGGAGGCTCTGGAGGGGCAATGCCTTCTGCTCCGTCTATTGCTCCTGCTGGAGGCATAGCATCAGGGGATTGCTCCGTAACCATCACCACTGGATTTTTTTCATAACCAGTATCAGAAATATCACCTGTATCACCAACTACTTCTGCACCACTTTCGCCACATCCTGCAAGTTGTACTAATAAAAGTAAATTTACCAGAAGAAATAATAATCTCCGATGAACTTTGCCTTCAACACGTCCACCTCCAGGGATAATACCTAATGATTGATCTACTGGCGATAGCCGTTGTATTCCATAAAGTTCTGCTAAAGTATTTTTTAAAGTTTCATTGTCTATTTTGGATAATAACTTAGTTACTTGTTCCAAAATTCTCAATGCTGGTCCAACAAAGATACGCTCTCTTACAGATTGTCCTCTTTCTTTTAATTGTGTTCTCCATGTTTCTAATTGTTTTGTTAATTGTTCTCTATTTTCAAAATTTTTCATTTTTTCCTTTTTTTATATAAGGTTGTTAATGATGAAGGTATAATAGCTTTTATTATAAGATAATACAATATGTAACTATTACACATCTTTTAAAATAAAAAAATATTCTTTTTTTTTAAATTGTTTTTATTCATCCATTAAATTATAATGGTTCATCTTATTTTGCCATAAAAATAGGTCTTTTTTCAAGAGCATCTAATACATATTTAAAAATTAGTATTTCGCTTACTATTTTCAAAATTGCGTTTGTTTTTCCTTTTGCCTCGGGTTAAAATTTGGTGTTTACTATTATTTATAGAAGTTTTTTATGGGCGCTGTACCAAAGAATAAAATCACCAGAGTTGAGCGAGGTAAACGCCGCAGTGGTAATAAACCTACACTCAATAAGCAAACAATCAAGAAGAACTCTGTTCCTCTTCATAAAAGAGGTTTGATTGCTCAGATCAAAAAAGCGGTTGGCCTTGATCAAGTTGCTAAATAAATTTAAGCTAATGATTGTCATTAATGTCAGATCAAGTCGAAACAATTGACCCCAGACATCAAAAACGTATTAAGCTGATGCAAGCTTTATATTCTCATACTTTTGATCAAAGTATTGAGCAGTTTGTTGAAGATGAAGCTTTAGCCAATGAAATTCAAAAGATCATTAAGGAAATTCCTAAGATTGATAAATTGATTAGTCAATTTGCTCAAGAGAGGCCTTTAGAAGAGATTAATAAAGTAGATCTTGCAATCATTCGCTTAATTGTGTTTGAATCAATACATAAGAAAACACCGAAAAAGGTATTGATTAATGAAGCAGTGGAATTAGCTAAACACTTTGGTAGCGATAGTTCTCCTAAATTTGTAAACGGTGTATTGGGTAAGTTGTTAATGGAAAATTGATTTTAATTTATGAAAGATTATAAAAATTCAGATACTCTTAAGCGATTAAGAGTGATTTTAGCTGAAATGACTGGCAATGATTTAAGTGAAATTCTGCCTGAATCACATCTAGAAGCAGACTTAGGACTTATCTTAGAGGAGGATTTTCCTCGCTTGCTACCTCGTGTTACTTATGAATTTGCAGAAGATGATTTAGAACTTGATATGCATGAAATCTTAGAGCAATTGGAGGAAGCTGGGGAAACAGTTTTGGAGTTGGCTAAAATTATCAGCGAAGAAAGGGATTTAGGTTGATATGTTACCTAAATTTAAAGATAAGTCATTGCTAATTACTGCGCTCACTCACCGTAGCGCTCTTAATGAAAAAGAGAATTCTGGCACCACTGCCAGGCAATCCAATGAAAGATTGGAATTTTTAGGTGATGCTGTCTTAGAGCTGGCTACCACTAGGTTTCTTTTTCATAAATTTCCTAAAGAACCTGAAGGTGTTTTAACAGCTTTTAGAAGCGCTTTAGTCAAAACTACTACTTTGGCAGAGATGGCTAGTGATTTAAAGCTTGGTGAAAAGCTTTTTATGAGTAAAGGTGAGGAAGCTACTGGTGGTCGAGAAAATGAGAGTTTATTGGCTGATGCAGTTGAGGCCTTGATTGGCGCTATTTACCTAGATCAGGGTTTTGAGAAAGTTGAAGTTTTTTTGAGTAAAAAGTTATTTCCTAAATTTGCTGAAATTAAAAAGAATAAATTATATAAGGATGCTAAAAGTCTTTTACAGGAAGAAGTACAGGCTCAAGGCCAGCCTACCCCAGTTTACAAAGTGGTAAAAGAGTTAGGACCAGATCATGATAAAGAATTCACAGTGGATGTGGTGGTGGGTGCAAAAGTGTATGGCAGTGGCATTGGTAAAAGTAAACAATTGGCTCAACAGCAAGCAGCAAGAAAAGCACTTGAGAAATTTTCTTAATCAGGATACAATCTGTCCCTATGTTAAAAATCAAACTCGCACGATTTGGAAAAAGGAAACAACCTATGTATAGGATTGTGGTTAATGAGGCTAAAAGCAAACGGGATGGTAAGTATGTTGCTTGTCTGGGGCATTATGCTCCTGTGCAAAATCCTAAAGTGCTAGAAGTAGATTTTAAGGCTGTTGATGATTGGATTGCTAAGGGTGCTAAACCCACTGATACTGTTGCTGCCTTAATAAAAAAGGCTAAATCAAAAAATCCTTTCCCAGCTAAGAAAAAGAAACTTTCCAAAAAAGCTAAAGCTAAGTTGGCAGCTGAAAAAAAAGCCAAAGAAGAAGCTAAGAAGCCAAAGGCAGAGCAAGCAGTTGCTCCAGAAGCAAAAGCAGAGGAAACCAAACCTGCAGTGCTAGATCAGGAAAAAGATCAAGAAAAAAAAGAGCCAGCGGCTCAAGTTGAAAAAACCGAGAAATCTAAAAAATAATGAAAAATTTACTTGAGTTCTTATTAATTCATATTCTAGATCACCCTGAAGATCTCAATATTATTGAGACTGAAGAATATGGTCAAACAGTGTATAAATTGGATGTCCATCCTGAAGATGTGGCACGGGTGATTGGCAAGGGTGGTAGAAAAATTAAAGCTATTAGAAAAATAGCTCAGATTTTAGCTGTTAAACAGGGAATTTCTTGTAGGATTGATTTAGCGCTTGCTTAAAATCCACCTGGTGCTGTTTGTTCAGTTGTTTCTTCTTCCCTTCTCATTTCTTCTTCAGCTTCAGCTTGTTCAATAATATCTTTGATTTTTAGTCCTTTTAGACCAAATAGATCTTCTTTATCACCACCAATGATTTGTGTTTGTTGTTTAAATTCAGATGGTTTTAATTCTTCAATCAAGTTAAGGACTTTGATTTCTGTTTGCCCTATTTGTGGTAGATTGGCATGCAAAGTTGCTTCAACTGTTTGCGTGTAAAAATATGTATGAGTTAAAATTTCTGCCTCAGCTTTAACTTTGCTTGCAGATTGGCCTTGGGCAATCCCTCTTCTTTGAATAGAGAAATCAATGATAGTGGTAAGTGGCGTAATTCTTTCGATTAAATTCATAAATTGATCTACTTGCTTTAGTTCTCCTTCAACAGTCATTTCTACTTCTAAAGTGTCATAGCCAGTAACACTTTGTCGTTTGCTGATTGCTAATTCAGCCCCAGGACTAGCAATTTCTCCAGGAGAAAGTTCAAATTTGGTAAATTTAACCTCAGTTTGTTTGGCAATTTGGTTAAAATTGCTAAGTAATTCTAAGAGTGGTTTGTAAGAGGGTAATACTTCATCTACCTTAGATGACTGTTGGAATTCAGGCATTGATTGTATTTGATTTAATTTTAATACTTTTTGTTCATAGCTTTTAAGTTTTCTTTCTTGAGGACTAATTTTATTTCTAAGCTCAGAAATAGCTCCCAGTTGAGGATAGGTAAAAAGAAAGACCATCAAAAATGCGACAACAAAGCAAATAATGCCAAAGAACATAAATCGTCTGGTTGACATAAACAAACGCAAGTTAAAAGGGCGTTTTGGTTTTTTTGCGATCATTGTCTACTTTCTCCTGGACTTGGATTAGCTGGCGTTGTTTTTTGCTCCTGTTCAAAAGTGCTGATCAGACCTAAAGTAAGTTGCATCATATAAGCTCCGTCAGCTCTTCTTTTAAGATCTGTCTTACTTAGTGATTTGAACTGTGATTTAACTTCATCGCTTTCTAGTAATGAAAAAGTTTTATCTAAACTAAAAACGCTTTTACTTCTGATGTTTAAAATTAACATTGAACCATCTTTTTCAAAAGTCATTTTTTCAATAAAAACATCATCTCCAAATAAATTATTGATGTAGTTGATGGCTTTTTGTTTATCAATCCGTTTTTCGTATAAAATTTTGATTAATTTTAATTTATTGGTAAAGAAAAGAAAACTTTCTTCAATTTCTTCATGAGATAGAATTTCTGTCTCAAGTTTTTTTTGTGTTTTGAGGATGTTTTTATATTTTAAATTTAAAAATATGCGAAAAGAAAGCAAGCCAGCGGTAATAACAGAACTAACAATCAAGATAATTAAAGCAATTTCAAAGATTTTCTTGTCTTGTTTTTCAAATTTATTCAAAACCAGTAGTCGATTTTTTAGAAAGTTGATGTCTTGCATTAGCTCTCCCGCATCATTAAACCCATGCAAACACTCATTGCTTGGTGGTTTGTTTCAGGTAGATTACCTTTAGCAACAGAGAAAGGAGAACAAAGTAGCACTTCTATGCCTAAGTTTTGTCCTAAATATTCCATCAATCCAGGCAACTGAGAGGTGCCTCCAGATAATACTACCCTTTGCACTGGACTTTGTGGAGCTTGATTAGTAAAAAAGCGTAAAGCTTTTTTGATTTCAGCAGCAAGAGTTTCTACAGCTGGTAGCAGAGCATCTCTCACCTTGCCTTGAAATTGGTCAGGCATCAGGCCATAACTGCGTTTATATTGTTCAGCTTGCTTAGCATCTAAGCCTAAATTTTGTTGAAGAATTTTAGATAAACCCTGTCCACCACTAGCACTACTATGCACAAAACTGAGTTCTCCTTGATTAACAATAGAGATGCTCATACTAGCCGCACCAATATGGACTATAGCGGTGGCTGGATCAGTTTTATCAAAACCAAGGGATCTCATGATAGAAAGTGCCTGCGTTTCCAGAATTTTTGGTTCAATGCCCATATCGATAAAAATACTGGTGTATAGTTCTACCAATGATTTTTTACTAGCTACTAGTAGAACTCTCATTTGCTCGTTGCGATTTTTTTTAGGTGGTCTGTAAAGTACTTTGTACTCTAAGGCTAAATCATCTTTAGGGATAGGAATATGTTGCTCTGCTTGCCAAGAAATAGCACTCGCTAGTTCAGCATCTGTCAGTGGAGGAATTAAAATTACTTTAGTGGCAGTCACAGTCTCAGGCAAACTAAGCCTCAAATCTGTAGCTGGAATTTTGTTGTAAGAGAAAAAGTTACTAAGTTTCTCTCTTAGTTTTTCAAACTGTGCATCTTCGTTAGGTACGGCAATGCTAGTTTCATTTTCTTCCTCAATCACTTTTTCAATTTGAGGATTTTTTCCAGCTTTACCAATGATGGCTTTAAAAGAATATGTTCCGACGTCTAGGGCAGTAGTTTGCATATTTTTATTTAATTTTTTATTAAAGTACTGCCACTCACTAAGGCATAGTCCATAAAGGAAGGGGCAGTTTCAATTGGTGTTTCTACTATAATTGCTTGAGTTTCTTCTCCAGCTTGAACATTTTTAGCCTGTGACAGCACTGCATATTGAGCTGTAGCTGGTAAATTGTTCACTCTGATGTTAGTGCCATTATATATTGGTTTAATCCGGGCGAAAAGATCTCCACTGGAACCATCATAGGATGAAACCGGTAGATCATACCTAAAATTATAGCCATTGCTCCCTGTGCCAGTGGCATCTTCAAAACGAGTTCGAGTACAAGCATCAATAGCATAGTGTTTGGCAAAAGTATTACTCCCATCAGTTGAATAAACCGAGATTAGCAAGGCCGCTGCGTCATCACAACTCTCTCTTGACCATTCAATTACCACCGGACTGATACTACCGCTACCATCAGTGAGAGGGATTTCTACACTATACCCTTGGGAGATATATGTTTCCAATCTACTCTGTTCAGTAATTTCATAATTGACGTCAGAGTCAGTGAAACTAGTTAGATTTTGTTTACCTACTGGGAGTGTAGAGCCAGTTCTTTCTCTTTCTCTGATAAGCGATAGTGCTTCTTCTACTCCAGATTCAGCTGCATTAAAAATTCTTGCTTCTTCTTGCTCTTCAATAGAAATCTCAGTTTGTTCGGTAGCAATTCTGCCGGCTGTTAAGGCAACTAACAAAATACCTACTGACAGCAGGATAACCATCAAAGCAACCTGTCCAGACTGCAAGTGCTTAGCTGGATAGAATTTATTTTTTCTCACTTTTATTATGATAAATGAAAAATCTTTTCAGGTAAAGCTCACAAAATTAGTTTCTGTTGTAGGAAAAAAACTTTGCCAATCGTTTTTTTGTTTTTGAATGCTTTCAAAAATCTCTCTAGCCTGTTTAATTAATTCAAGATTAGTCCAAGAGGCGAAACGCAAACTCTCAAAGCCGTGTTGTCTTAAACCGAAAATATTACCTGCTCCCCTGTTTTTTAAATCTAGTTCTGCTAATTCCAAACCATTATCTTTTTTGCTAAAAAGTTTAAGCCGCTTTTGACTATTTTTCGTTTGGCTTTTACTAAAAAGCAGACAATAAGCCTCTTGATTGGACCGGCCAACTCTGCCTCTTAATTGATGAAGGCTGGCTAAGCCAAAACGCTCAGCATTTTCAATAATAATTATTTTAGCTTGAGGTAGATCTACCCCTACTTCTACTACTGGTGTAGTAACTAAGACATTGACTTTTTGTTCAAAGAGCTGTTCTATAACTTTCTCTTTATCTTTTGTTTTTAAACGACCATGTAAGAGTCCAAGTTTTAATTTTTTGGACTTTGCTTGATTGAATTGTTTGAGTTCTTGCTTGATGCTGTCAAAAGTGTCGCTAGTATTGGCAATTTCGGTAAAAGCTTCTGATTCTGATGCTTCAATGAAAGGACAAAGGATGAGCGCAAGTTCTCGAGCCTTTAATTGTTTAAAGGTCCAGTTAAGGGCAGAGGCTCTTTTTTCTTCTGGTACTATCCAAGATTTAACTTTTTTTCTACCTTTAGGCATTTCATCAATGAGGCTAAGCTTTAAATGAGAAAAAATGGTCAAAACTAGACTTCTGGGGATAGGTGTAGCAGTCATAGTCAAGATATGAGGATAGTTAGCTAGTTTTTTGATTTCAGATCTTTGTTTAACTCCAAAACGATGTTGTTCATCATAAATTACTAAGGCTGGCTCGATTTTAGTAAGATGATTAATCAAAGCATGAGTGCCAATATATAGAATGGGTTTTTTTTGCTTGAGTTGGGAGCTAGTACTGGAACTGTTATCTTGCTGGTTTATTTTTTTTGCCTTAGGAAAAACTAATTTTTTGCTTTTGGCAGTCACTAGTTTTATTTCTAAATCTGGAAAAATTTTTCGCATAGACTGAGTATGTTGTTCTGCCAAGATTTGAGTTGGAGCGATCAAGCAAGCATTGAAATTATTTTTTAGAGTATGAAAACAAGCAATGCCTGCTACTACAGTTTTACCTGAACCAACATCGCCTATTAATAAACGATTCATTGGTTTGTTTTTTTGCAGATCTTGGAGTATCTCATTACTAGCTTTATTTTGAGCTCCAGTCAATTCAAAAAGAATGGTCTTTGGGATTAAGAATTGAGCTGAGTTTTTTTTGCTTTGGGCGGATAAACTTTTTTTAACCTTAATCTTAAAGACTGATTTTTTAGCTTGCAAATCTTTTTTAATAGTCTGTGATTTTTGAATCAAAGCAAGTAATTCTTCCAAAGCAAGACGTTTCCTAGCTTCAGTGATTTTATCAGCTGCATCAGGGAAATGAAGTTGTTGAAGAGAGTCGCTAAATGGTAAAATTTTTTTTGTTTCCAGGTCAATAATTGGATCAATTACTCTTTTCAGATGATCAAGAATCTCTTTGAGGATTCTTCGCAAGGAGCCTTGTTTGAATTGTAATAAAGATGGATATATTGGAACTAATCGTCCAGTATGCAGAGTGTCATCTTTAATCTCTTCAACTACAGCCTGGGTGATGGTTTTGTATTTATTAATTTTGCCAGAAAAAAAATAAAATTGATCTTCCTGTAGTTTTTTGATGATATATGGATTGTTAAACCAAATACATTTAACTCTGCCACTTTCATCTTTGATAGTAGCAGAGCTGATTAATAATCTATTTTTGTAATATTGATTAGTACTGAGAACTTTGGCTTTAATAGTCGCTAGCTCGTTAATTTTCAGTTCAGCAATGTTTGCTATTTTTGATCTGTCCTCATAACGTAGAGGCAGAAACAACAGTAGTTCCTTGACAGTGAAAATGTTTTTTTTATTAAGTTGGGTAGCTAGTTTTGGTCCAATACCTTTGATTTTATCGATCTTATCTGAGAGATAATACATGAATTTATTGTAACAGTAAGGAATTAAAAAAAATGTTGAATTTAACAGAGAATTTAAAATCAGCAGCAGTTAATATCTTGAGTGCCTTTAGCTAAACAACAGTGATACTGCACTAAGCACACTGCTAAAAATTAGGCCTAAAATAGCAACAATAGCAAAAATTTTAATAATTCTTTGGCGCTGTTTGTTGGTCATAGTAATTTGAATTTGGCCAGGCAAAATTTTATTTATTTTTGATTTGATAAACTTCTCTTTTCCCTACTTTAATTTTGTCAATTTGATCAACTTGCAAAAGCTCATTGGCATCACTTACTTTTTTGCTGCTACCATCTTTAAAAAAGATAGTAATGCCTCCTTGTTCCACTAATCTTCTTAAATCAGATTTGCTTCTTTTTGAAGGGCATTCTTCGATCAAACTAATAATCTTAGCTTGTTTTTCTTCAATTGGGTTTGAGCTAGCTGTCACCTCAATCTCTCTATTTTGTACAGTTTTTTCAAAATGCTCTTGAGCTTTTTTAGCATCTTCCTCTGAATGCAAATCTTGAGTAATGCTAAATGCTAGTTTTTTCTTAAAAGTCATTGGGTTTTCACCAGCCTGTATTGCTTTTTCCATTTCTTCGATTTCACTCAAAGGGACATCTGTCAAAACTTTAAAATATTCTGTGATCATCTCATCACTCATGCTCATTAATTTGCCGTACATATTTTCTGGATTTTCTGTCAAAGATACGTAGTTACTAAAACTTTTACTCATTTTTCTACCATCAGTGCCATTGATAATTGGAGTAGTTAAGACCCATTTTTCTTTATTGTTATATATTTTTTGTAAAGTTCTGCCCATCATCATATTAAAAGTTTGGTCAGTGCCACCAATTTCCAAATCAACATCCATGGCTACAGAATCATATCCTTGTAATAGTGGGTAAAGGATTTCATGACCATGGATTGGTAGACCTTTTTTTATCCGCTCTTGGAACATATCTCGTTCAATCAGTTGTTGAACAGTGCTTTTTGCCATTAATTTTATCACTTCAGGAAGGCTTAGCTTATCAAGCCAGTCACCATTATGACGGATTTCTATTTTGTCAAAATCTAAAATTTTACTAGCTTGTTTTTTCCAGTTTTTGAAATTTTCCTCTATCTGTTTATCGGTGAGCATGGGACGGCTACTGTCACGTCCGGTTGGATCTCCAATTTTAACAGTGCCATTGCCAATGAGCAGAATTACCTGATGGCCAAGCTCAGCAAATTGTTGTAGTTTTCTCAGAGCTACTGCATGGCCTAAATGTAAAAAAGCTCCAGTAGGGTCAATTCCTAAATAAAGCCTGATTTTTCGTTCATTCATGAGTTTAACAAGACTATTTTTATTAGGGAGGATTTCGCTTACTCCACGGTTTAAGATTTCTTCATTTGAAATTTTCATAATATCTTTTATTGTAACGTTTTTTGTAATAAAAAATCCCCATCACTTTGGGGACTTGAAATGGTTTGAAAGTAAACCGTGTGGTTCAAGTGCTCCGTTTTCTCACTAACTTAACTCTACTCTGCTTTATGTCAATATTTTTATGAACTTGTTGATAGTTATTTTATCTGAAATTATTTTTTTGTCAAAAAATTTAATTATTAATTTTTCGTCCTGTTCCCTACTTTCTTCAATTCTGTATAATAAGCTTTATGGAAATTAACCTTACCCAGCTATGGGAAAAAATTACTTTTCCTTTTGCAGTTTTACTGGAAAAACTCAAGATGTTTTTTGCGCGTTTTTTTGGTAAGAGGGCCCGCTCTAGATATAAAAGGATGAGTTCACAAGAAAAACGCTTGCGTCTGATCAAGGTACTTAGACTTTTAGCTGTCTTATTTTTGGGAGCTATTGTCTCTGCTGTATTATTATTCTTTGTACTTTTTGCCTGGTATTCTAGAGATTTACCTAAACCAGGCCAGGTAGTAAGAAGAGAAGGTTTTAGTACTAAAATTTATGATCGTGAAGGTGAGTTGCTTTATGATTTGTTTGATACTGAACGCCGTAATCCAATCAAGATTGAAGATATTCCTGATACCCTGAAACAAGCCACTATTGCTATTGAAGACAAAGATTTTTACAACAGACGTTTGACTAAAGGTTTTGATGTTCTTACAGTGCTGCGAATTCCTTATTACATACTTTTTAGAAAACGAGTGGTAGGTGGTTCTACTCTTACCCAACAGATTGTGAAAAATGTTTTGTTGAGCAATGAACGAAAAATTTCTCGTAAATTCAAGGAATTAGTTTTATCTATTCAGATTGAGAGGACTTTTACTAAAGATCAAATTTTGGAAATGTATTTAAATGAAGCTCCTTATGGTGGGACTGCCTGGGGAGTTGGGACTGCAGCTGAAATTTATTTCAACAAAACTGTTTCTGAGTTAAATCTCTTAGAGAGTGCTTTTTTAGCTGGTTTGCCACAACGACCTTCAGCTTATTCTCCATATAGTGGCAAACAGGATGAAGATGGTCGACCTCTTTGGAAAATGCGTACCAAAGGAGTTCTAAGACGGATGCAGGAAGATAACTACATTAGCAATGAAGAATATGATCAAGCTTTGGAAGATTTGGATCATCTACAATTTGAACGCGCGGCTGTAGAAATTAAAGCCCCTCATTTTGTTTTTTATGTGAGAGAGAAATTAGTTGAGATGTATGGTGAAGATCTCGTTGATAGAGGTGGTTTGACTGTTACCACTACTCTAGATTTGGAAATCCAGGATCTTTCTCAAGAAATTGTGAAAGAGGAGATAGATGAAATAGGAGAAAAATTTGAAATAAGTAATGGCGCGGCTTTAGTGATGAGTCCCAAAACGGGAGAAATTTTGGCCATGGTGGGGAGCAAAGATTACTTTGATAGTGAAATTGGAGGTCAGTTTAATGTGGTGACTGATGGTTTAAGGCAACCTGGTTCTTCAATCAAGCCAGTGACATATCTAGCTATGCTCCAGCGAGCTTATACGCCAGCTTCAATCTTGATGGACGTGGAGACAGTCTTTACACCTCATGGGCAAGCTAAAAGATATGAACCTAAAAACTATGATGGTAAGTTTAGAGGTCCAGTTACCCTAAGAAATGCACTTGGTAGCTCATTAAATATTCCTGCTGTTAAATCATTAGCTTTGGTGGGCGTGGAAGAGTTTTTAAGTTTGGCCTATGAAATGGGTTTTGTAACTCTAGAACCAACTGAAGAAAACCTTAGACGTTTTGGTTTGGCTCTGACTCTAGGTGGTGGAGAAGTTCATCTGATTGATACAGTTTCTGCTTATAGCAGTTTTGCTAATATGGGTTTGAAGATTGAGCCAATATCTATTCTCAAAGTCCAAGATAATGATGGTAAGGTTTTGTACGAGCATAAGCATCTAGAAGGCAAGCGTATTTTTTCTGAAGAAGAAGCTTTCTTGATTAATAATATTCTATCTGATAACAATGCAAGGCTTATGGCTTTTGGTAGTAATTCCTTGCTCAACACTGGTTTGCCCATAGCAGTTAAAACAGGTACTACCAATGATCAGCGAGATAACTGGACTATTGGTTGGAGCCAAGATGTGATTGTTGGCACTTGGGTGGGTAATAATGATAATAGCGCTATGAAATGGGTAGCATCAGGTGTGACAGGAGCCTCTCCTATTTGGCGCAAAATCATTATGAAGGTACTAAAAAATGAAGAATATAAGGCTGAAGCTTGGGAAGTTCCAGAGGGAATAGAGCAAGTTGAAGTAGATGTTTTATCAGGTTACCCTAAACATGATGATTTTCCTTCAAGGGTGGAGTATGTAATTAAGGGTACCCTACCGAGTTTACCTGACCCAATTCATCAAAAAATGAAGCTTTGTAAAGGTGAAAATAAATTAGCTAGTGAGGCTAGGATTGCTGCGGGTGATTATGATGAAAAGGAAAAAATTGTTTTGAGAGAAGAAGATCCAGTCAGTGAAGATGGAGTTAATCGTTGGCAGGAAGCTATTGATATTTGGATTGAAGCTCAAGAAGATGAGCGATACAAGGTATCGACAGAATATTGTGGTGATAGTGATGAAGTTTCGGTTAATTTAAGAAGGCCAAAAGATAAAACCAAATATGATGAAGAAGATATTGAAGTTAAGATAGAAGCTGGTAGTGATCAAGGTATTGAAAAAATTGAATTATGGATTAATGGCGAATTAAAGAAGACAGTAAATGATAGAACTTTACATGAAAAGATTCGTCTATCTAAGGGTCGCTATGAGCTTTATGCCAAGGCTAAATCAAGAAAAGGTAAAGAAGCAAAAAGTAATGTGGTTAGAATTGGTACTGGTGGTGAGGATTGGGAAGCTCCAGAACCAACTGCCACTCCAGAGCCTACAGCTACAGTTGCCCCCACTACTCCTGCTCCGACTCCAACTCCGGGCAGTCCTAGTCCAACATCTACTTAAGTATGGACTTTGAATTTATTTTATTTAGCCAGATAATTTTTTGAGATTAGTCATTAAATTAAAAAAAACAAAGATAGACTGATGAGTCCGACTGTTTGTGTAATCAAATAATGATCTAAACCAATAATTGGTAAAAGAATTAGTAGTTTATTGAGGTATTTATTTTTATTTTTTATTTTTATTAATTGAATTGAACTGAAAATTAAAATTATTCCCAATAAACCTGTTTCACTCAAGATTAATAATCCAAGATGATGAACTGGTTGAATGAAGTTTTTAGCTTGTCGTGGCAAATAATTTTCCAAATGTAGAGTAAAATTATTTAAACCTGTTCCCCACCATGCTTTATCTAAAAATATTTGCCAGGCTGCTTGATTGAGATAGTCTCTTCTAGTAAATGATAAATTATCGGTATTTTTTTTTGCCAACTGGTAAACAAGAAATGGCATAATACTAAGAATTAAAACAAAAGTTGCAGGATTCAAGAGATATTTTAGTATTGTTTTTTTCAGTTTTTGGAGCTTGAATTTCCTAATTAAAGTTGTAGTGACTATTGAAATGAGAAATAAAATAAATGTTAAAGTAGCAGAGATTGATTGACTTAGATATAGGATATAAAGGCTTGGTATAAGAGTCATAGTCCATAAAATAGCTCTACGATCTTGATTATTTTTTAAGCAACTAAAAGCAATCATGATATAGATTAGTAAGAATCCTCCTAAAACATTAGGATGAGCGGTAGTAGCATAAGGCAAGATCTTTTCTTCGCCATTAAAAGATCCTTTGCTAATACCATAGTAATTAGAGAGTTTTGTTTCTCCTAAAATTTGATATCTAAATAAAGATCTTTGTTGATGGAATTGATAAATTGCTAGTGAAGATTGAAAAAGTAAAGTGATGATGACGGCAAAAAAAATTAAATTTTTATTAAGCTCTTTTTTTTCTTTGATCAGGATACAAGAAAAGCTTACAATTTCAATTAATCGCAGTAAAAAATAAGTAGAAGCAATGATGTTTTTGGTAAAAGCTTGACGGATTATAAAAATAGTTAAAATACTAAAAAAAAGAAGATAATATTTATTGGGAGTAAAAGTTTTTTTTGAAAATGAGATAAGATTTGTTTTATTTATAAGTAATTTAATTAAATAAACTATTAAAAAACAAATAATAAATATGTCTACAAGATAAATTTTTGGAATTAAGTAATCAATTAATAAACCATGCACGTAAGCTGCAGTTTCATTTAGTTTAAAAAAAAGATTTAATGGCGCAGAAAAAATAATTAAGAATAAGAAAACATTAGTTAGTTTAGAAAATATTTTTTTATTTAGATTTAGAAGCTTCATCATTTAATTAAACCAATTAATTTAGCATTAAATGTTTTTTCAATCTTATTAACAATTTGTCTTCTAATTGGTTCAACATCAGTGTTACTAATGTTTTTCTTTGGATCTAAATACTCAATATTAAAAGTATAATTCTGTTTATAAATTTTGCTTAATTGTACTTTATTAATTAACAAACTACTTTGTTTAATTAAATCAATCACATCACCCACTCTAGTTTTCTTTTTTAATTTAAAGGTTAAATCTTCATTGATAGCTGCTGTTTTTGGAATTGCTTGATAATTTGGATAAGCATGAGCAGCTTCAATTAAAGTAGCCATAGTTATATCAATGGCAGTCATCTTGTTTTTTAGAATTTTAATTGTTCCCAACTTTAGCTTTTCGCTAGTGAGAATATCAGCAGTTTGTGATTCTTTCTCTTCTATCTTAATATCATTGATATAAAATTGATTTAATAAAGCTTCCAAATCACCCTTAACTTTTCTATATGCCCTATTAGACAACATAGTGAGACGCAGCTCTTCATTTGGCAAATTATCCGTTTGTGGATGGTAGACATTTGCTAATTCAAAAGCAGACATTTTTTTCCGTTGCTGATTGTATTCAATTGCCTCTATCAAAGACGGAATTAATGATCTACGTAGGTAAACTTTGTCTTCAGTTAAGGGATTGGCTAATTTTAAATGGTGCTCAGTTTTGTAATTAGATTGTTGAGCTAATTTTTCACTCACCATTGAGTAAGTATAAATTTCTTGCCAACCTATATTAGCTAAGAAGTGTTTAATTTTATTTTCAATAGTAAAATTGACGTCGGTAGGTTTAGTGAGTGGAATAGCTGTTGGCATAAGCACACTTGGTAAATTATGGTAGCCGTAAATTCTAGCGATTTCTTCAATGACGTCTGCTGGGATTTTAATGTCTGGTCTGAAAGTTGGTGGACTAATATCTAATTGATAAGAATTTTTTCCTTGTCTAACTTTAAGTTCACAACCCAAATCAAGTAGAATATTTTTAATTTTATTTTGTTCTAATTTTATGCCTAAGTAATCATAAATCCGCTCTGAAGAAATGCTGACAGTTTTTGCTTTAGCTTTTCCAGGAAATTCATCATAAATTTCACTGGCTACTTTTGCATCACATAATTCTTGATAAAGTTCTATACCTCGTTTTAAAACATCTTCTGCTAAATGAGGATCAACATGCTTTTCTTCTAATTGAGCTGCTACAGTTCTAATCGCATGAGTCATGGAACCATGTCTTACTTTTTTAGCATCTAAAGCTTCGATCCAAAGTAAAACATTTTTGGTACTTTGATTAATTGAACTATTAACTGTACCCATAATAGCTGGTAAATCAATTATTTCACCAACACTGTTTTCAAAAACAATTTCTCCACCAACAGTTTCATATTTTTCATTGTCTAAAGTAATAAAAGTTTTACCTGGTTCAGCTTCTTTAACAATAATTTCTCCACCAAGTTCCATAATTTTATCGTAATCAAAAGCATGAACTGGATGTCCTAATTCGTGAGTGATGTAATTGGTGATATCAATGGCACTTTCATGAACTTGAACATCAATTTGCTCTAATCTTTCTGCCATCCATTTTGGAGTTGGCGTACGTTTGATATCTTTTAAAATTACACAAATTACTCTTTTGCAATAATGAGGGTCATTAACAATTTTTGGTAAAGGCAATTGATTTTTTTTATTGTATTGAGGATCTTTAATTTTCGATTTTTTCAATTTTGCATCAATTCCAAATTGTTGCAAAATAACTGCTGCTTCTCTTGCCACTCCCCTAACGCTCATGCTATCCACACGATTGGTAGTAATTTCAATATCATAAACTTTATCACCTTTATCATAGATGCGTTCCACAGAAGGACCGCATAGAGATAAATATTCTTGAATTTTTTCTGGGCTAGCTTTAGTATCTAGGTGCTCTAGAAGCCATTTATGTGGGATTAATATGTTCATAATCTAATTTGTTTTATATTTTTTAAAATTGTTTCAAAAATTTAAGATCAGCACTATATAAAAGCCTGATATCATCAATATTTAGCCCTTTTTTTAAGGTGTAAGTTCGTTCTATTCCCCAACCAAAAGCAAAACCAGTATATTTTTCAGGATCGATGCCTCCAGCCTTTAAAACATTAGGATGTACCATGCCTGCCCCTCCAACTTCATGCCAACCTGATTTACAAAATTTACACTTTTTGTCTTTCACTTTGCCAGTGCCTTCACAAATATGACAACTGAAGTCAACTTCAAATGATGGTTCAGTAAATCTAAAATGAAATGGCCTAAGCCTGCTTTTTACATTTGGTCCATAGAATTGATGAGCAAAGTGATCTAAAGTTCCTTTAAGATGTTGGATATTAATACCTTTATCTACCACTAAGCCTTCAAACTGATGAAACATTTGAGTGTGAGTGGCATCTTGTTGTCTTCTATAACAACGGGCAATATTAATCATTCTCATCGGTGGCTTGCTCTTTAATCTTTCCATTTCTCTCACTTGTCCATTAGAAGTATGAGGAGTGAGCACCATTTTTCCACCCACTAAGTTTGGATGTCTTTTTCTTGGATGATTGGCATCATAACTAACATTTTTAGTGGTATCTGGAACATCTATAAAAAATGTTTCCCATTCATCACGAGCCGGGTGATCTGGAGGCATATTTAAACTTTCAAAAGCATACCAGTCCCAATCAGCTTCTGGATATCTAACTCTGGTAAAACCAATTTGTTCAAAGATATGAGTGATTTCTTCCATAGCTTGAGAAATAGGATGCATGTGGCCAACTTTAGGTTTAATGCCGGGAATAGTTAAATCGACCCATTCTTGTTTGCTCGTTTGCAGTTGAGCTTGTTTTTTAATGTGTTCATCAATATTTTTTTTAAGTTGGTTCAAAAGTTGACCGGCTTGTTTTTTATTTTCTTTAGCAATATTCTTGATTTCTTTGGCTAATTTATTAAAAACACCTCTTTTACCTAGATACTTAATTTTAAGTTCAGCTGCATCTAGAGTTTCTTGTTTGAGCTCTTCTTTGATCTTGGAAATTTTTTGTTCTAGCTGATGAAAGCTGGAGGCTGGGTTGGGTGGAGATGAGCTTTTTTGATTCATAGTTTGTTTAGTTTTCATAAAGCAATCGTTATTGTAACAAATAATATTATCTATAGATTAAGTAATTTTACATTATGCATTATCAAAATTCTTGATTTTTAATTATTCTTTTTTAGAAAAATCAGGAATGACTCCTAAAGTGGCAATACTTAATAATTTAGATAGAGTTTCTGTTGTTTTAATGATAGGTCCAGCTGACTCAGGATCTTGATACCATCTTTCAGCAGCTTCATCATTTTTTTTTAAAACAGCTTTAAGCTCCTGAGGTATATATTCAATTACTTTTTGAAAGTGATCTGAACCCAATGGCATATTTTCCTTTTTTTAATTTTTTTTTATAATTAATAATTTTTAAAAAAATTAAAATTTTGTAATAAACTATTACAAACTCGCAAATAATTGTCCCAATCTTTGTAGTTCCTGAGTATAAATTTCTGGAAATTCTTTTTGTAAAGTTTCTGTTAAAGCCACGAGCACAAATAAAGTTCGGTTATCTTGATTATCATTGATAGCTTGTGCTTCAATTTTGAGATTAGGATATTGTTTTGCTAAAATTACTGGACCAATTACCGCAGTGCTAGACGATAATTCTCCAGAAGATAGTTGTTCAGCTACAACAGCATGATCTATTTGTTCACCTTCTCCGCTACTAACATTGAACTTTGCTTTTCCTTTTTCTAACCGCCTAAGATTGAGATTTTTAATATATTGTTGGCATTGTTTAATCGATTGAGGATGACTCATGATGGTATCAATTTCCTCTAATGAAACTCCATCTCTCAATATCAAACATTGTTCAATATCCATTTCTGCAGTGGCCAAAACTAAGCAGTCTTTTGCTTCATTTAAACTATTAATTGCAGTTGCTGTTTCTTCTACTAAACCACCAGTAGAATTATAGATAGCAAATTGTCCATATAAGACATCAGCATTCAATACAGCTATTAAAACGTTGTGGGTATTACATAAAAAGGCGATATTTTCGTCAGTGATTTGTTCCGCGAGCGCATAAACTGTTTCTTGCAAAGCAGCTAGCATTACAGTTTTAATTGCTTGGTGATTAAAACTGCCTTTAGCGCCCTGGATGCCCATTAATCTGTTTTCTAGTTTATTTGTCATAAGTTATTTTTAGACGTAAAAAAACCTCCTATTTGGAGGTTTGCTTTTTTCGGAATTTTATATTTTTAAATACCAACAACCTCCTTTAATGAGGAGTTAAAAAAGAAGAAAAAGAAATTATTGTTGGTTTTATGATTTGTCATCAGATGCTGATTATACCTCTTGGTCTGGAATTAAGCAATTTTTATTTTTTTCTAAAACATGCTTGCCAAATAATTCAGAAATAAGCAAAGGCAAATCCTCTGCTTCAACTTGTTGCTGTTGATCTCCTAGTTCCACAACTTTAGCAGTTAGTTTTTTAACTGACTTTAAATCTAAATCAATTCCAAGTTTATTTAAATTTTTTTGAATGCTAGCCTTGCCAGATGTTTTACCCAAAGCATATTTCCTAGTTCGGCCAAAACGCTGTGGAGTCAATCTATTATAATAAAGGTTTCCTTTATTATCACCGTCAGCATGTACACCACAACATTGGGTAAAGACATTATCTCCAGTAATTGGAGTGTTACTGGGAATCTTAATTTTTGTAAGCTCCTCAATAAATTTACTCACTTTATTTAGTTTAGTTTCGTCAAGCTTGAGTTCAACGTTAAGATGATCTTTTAAAACGACATGTACGCTGGAAAGTGAGGCATTACCTGCTCTTTCTCCTAAACCATTAATTGTGGTATGTATAGCAGAGCAGCCTGCTTTAACTGCAGAAAGTGAGTTAGCTACAGCTAAATCGTAATCATTATGAGCATGAAAATCAAATTGCAGTTTAGGAAATTTCTTAACCATCAGTTGACAGTAATTGAA
>JASFHL010000014.1:0-21447 GCA_050123235.1 Candidatus Woesebacteria bacterium | reverse complement strand
AAGATTATTTTTTAAGATGAAATCTGCAAAAGCAGCTGCAAACCAAGCTCTTGGCTCTCGCTGCATTCTGTCTTCCATAAGATCTCTATCAAAAGGATCTTTACCACATGTGATCATCTCATGGAACATCACTCCCAAGGCAAAAACATCGACTCTTTTATCAATTTTTGCTTGTTGCCCATCAGCATCATAGAAACAGATACATCTTTCAGCTGACATATAACGAGGAGTGCCATGAGTATAACTATGTGGTTTTAATCGTTGTCCTTGCATACAATCTACTAAAGAAAAATCACAAAGTACTAGATTATCATCTTTATCAATAATACAGTTACTAGTTTTGATATCCCCATGATATTGGAAACCAGCATCATATAAAGCATTAAGACCAGCCACTGCAGCTCTCATGTAATTCATGACTGTGGCTAAATCTTCTGGAGAACGTAAAGTTTCTAGATCAATAATTTCTTGTAAATTTTTAGCTCCAGGAATGAGCTCAGTGACGCTTATACCCCTCGAGTAAGCATATAATTTAATTAAATTGGGAGGATAATTTTGATGATACAATGTTAATAATTTTCTTAATACTCCTTGTTCTTGTCTAAATGTTTCTTGAATAGGGATAGTAGAATATCTCTTTAAAAGTTTGACAGCTATTGGCTCGCCTGTATCTGCTTGGGTAGCAATCACATATTCTACTTCGCTGCCTGGTCTATGATTAAGAATACTCTCGTCGTCATAATAAATTCCTTCATCTGAAAGTCCTCCACGATGTTGATCTAATTTTTCTATGACCCGTTCTTTTTTAGTATGCAGATAAGATCGATAATAATCATCTCCCATGAATCTAGCCCTCAATTGATCTTCAAGTCGCGCGCGCAGATGCAAGAGTACAGCTCGTTTTTTATTTTCTGGTTGTCCATAAAGATGAGCTTCAATTTCAGCATCAATTTGAGCTAGTAATTGCTCAAAGTCTTGGTAAGCCTCTTCTAGACTGAGCCTTTCTGGTTTTTTACTCATAAGTATTTACTATACCAAAATTCAAAGATTAATAGTCGCCAAATTAGATTACTTTTTTCTAATTCAGCTAACAATTTTTGAGGAGTAAATAATTTTTCTAATGCTTTTATTTGATAAATTTGGCGAGCATGACTATTCTGATCCAGAATAATTTCTTTGGCAAAATTTTTCAATTCATGATTGAGCCATTGCTGCACTGGCAATAGAAAACCTTGTTTTTTACGTTTTAAAATTTTTGAGGGTAAGTCATTGTTCATAATTTTGCGCAATAGAATTTTGCTTTGATTAAAGTAAATTTTTTGTGAGCTAGGCAAGAAAAAAACAAATTCAACTAGCTTGTGATCCAAAAAAGGCAATCTCGCTTCTAAGCCCCAAGCGCTAGTCATTTTGTCTACTTTCATACATAAGCTATTAGGTAGAATTTCTTCAATTTCAAAGAGCATCATCTGTTGGAGAAAATCGAGTTGACGGTTTTGGAATTCTAATCCGACCGATTTTTTTTTGCTTAATCCAATTAGCTTCTTGCTCAACGAAATTTTTTGCTGATCTGTATTTGCCTCAAAAATTTTTTTTAATTTTTCAAATTCATTTTTTTGTCGCCAATAGTTTGATTGCTTTTTAAATAGGTTTTTATTTCTAGCTCGATAAAAACTAGTTAAATAAAAATAAATTTCCTTTTTTAAAATTGCTGGAAAGATTTTGCAAATATTAGTTCCCAGTTTGTGCCATGAATAGCCAGCAAAGATTTCATCAGCCCCTTCACCAGTTAAAACAACCTTTATTTTTTTACTCATTTCTTTGGCAATAAAGTAACTAGCAATTCCGCCGCCGTCTGCCAAAGGCTCATCTTGTTGATAGATGATTTTAGGTAAGTTTTTTCTGATATCGTTTGCTTTAATTAGCAATTCTTGATGTTGACTGTTAAATTTCTTTGCCATTAGTTTGGCATAAGTTAACTCATCATTATCTCGCCCAAAGCCTACAGCAAAAGTTCTGATCTGTTTTTTAGAGCTTTGGCTGGCAAGCGCTAAAATGCTACTAGAATCAAGACCACCTGACAAAAGAATCCCTACAGGTACATCAGCAATCAGTCGTTTTTGTACTGCTTGTTTTAATATCTTTTTAACTTGACTTTGCAGCGATTGCTTTTTATTTTTCTTTGTGCTTAGGCTTAATTTTTTTTCTAGCTGGCTAGCTGCTCTTAATTGCCAATATTTTTTCAAACTAACTTTGCCTTGTTTATAAGTAAGGATAGTAGCTGGAGGAATTTTTTTAATATTCTTAAATAAAGTATTTTCTCCCATACTAGCTTGAAAAATCATATACTGCCAGTAAGCTGGATAAAAAATCTCGCGTTTAATTTTTTGATTAGTTAAGATAGCCTTAATTTCTGAAGCGAAAAATAATTGTCCATTTTGCTGAAGATAATAAAGTGGCTTGATACCGATTCTATCTCTGACCAAAAATAATGTTTTTTTATTTTTATCCCATAGAGAAAAGGCAAAGTCACCTTCAAATTTTTGAACTGCTTGTTTTAAGCCCCATTCTTGATAAGCATAGATAATCACTTCAGTATCGGTTTTACTTTTAAATTGATAGCCTCTTTTTTTCAATTGTTTTTTTAAATTTTGGAAATTATAAATTTCACCATTAAAACTAATAACTATGGAACGATCTTGACTTAGCATTGGTTGCTGGCCCTTATTTGACAAATCAAGTACAGCTAGGCGGCGATGTCCAAAAGAAAGCTCTTGGGAACTAAATTGTCCTTCACCATCAGGACCACGATGGCTGAGGCTAGCAGTCATTTTTTTGAGCAGTGGCTGATTTTTTAGGCCGATGAAGCCGGCGATAGCGCACATAAAATTTTATTAGCTGATTTTTCCCAAGTAAATTGCTGACTATGTTTTTGGGCAGCCTTGCCTAGTTTTTTTCTTTTACTATCATTAGTTAATAGATTAAGACTAGCTTTAGCTAGAGCTTCAACATTTCCAGTTTTAACTCGCATCATACCCTGAGTCCAGATTTTTTTATAGACTGCTAAGTCATATGCCACCACTGGTAGAGCGCAAGCCATGGCTTCGAGGATGGCTATGCCAAAGCTTTCATAAATACTAGGAAAGAGAAGGATTTTGGCAGTTTGGATTTTTTTAAATAATGTTGCTCCAGTCAGAAAGCTTGCAAAGTCCACATTGTTCTTTAGTTTTTGATAATTTTTATTTTGGATAAAATATTGAACTAAGTTTTTTTCGCCAATAATGAGCAATTTAGCAGTGGGCAATTTTTCGATCACTAAACGCCAACACTCAAATAAATCATCAATTCCTTTTTGTGGATGTAAGCGGCCGATCCAAACAGCTTCATACTGTTTTTTTTGTTTTTTTGATAAAAAAATTTGTTTAAAGTCAACGCCGCCATAAGTCACTAGCAATTTTTTTTTAGAAAAGCCCCTTGTGACTAGATTTTTTTTATCCAAATGGTTAGAAACTAAAATTAAATAGGCATATTTTTTTAAGATCCATAAAATGAATTTTTGACTAAAGTAAAAATAAGCTGATTTCAGAATTACTGTTGGGCAAAACTTATACTTAGCTATATCAGAATGTGATTGTTGGATTTTTAAATTTAAATTGTGGCCAGTGAAGTATTTTTTAATGTTTTTACTTATTTCTAGTGGAGGGGCTAGGAGATGCAACCCACAAATCAATTTTGCCTGAGGGTTTTTAATTTTTAATAAAATAGCTGGAATGGAATCAACTATTAAGTCAGAAGATGAGTAAATGACTGATTTTTTTTTGAGTTTGGGGAGTTTTTTTATTAGGCAGCAAGTTTTAAGGGTGCGCCACAAGTAAGTGAAAAGGATATTGTTTACTAATTGTGACTTGTCTGTGATTTTCAAATTAAATTTATATTTTTTAAAACGTTTTTTGCCAAACTCTGCTGTCAAGATAGTAATTTGCTGGCCTTTTTTTTTCCAAATTTTACTCCAGTGTAATACTCTTTGGTCAGAGCCGCTCATGCCGTCGTTTGAGAGCAGGCCGTTGTTGAAGATGTAGAAGTAGAGAGGTTTTTGTTTCATGATAGATAATTATTCACTACAGCCTATGCAACTTTCCCATTAATTTCTTCAAAAACATTTTCTTATCAGCATATTTTATAAACCATTTCACAGTGTCAAAAACATCCACGATCGCTGAAGTACTAACTTCACACTGAGACCAACAACTACATCCTTCCAATTTTTTTCTCACTTGCCAACCGTGTTGATCAAACAGAATATTTTTTAATTGCTTATTTTTGATATTGCCAAAAATTTCCGATCTAAGGATGCAAGCTCTGACATCACCATAAGGATCGATCACAATAGAAGTGTAGCCGCTATAACAAGCTAAAGTTCTGCTAGTTTTTTTTTCTAGCTGTAAACGCAAGTTGTCCATAAAATAATGGTAATTAAATTTTTTTAAAACTCCAATTAATTTTTTTCTAGATTTTTGATCAAGTCTGAGTTTTTTCTGCCCTCGATTATTAAAGTAGAAATCACTTTCATCTGCCAAAAAGCAAGAGAATTCAAAACCTAGACTTTCTACTAAGTCGGCTACTGCTTCTATTTGCTCAATATTTTTTTTGTTAATAGTTAAGCCAGAAGTAAGATCTTTGATTTTTAGCTCCTGAGCGACTTTAGCGGTTTTTTTAAAATTTTTAAAAGCATTTTTTACTCCTCTGATTTGATCATGAGTTTGAGCTATTCCATCCAAAGAAATTGCTAGGCTGATTTTAGGATAAAACTTTTTAATTATTTTTAGTTTTTCCTCGATCAAACTAGGATTGAGGCCATTAGTTTGAATTCCAATCCTAGCTTTGGGTAAATAACGGTGAAGAGTTCGTACTATTTTGACAATATCTTTTCTCAGTATTGCCTCTCCGCCAGTGAGGCCGATACTTTTGACATCTGCTAAAAAATTCTGATTCTTGCTTACAAAATTTTTAATATCTTTGGCGCTGAGTTCTTTTTTTAAGAGTGAAGGGCATTGCTGATATTTTTTCCAAATTCTACACATCTGACAACGGCTATTGCATTGATAAGTAATGGCAAAGTTAATAAACAAAGGCTTAGTGCTTAATTTTAGCTTTCGTTTAATTTTGATAAGCAGAGCAAAGAACAGTCTTTCAATAGTTTTACTAGTGAGTTTTATCAATCTAGTCATTATTTTTTAGCTCCAAGATTAATTTCCAACTGTTTTGCTGATTTTTTCATATTGCTTAGTAATTAAGTTAATATTTTTAGCAGAGTATTTTCTTTTTGCCAATTGGGAGGCAGCTTTGCTCATTTTTTTTCTCAGATCTGGCCGCGAGTATAAATGAAGAATCTTTTTTTTAATTTTAGCAAGATTGGGCTCTATCAAAAAACCAGAATTTACTTGGCTAATTTTATCAAAGTTTTTATGTTTGCTTGTAATCCTAGTCTGCTTTATTGATAAAGCTTCTTTGATTCCTGCTCTGTCACTGGCAATTATTGGTAAAGCACAAGCCAGTGCTTCTAAAATCACCCTGCCAAAACCTTCTTGATACAAAGAAGGTACTACTAAAACATCGGCAGCTTGGTAAAAAGGTGCTAGTTTTTTATTTTCAAGATCAGCAAAGAAAAAAATATGTTTGTGTTTTTGAGCGGCTGCTTGTAATTTTTTTTCTAGGGGGCCATTGCCTACAAATACAAAACTGATTTTATTTTTTTTTGCAGAAGCTTGGAGCTTTTTAAATTCTGATTGGCTTTGAGTTTTGTTTTTCTTTTGTGGTCCTTCGATCTCATGAGCGATTTTAAGCAATAATTCCACTCCTTTGATTTTGATTAATCTACCTACAAATAAAACAGTGAAGTTTTGTGGCAAGCCTAATTTTGTTTTAATTTTTATTTTTTCAGCAGCAGTGTTTGCTTGAAAAATTTTTTGATCGACCCAATAGCAATAGCGCGCAACTTTTTCTGGCTTTACGCCAACACTAATTATTTCTTGTTTTGACTGATCTGACAGGCTGATGATTTGATCACTAGCTTGAAAGATTTTTTTTACTATTTGGGCAAAGAAATTTTTCTTTTTAAAGTTATAAATAGTATGAGTGCTAACAATGACAGGTTTGTGAAATATTTTTTTTAAAATAATTGCAATCAGAGTAGCCACAATGCCGTGGCTATGAATCAGGCTAATTTGTTTTTTATTTTTTAGCATAAAAAAAAGAGAAAAGAGGAATAATCCAGGAGTGAGATAAAAGAAGTTAAAGATTGCTGGCAATCTGTCTAATTGGTGAAAGAGATTTCCGCCAGGCCAATTTAATCTTCTGATAGTCAAATTTTTCTTTTTTTCCAAACTTGGAGCTTTAAGACTAGTTGTTAGGGGTTGATAAGTCAGGACTTTAACAAAATAATTTTTTTCAACTAAAGCTTTGCATAAGTCATCTAAGTGACTTTCTACACCACCGATATTAGGACTGAAAAAAGGAGAGATGATGAGGATTGATTTTGCTGGCATTGCTTCAACGCTCTAAAATTGATTGTAATAAGTCTCTTTGTAAAACACTAATTAAATTTAATCCTAGTAAAATTTTTACAAAAAACATCCCCAAACTTAAAATTGGATGTTGTACCAAGTCCCGCCATTTACCATTTTCTGTAAACACGCCAAAGTAGCGGTAATAAAATCCCAACTGTTTTTTCAAATCTGGGTCATTTTTACCCCATTTTTTAATATAGTGAGTAAAACTTTGGCTGTAGTATTTTTTTTTCTTTAAATATTGGCTAAGACTGAGTTCAGTTTCGTCGTGGTGAATAACAGCATCTTTCGCTTTTAACAAAGCCACTCGTCCTGAATCTCTAATCCTTTTATCTAAATCCCAATCTTCTGGCCCGGTGAGCCGTTCATCAAAGCCGCCAGCTTTCACAAAGGCACTCCGTTTGATAAATCTCACACAGTCAACTACAGTAGCAGTATAGAAACTTCTTTCAAAATTACGAATTTTATTAAAAAAAGATGAGCCTTTGATTTTTTCATTTATATATAGAGCTATTAATTGTTTGCTATTTTTTTTATTTTTTTGAGTTTCCATTTTTTTAGCTGCTTTTGCCATTAGTTTTGGCGATAAAATCATATCTGCATCAAGAAAAAGAATATATTTGCCTTTAGCTTTCTTAATACCAAAATTGCGTTGAGCAGCCCTTTCCGGGCCTTTTTGATAAACTTGAGCAGCATGTTTTTTAGCAATTTGTCTGGTTTTATCTGTAGAAAAATTATCAACCACAATCACTTCAATTTTATTTTGAGGATAGCTTTGCTGTTGAATGCTTTTTAGACAATTAGCAATATTTTTTTCTTCATTTTTGGTGCTAATGATGATGGAGATTAGCGGCATAATTAATGTCAATAATAAAATAACTACTTAACTCAGATATCAAAATCCAAAATCCTGCCAGTAAGTTTCCTAGCAGCATTCAGTAAAAACAGTAAATCATCCTTTGTCCTAATTTTTTTTATTTTTTTCCAGACAAACTTAGGCGTGAGAGAGGCAGCATAGAACTCTTGAGTTAATTTGAAAATTTCAGCATCAGTTAATTTAGTTTTTAAAACAGTTTTTTTCATATCATAATCAGCCCAATTTTCTGTTTTCAGCCAATTATTTTTTTGAGCTTGAGCAAATAATTTTGTCCCAGGGTAAGGAATGATGATACTAGCTTGCAATGAATCTAGGAGTCCTTTTTTAAAAATGTCTTTGATAAAATTGATTGTTTTATGAATATCATTTTTGCTTTCCCATGGATAGCCCAACATACAAGTGAGATGGGATTCTAGTTGTCCTTTGTTTTTTTGATTGATTTTTTGGATTAATTTTAGTTCGTTTTCAATTTCTTTAACTTTAATTCCTTTATTCAAACAATCAAGGGTTTTTTGATTAGCTGATTCTAGACCAAATAATAACAATCTAAAACCAGCCTTAGCCATTAGTTGATAATCTTTTTCTTTTAAAACGCCAAAGCGCATATTACAACTAAAAGATATTTTTTTGTTAAAGTTCCTTTTGATCATGCCTTTACAAAAATCTGTCAGCCATTTTCCAACAGGAAAAGTACCGGAATCATCCATAATTTCTTTAACGCGATATTTTTTAATCAAATGTCCAATTTCATTTAAAACATCATTCACAGTTCGTTGTCGATGCTTAGGGTAGAGTCCAGCCCAAGCGCAAAAGCTACAGCCACCATTTTTGCGCCACCAGCAATCTCTAGCTGCCATGATATAAGCTCCTGGTTTGTATTTATAGTTGCCATTTTGATAAGCATAAAGTTGCCATTGACTGAGATCACGATCAATTATTGGCAATTGATTAAGATCATGATTAAGTTTAAACCTTCCAGTATTTTTTATTTTAGCTGTGATTTGTTTTTGGACGGGAGACTTAAATCTTTCACTTTGTTTTTGAGCTGGCTGTTTAATTAATTTCTTTGCTTTATCATTTGCTCGATAGTAAATCCCAGCTTCCAATTTACTGCCTTTAGTTAAATGTTCGGCTAGGTTCAAAAGTAAAAAATCATAGTCTCCCCCTGTTAAAACATAATCAACTTGCGAATGAATAAAGCTTTCTTCAGGTAGAGCTGTGACATGATCACCAACCAAAACTATTTTCACTTCCATTTTTTTCTTAACTTGATTGATAATTCGCCAATGTTTTTTAATCACTGGGGTTTTTGTTTCCATCATTATCAAATTTGGTTTTAACTTAAGTATTTTTTTAAGCCATTGTTGGTAACTTAGTTTTTCTGCAATACCATCAAGCCAAGATACCTGGTAGCCTTGTTTTTTGAGCAAAGTAGCAGCACTAGCTGGTACTAGCGGATATATATAAGTAGGCTGATTAAACCACTGAAATTGACGATTTTGGCTCAACAATGGACTACCTCTTTTGGAAGGTAGTGGTGGATAAGTGATGGTAATTCTCATCTTAATGTTTTTTGCTAGTTGATTAACTTGTTTCTATTTTTGGTAAAATAATATTCTAAAAGCGAACCCATTGCGTTACAGAGTTTCTGCAAAGCAGAAGAACATTCTGGCGAGAGTGGGTGAGTCTTTAGAATATTATTTTACCAGACATAAGTACCAGTATTCTAACTAGCACAAAGCGTAAAATTGAGGTTATACTAGATATCATGAAACTGCCCTCAATACAAACAGAAAAACAAGCCTATGCCTTAGTAGAATTTGATTATTCACCAGCATTGGCTGAAAAATTAGGTCTTGATTTGTCCATAGCAGATAATCTCAAATTCTTGGATCAAGTTAATCAGAGCCTAGTCTCAGAATTGTCAGCACAAGCCTCTGGGGTGGTTTTAGATCCTGTCTACACTTTTCCTTTAATAAATAAAAAAAGTGATAATTGTGGTTTGATTTTTAGATTAGAAAAATTAGAAACAGAAGTGGATCCAGTGGCAGTAGCTAGTTTAATCCCAGATTGGGGAGTGGAGCTGATTCGCAATAATTATGCTTTGGCAAAATTAGAACTTTTTTACCACCCAGCCGAAGAAAACGCCTTGCTCAAGAAACAATTAGTGGCAGAACTTTATGATTATTGTCAGTATGAAAAAATTGACTTTTTTTTAAAACTAATCATCTATACTCCAGCTGATGAAGATTTTGATCAGCTTAAATTTCAAGAAGCTCAACTTGAATCTTTAAAAGAATTTAGAGACATGGCAGATCTTCTAGCATTACAATTTCCTTATGATGCTCTATCTTGCGCTACTATCACTGCAGAGTTAGATTCATCTTGGATACTAATTTTGGAAGCCGAAGATTATGAGATTGCCAAGCAGAATTTACGCATAGCTCTAGAAAATGGCGCGGAAGGTTTTTTAGCCCAAGATATTCTTTGGTCAGAAATTGCTAATTTAAGACGAGAAGATATGTCGCCAGATATTGATGCAATTCAAAATTTTATTAAGACTACAGCTAGAGATAGATTAATTGAATTATTGAGAATTAGTGAAGAAATAGCAGGAGAAAAAAAAGATTAATAGTAAATTATTGAGCTTAAAATAATCTGTAATTAATACAAAGCGTATGTTATATAATGTTATTTAGTAATTTTATATAAAAAACAAAGGAATTTATACTATGTCAAAACTTTTAAAGGATCTCGCAACTTTTGTATTTGCCTTAATTGAAATTCTATTGATTTTCAGATTTGTTTTGAAACTTTTGGCTGCTAATTCTCAAGCCGGTTTTGTCGCTTGGATTTATAGCACTACTAGACCATTATTAAATCCTTTTTTATTTGCTTTTCCCACTCCGAGTGTTAAAGGAGGTTTTGTGCTTGAATTTACCACTTTGTTTGCAATTTTTGCTTATGCAGTGATTGGTTATTTAGTGCAGGAAATCTTAAAAGCTATTACCAAGAGTAAGAAATAGATCTGATGTTACAAGTTATCCTTGATGTTGAGACCAAGAAAACTTTTGATGAAGTAGGTGGCTATTTTCCTGAAAATTTAGGTATTTCCTTTGTTGGCGCTTGTATGAGAAGGAATTTTTTTGAAAAAGGACAGTTTTTTTCTTTTTTTGAAAAAGATCTAGGAGAATTATTTCCCTTGCTTGAAAAAGCTGATGTAGTAATTGGTTTTAATATTGATGGCTTTGATATGCCTACTCTCACTAATTACTATACTGGTGATATTAGTAAAATCCCAACTTTAGATTTAATGTCAAAAATTAAAGATAGTTTTGGCAAACGAATTGCTCTAGATGCAGTAGCTCAGGAGACTCTGGGTATTGGCAAAACTGGTGATGGCTTGGATGCTATCAAGTATTATCGTAGTGGGGCATTGGATAAGCTCGAAGCTTATTGTTTGCAAGATGTTAAAGTTACTCGTGATATTTATGACCATGGTTTGAAAACTGGAAAAGTAAAATTTAAAAATAAATGGAATCGTTTAATTGATTGTCCGGTTGATTTTTCTTTTACTCCTCAAAAAGATGAGGGTGTACAGATGGCGCTGATATAGTTTAGTTTTGACTATGCTAAAATGAAATTGTGACTAATAAGCAAATTTTTACCCCTCACCAATTAACAAAAAATGTGAAACTTTTACACAAAGTAGCCATAGTTATTGATGGCAGAATCTTAGTTCTCAGGCGTGCGGCTGATTCAAAAACCAGACCTAATTGTTGGGATTTATCTGGTGGTAATAGTGAATGGCCAGTTAAAATTACAACTCCTACGAGAGATTTATATCAAACTGATATCGCTAGAGAAATTGAAGAAGAAACAGGCATTAAGGTCCCAGCAGAGCGTTTTAATCTCAAATCTTTAGTTTATTTTTCTACTTTTTATGAACCAGAAAAGAAAGTTTATACAGTTATCTGTGGTTGGAAGCTTGATTTAGCTGACAAGTCTTTAATGAAAGCAGTTACTTTATCTCATGAGCATACAGAATTTGAATGGATAGCAAAGAAAGATTTAAAAGACTATGATTTTGGAGGAAAAAAGGGAGAATTCGTAGCTAATATTATTAATCAAGCATTTGCTGATTTAAAATAGTTAAATCTAGACAGAATATGTTTATTGCTGTCGGTTCTACCAATCCAGTTAAAATCAATGCAGTGATTAATGCAGCCAGTGAAACTTGGCCAGAAGTAGTGGTTAAAGGTTTTTCTGTAGCTAGCGGTGTTACTGACCAACCTAAAACAGATCAAGAAACAGAACAGGGTGCAATTAATCGAGCGAGAAACGTTTTAACAATGGCTTTAAAATCCAAAAGCTTTATTCAAACTGCCAAATCTGGAATAAAAAAAAGCGCCGATCAAGCATCAAAGCAGGAAATATTAGCAGTAGGTTTGGAAGGTGGAGTTTTTCAACAAGATGATGAACTTTGGTCAACTGTTTGGGCTGCAGTAGTTGACGTAGATGGCAAAATTTTCACAGCCAATGGAGCAAGATTTAAAGTCCCAAAAATCATTACTGAAGCTATTTTGGCTGGTGAGGAAATGGGCTTAGTTTGTGGGAAACTAGTCTCAGATCCACTACTAAAACACAAGAATGGTATGCTTGGTCTAGTGACTAAAAATTTTATTGATCGAACAGAAGAATATTCGGCAATAGTGAAATTAGCCCTAGGTTTATGGTATGGTAGAAATTGGGTAAAGGAAATTAATTAAACAACTATGAATGAAAATCCAACAGAACCAGCAGTGCAAACTTACACTGCTATTTTAGAAGACAAACAAGTTTATAACGAGAAATTCACTCATTATTCTTTTGAATTGAAAAATCCTCATCGTTTAGAATTTAAAGCTGGTCAGTATGTGAGTTTCTTAATCTCAGCTGATGGTTTGAGACGCTCTTATTCAATTATTAGTACTCCAGATATCCAACACGGTTTTGAAATTCTAGTTGAGCCAATTGCTGGCGGCAAAGGTACTGCTTATTTGGAAAGCTTGAATTTTGGTGATGAGGTATCAGTGCTTGCACCTTTAGGTCAATTTACTATTGCTAATACCCAGGACGAACGCAATCTTGCTTTTGTAGCCACTGGTGTTGGTGTAGCCCCAATGCGCTCAATGATTTTGGATTTACTGCGCAATAAACAAGATTCACGTGAGATGATGCTTTATTGGGGCTTGCGATACGCTACAGATATGATCTGGCAAGATGAATTCTTGAACATTTCAAAAACCTTTGCTAATTTTCATTTCCATCCGGTGATTTCTCGGCCAGTGAAAGAATGGACTCTCTGCCGTGGGCGGGTGACAGATTGTTTGAATGTGCACCAGTTAACTGAAAATACTGCTTACTACATCTGTGGTAGTGAACAAATGGTTCAGGATGTGATTAAAGTTTTAAAGGCTAAGGGAGTAGAAGATAAGTGGATGCATTTTGAGAAATTTAATTAAAATAGAGGGATTATGTTTGCAGAATCAGTAGTTCCTCAGGGGGAATTCTCACCAGCTCCTCCAGCAAAAGGAAATTTTCCTCAAGCTCCTACTTTAAAGCAAGCCCATATAGCATCTTCTCCTCCAGTGGGAGAATTTCCTCCAGCACCACCTTTGGAAGAAACTTCCTCAGCTCCACCGCCGCTCGCTGGAGACTTCCCCGCTGCCAGTCCTCTTGATGTCGGACCAGAGAGAGATTATCAAACTCGAGAGACTTCTACTCCAAGACTAGAAATCAGAGAATATGCCAATAGTACTCAAGCTGCAGGTTTAGTTGACCAAGGTCTTAGGCGTCAAAGCAATCAAGATTCAATTTACCTCAGTGATTGGAAAGAAGGGAAACAGCCTTCTCCTTGGCAACTATTAATTGTAGCTGACGGAGTAGGTGGCAATCTTGGTGGAGATTTGGCTTCAAGTTTGGTTTGTAGCTTGGTTTCTACTTATTTAGAAGAGAAATTATCTAATTTGCCAGCTACTGCTCCAAGAAGAAATTTTTTATCATTGCGAAACAAGAAAAATCCAGCAAGCGGTATTTTAAAAGAGGCAGTCTTATATGCCAATCAAGAAATTGTAAGAATCAAAGAGCAAGCTTGGCAATCAGTTTTGCAAAGGTATGAAGATAAGTATCAAGGAAGAGACAGAGAGTATTATTTAAATCTGCTAAAAAGTGAAAACCGGATGGACAGAAATGATGATAAAGGAGTGATAATAGCATGGGCTGAGCAAAATTATGGTTCAGATGACGCTGATGTTCTCAAAGCAGCTATGGACAGCACTATTGTGGCTGCTCTGCATAATTCTGCCACTAAGCAATTAATTATTGCTCATGCTGGTGATTCACGGGCGTATATAGCTGATAAAGATAATTTTAGACAAGTTACTAGAGATCATACTGAACTTGAGGAGGCACTAAGTGAAGGTTTATTATCTGGATTAAGTGACGAAGAAAAAGCTAATCATTTTTTAAATCACATAATCAGTCGCTCAATAGGAACTAAAGATCTCGAAGTAGATATTTATGAAACCCAACTTGAGGAAGATAAGAGATTGCTATTATGTAGTGATGGCCTAAGTGGCCCAGTTGATGCAAATACAATAAGAGAATTAATGATGAATGATAAAATTAAAAATGCCCCAACTGAACTAATTGCTGCTGCTAATGCCGCAGGTGGCCCAGATAATATAGCCGCTGTGTTACTGGGAGCTAAGAAGTTTTAATTTATTTACTATCTTTTTAAATTAAAATGGAAGATATTTATGACAAAACAAACAAAACAACTTGGTCGCTATAAAGTAGAAGTAATCAGAGATAAGTGTATTTCTGCTGCTAGCTGTGTAGCCATTGCTTCAGAAGTTTTTAAACTTGATGAAAAAAACATAGCTGTCGTTATTTCTCAAAATGGCAATGATGATGCTACTAAACTTCTAGCTGCTCAAAGCTGCCCTACCGCTGCAGTGCTTGTCACTGATACAGAAACTGGCAAACAAGTTTGGCCTAAAGAATAGTTGTTTTTTAGAAATTATTTTGTTACTTATTTGTTACATATTTGATAACTAACCATTGACAAAATTTTATTTCTAGAGAAAATAGTATCAGAATATAGCAATTTAAATCCTTGCTTAGATAAATAAAAAAAAGCAAGTAAATCTGCCCAAGAATTTTAGTTAGAAAGTAGTCTATGAAAAAACTTTACCCCTATATTTTCCCCGCCCTAGCTTTATTATTAGTTCTATTTTTAGCTTTCCGATGGTACAAATTACAGACCAACCGAAACTCTGCTATCTCTCCATTTGGTGAGGGTGTAGAAATAGAAAATCTAAGTGAAACAGAAATTGAGTCAGTACTTAAAGGAGCAGATGATTATCAATCTGTTGATTTAGTAGGGCAAAAAGATCTAGCTGGGCAAGTAAGATATGAAATCAAGGATGGTAGAGTATATTTTACAGTGGTTGCTTCTTTGCCTGCAGCTGAAGATGCTATCTATCAAGTTTGGTTAAAAGATCTTGCTAGTGATAAAAAACAAAAAGCTTTTACTTTGGAATATGGAAAAGCTGGTTACTTTGGGAGTGCAGCTGTTCCTGAAGATGCTCTTCCTTTTGAAGTAGTTGTCACTAAAGAAAAGAATGCTGCTGATGATGAGATGGAAGAAGTTTTACTCAGAGCTACTTTAAGTAAGTAATAAAGCTACACTTTTTTACTTCTTGAAGTAATACTCAAGTATGGTAGTCTATATATATTAATAAATTTTTCCTAAGAAAGTAAGTTGATATCTTAGGAAGTCATAAAGGAGAAATTATGGCAGACGTTAAAGCCTACAGTTACACTAATTCCAAAGGTGTTACTTACTATCTGCATACCAGAGAAGTGACCCTAAAGAATGGTAGAGTTCAAAGAATTTACTTCTTTGCTAGAGATATCCGTGATGGTGCTCTTGAAGAAGTTCCAGCAGGATATATGGTTGTTGAAACCAAGAGAACTGGGATGCCTGTCTTAAAAAAGACTGAGAAAAAAGCAAAAGCAAAATAAAATTAATTAGTTTGAAAATAAAAGCCCCTCTAATCAGAGGGGCTTTTTAGTGCTTGTTTTATAAAACACTTAAATATCTTAGCTTCGTAAAACAAGCACTGCCAAAACTATCTAAATATAATACAATGAACTTAGTATTTATTTTGTAATTGGACTTAACTATGAAAATCAGTCTTGGTACTGACCATGGCGGTTTTGAATTAAAAGAAGCAATTAAACAATGGTTGATTAAGCAAGGTCATCAAGTGATAGACCGAGGTGCATTTAAATTGGATCCAAAAGATGATTATCCTGATTTTGCTAAATTAGTGGCCAAAGATGTAGCTGCAGATCCTAAAGCCATTGGTATTTTGTTTTGTAGGTCAGGTGGCGGAATGACTATTGCTGCTAATAAATTTAAAAAAATTAGAGCAGTTGATGTAGTTGATGAAAAGAGTGCCACTCATGCGAAAAAAGACAATAATGCCAATGTGATCAGTTTAGGAGCTGATTGGACTAGTGAAAGAAAGGCCAAAGCTAGTATCAAAGCTTTTTTAAAAACAAAATTTAAAGCTGAGCCTAGACATGTTAGGAGATTAAAAAAGATTGAGCAATATGAATCTTTATCCCACTATCCTGACTGATTCAATTGATAAAGTTCAAGAACAAGTCAATTTAGTTAGAGATGTTGATGCTGTTAAGGTAGTGCAAGTTGATATTATTGATGGATTTTTTGCTGATAATCTAACTGTCACCCCACTGGATCTTTTAGCAGTTAATTTTGGACGACTTAAAATTGATTTTCATTTGATGACCAATGAGCCCATGGATTTTGTGCTAGAAGCAGAGAGTATAAAAGAGAAGTTAAAAATTCGTGCTGTGATTGCACAGCTAGAACGAATGAGCTATCCAATTGATTATTTACGGCAATTAAAGGATTTAAATTGGCAGGCTGGTTTATCACTTGATTTGTATACCCCGGTTGAAGCAATTGAGGAGGAGTTATGGCCAGAGTTAGATATTGTTCAAGTTTTGGGAGTTAAGGCTGGAGCACAGGGCCAGGATTTTCAGCTAAAGGCGCTAGATAAGATTAAGGAAATCAATGCAAAAAATCCTGAGTTGAAAAAAGAACTTGAAATTATTGTTGACGGTGGTGTTAAATTGAGCAATGCCCGGCAAATAATCAGAGCAGGTGCCACTGGTTTGGCGGTTGGCAGCGAACTCTGGCAGGCTAAAAATATAAAAAAAGTTATTGAAAAATATTTTAATATTTTATGAAAACACAAATCACTATCCCACGCGCACAACAACATTGTACGCTCAAGAATATCGCCATTTTTGGCAGTGCAGATATTGATGATAGGCATCCCCTTTTTAGAGAAGTATTTAAGATAGCTCACTTTTTAGCTTTTCATGGTAGAGTGATCGTTAATGGCGGTGGCCCTGGGGTGATGCAAGCAGCCACTCAAGGAGCTGAGGCAGCAGGTGGTGATACTTTAGCCATCACTTTCTATCCCAAAAACATGCCTGAATTCGAAGGTCGTGCCCGGGATAATACTGTTGATAAAGAAATCAAAACAGCCAACTATGTAGAAAGAATGTTTGCCTTGATGCACCATGCTGATGCTTTTATTTGCTTCCGCGGTGGTACTGGTACCTTAAGTGAATGGTCAACTGCCTGGTTGCTTGCTCACCTTTATTATGGTCAGCATAAACCACTAATTCTCTATGGCGATTTTTGGCATGAAATTTTGAGAGTAATTGGTGATTATTTTTTTATTGGTAACAAAGAAACCCAAGTTTACAAAATAGTTTCCAATGAAGATGAATTAATCTATGCATTAGATTTCTTTGAAAAAGAACTCAAAGATCGTTGTGGCTTGAAAGAAAGACCGGAAAACAGTTAGAATGAAATTATGTACCAAGTAATTACCATTGGTTCTGCGCTAGTTGATATTTTTATCTACGCCGAAGCTTTTAAATCCAAAGCTGACCCCAAAGGAGATTTTTTGTGTCAGCGTTATGGTGACAAAATAGAGATAGATAGTTTTAAAGTATACAGTGGCGGGGGAGCTAGTAATACAGCTGTTGCTTTTTCTAGACTTGGTTTAAGAAGCGCGATCATCTGTGAAACAGGTAGAGATTCTTTTCAGCAAATCGTGATCAATGAGCTTATCAATGAAGGCGTAGAAACTAATTTTATTGTTAGAGAAAAAAAAGAACAAACTGGTGGTTCAGTGATATTAGTGGGTGAAAAAGGACAGCGTATTATCATGGTCCACCGTGGGGCTTCTTCAATGTTGGATAGTTTTGATATTCCCACTTTTTGGTTGTCAAAGGCTGGTTGGGTGCATTTAAGCAGCATAGCTGGTAAGCAAGATACTTTAGAAAAAATTTTTAAAATCCTTAATAAGGAAAAAAACATTGGTCTCTCTTGGAATCCTGGCAAAGCTGAGCTAGCTTTGCTCAGAGAGCAGAAGATTAAGATAGAAGAAATTCCTTGTAAAATTTTATTCTTAAATAAAGAAGAGTGGCAGATTCTAGAGCCAGTTCATCAGCAGATTTTAAAGACTATTTCTCAAGTGTTAGTCACTGATGGGAGTAAAGGCGGTGACTTATTCCTTATGGGTAAATACGAATTACGTTATCAGTCAGATAAGGTTAAATCAATTGATAATACTGGAGCTGGTGATGCTTTTGCTGCTGCTTACACTGCTAGTCAGATCTTGAGTCATCCTCCCAAGACATCAATTCAATGGGGAATCAAAAATGCCTGTTCAGTGGTTAAATACTTTGGAGCAAAAACAGGCTTAGTTAGAAGAGAGCAAATGCAAAAACTTGTGGTATAAAGGTAAGTCTCAAATTTATTCTACTACTTTACATAAGCTTTAGATTTTCTTTATTATGAATAATAGCTTGTTAATTGAACGAGAGTGAATTTATTA
The DNA here is from genome assembly GCA_050123235.1 of Candidatus Woesebacteria bacterium. Classification (GTDB taxonomy): domain Bacteria; phylum Patescibacteriota; class Microgenomatia; order UBA1400; family PJMF01; genus JASFHL01. Next base: position 3,013 of record JASFHL010000014.1, on the reverse strand, counting down.
TGTATAAAAAAGTCCTGTCCTTTATTTTCATTTTTTTTACTTTCTTTTTATGCTTTAGAACAGTGCGAGCAGCAGGTACTCTGACTTTGGAGAGTATTGGTGGTTATTTATTAGGTGCTACTACTACAGAATGGTATTACACTGGCACTAATCCTAAATTTGAAGGTGAGGCAGTAGCGAATAGTGAAGTTCAAATCAAAGTTGATGATACTACCACTACTGTTTTTGCTGATGAGGCTGGTGATTGGATTTGGACTCCAAGTAATTTAACTACTACTGCTGATTACAACATTACTATTAGTTCAGATCCAGAAACTATTCCAACTTTTGTTTTACATCTGACTGTACCTACTAGTTCTACTAGTAGTGCGACGACTTCCAGTAGCACTACATCCACCTCTTCAGCCACTATTTCAGCCACCCCTGCTGCGGGTAAAGGAGGTGTGACCCCTTCTGCAGAATTACCTCAATCAGGTCATTTTGAAAATACTGTCATTCTAGTAGCAGGCGGTTTGCTTTTGATAGGCTTTGGGATTGTGAGCAGAGTGATGATGGCAGAAGAGGTAGTTTTAGATGAGTGAGCTTAAAAAGTAATGAAGGTAAGACATTTAAAAATTAAATTTATACAAATAAATATTGGAGCGTTAAAGCAAGGTCTGGTTAGGATCGAACTAGCATTTTATATACTACCGAGCTTTACCGAGTGAGCATTGTATTTTAAAAGTCAAAAGAGTGTTGTTGCGAATGGCTCTAAGATTTATTTGTATAAATTTAATTTAATTATGTCTTATTTTAATTACTATGGCCGACTACAAAGCAGTCCTCCAGCAAGAAATTCAAGAACTAAAAAATAAAGCTAATCAGGCCGTAATGCCTGAAGAAATGCATCGCAAAGTTAATAAAGAAATAATCAGTCTAGAGCGTTCAGTGGAACTTGGCAGTTATGATGAAAAATATGAAAAAGTTTCCCGATATATTGAATGGGTTTTAAAAATTCCATGGGAAGCAGAGACTAAAGACAATTTAGATATAGAACAAGCTAAAAAGATTTTTAATGAGCATCACTACGGTATGCAAGAGGTGAAAGACCGCTTCCTTGAATACATTGCAGTTCTTAACTTAAGAGCTACTCAATATAAAGATAGTGAATTCCATGCTCCAGTGCTATTACTGGTTGGTTTGGTAGGTACTGGTAAAACCACCTTTGCCTATTCTCTAGCTGAAGCTTTGGGCAGAAAATTAGTTCGTGTGCCATTTGGAGGGATGGGCAGTGCTAAAGAATTGAGAGGTAATTCACGTTTAATCTTAGGCAGCGAACCAGGTTCAATTGTCAAAGGTGTCTGTGGAGCAGCTGTCAGAAACCCAGTCATTCTTTTAGACGAAATCGACCGTGGAGCTGAAGAGGCAAATATGGACATCATGGGTGTTTTGGTTGAACTTTTGGATCCAGCTCAGAATCAAGCTTTTACTGATAGTTATATTGATTACCCAATTAATCTTTCTCATGCCATTTTTTTAGCTACTGCCAATAATACTGTCAAGATCGCCACTGCAGTGATGGACAGAATGGAAAAAATTAGCATGCCATCTTACACAGATAATGAAAAAATGGTGATTGCTAAAAGATATATTTTGCCTAAGTTGCTTAGAAAATCTGGTTTGACTACAGAACAGTTTGTGATCCAAGAAGATGTTTGGCCCTTAATGGTTCGTCCTCTTGGTTATGATGCAGGAATTCGTACTCTGCAGCGCACTTTAGAAGGTGCGATTCGCAAGTCAGCCAGAATCATTGTTGAACGAAGTTTTCCACAAGTGATCATTACCAAAGAAAACGCTAAGATTTTCCTACCAACATATTAGTAATCTAATATTAGGTTTAAATTTATTAAATAAGGATATTGGAGCGTTGAAGCGAGGTCTGGCTAGGTTTGAATTGGCAATTTATTTACTACAGAGCTTCAGCTAGTGAGCCTTATATTCTAAAAATAAATAAAATGTTGCAGCGAACGACTGCAATATCCTTATTTAATAAATTTAGAAATTAATATTAATATACTAAATTACTCTTGACAGTTTTCAAGAATCTAGGCTTTAATTAAATAAGGATAAAAATATGAATATACTTACTGCTCAGACATATCAGCATAAAGCTGGTGATTTGTCTTTTCAAATCAAACAATTTGTTAGAGAAGAAGTAGCTAGGCAATTGCGTATGCAAGGAGTTGCTGCTAGATCCTCCTCGGCTGAGCCAGTGAGAGTCAAAACTAACACAAAGCATAAAGTAGCTAGCACTCTTGAAGAGTTAAAAGAACTTCTCCAGCAGAGTCCTAATGATCAGGCACTTCATACTGCTTGCAGCTCTGATCAAAAATTAAGTAAGTTGCAAAAATTAGCTGGATATAAAGCAGCAAGAAAAGCAGTAGATAAAGGCAGTGCTTTTGCAATTTTAGAAGATTTAAAGAAAAAATTAGCAGCAGATCAGGCCAAAGCAGCTAGTGTAGCTAGGCTTCGCCAAAAGTTGGCTGCATTGAGCAAGTTTGACACTGTACCAACTAGTCAAGGTGGGGATTACTTAGAAATGTTAGCAGAGATGACAGCTAGTAAAAATTCTACTCTATCATCTTGGAGTGATAAGGTAGATAATACTTTGGCTAAATTAAAAGCTTTAGCAACAGATATTAAGGCCGGTGGAGGCGAGGAGGCTAGCAAAAAGATAGCTGTGACTAGCAAGGCTAAAAAAGCTAATCCATATAAAGGTATGGGTGGCCTCTCTTCCCTATTGAAGAGAATTATTAAAAGAAAAAAGAATTAACAATAATTTAAACTTACAATTACTTGCCAATTGCTTGGATGAGGAAAGCGATAGCGCGAAGAATTGTAGATATAAGGAGGGAAATAAAATGACAGAGCAGGCAAGTCCAGTAATAGTAGAACAACAGGCAGATCGTGAGATAGGAGATGTGCGTGGTCAGAGGAGGAGGGAAGAGAGAAAAAAAGCAGCGGCGGAAAGACG
>JASFHL010000013.1:0-22089 GCA_050123235.1 Candidatus Woesebacteria bacterium | reverse complement strand
GTTAATGACTTGCACAATTTGAGCATTTTTTTAACACCAGTTACCCCTGTTTTGCCTGGGAAAGGATGAGAAGCTAAATTGACTTTAATAATTTCAGTACTTGTGGATGTATTACAATTTACCAATCCGGCAGTAATTAGATCCTTTGGAAGGAGTTGTTCTAAAATTGCAGCCATTTTGGCCGTAGCTTTGCCTCCTCCGATTATAAAAATTCGCCCTTTTCCTTTTTTTAAAAAAAAATCCTGACCGCATATAGTTAACTTTTTTTTTGTATAAGAAATATTTTCTGACAAAAAATTACTTGGTAAAGCCGCTTTGATTCCTTGATTCCCGATATTCAATGCATCTTGTCTGAGTTTCTTAATATTTTTTATCATCTGCATAAATTGGCTATTGAACTTGTAGTGTTGTTGTAAAGAATCTATTTGTTTGATAAACTGGACAAGTTTATATTATATATTAATTATATATGTATGAAAATGAAAAAAACAAAAAAACTTAGAGTAGGTATTAATGGTTTTGGCAGAATTGGTAGGGCAATTTTTAGAATCAATGAAGAAAAAAATTTTTTTGATGTAGTTGCGATCAATGATATTAACCCCGATAATCATAATTTAGCATATCTACTAAAATATGATACTACCTATGGTAGATTTTCTGGATCTGTTAAAGATAATCAACATCATTTAATTGTTAACAATAAAAAAATTGGTATTCATCACTGTGAAAATATATCTGATGTTCCTTGGGATGAATATGGCATTGATGTGTTGGTTGAATCTTCAGGTGTTAAATCAAATCTTGGCTTTATCAAAGAACTCAAGGATATGGTCAAAAATGTAGTCATTACTTATGATCCTGGAGTAATGGATCAAACTATTGTTTTTGGTTGTAATGAAAAAGAACTAAACCCTAAAAAAAACTTTTTAATATCTTCAAGTATTTGCGATAGTATAGCTCTTAGCCCCATTGTGAAACTATTGGAAACAAAATATGGCATATCTCATGGCTATTTAGTAACTTTGCATCCATGGCTTTCTTACCAAAATCTACTTGACGGGCCATCAAAATCATGGTCTCAACCGGGTGATGTCTTTTCTCATTATGCTTTAGGCCGTTCATCTATCATGAACATTATTCCTAAATCAACCTCAGCTGTAACTGCTGCCTCAAAATTATTTAAAAATTTAGAAAAAAAACTCACTTCTTTTTCTTTTAGAATTCCAACTAGCATTGTTTCAAGCGCCGTGTTGATTGCATATTTGAAAAAAGATCTTAAACAAAAAGCACTAATTGACGCTTTTACTCAGTTCGAAAAAAAACAGAAACATAAAGTTTTTAAAAATACAACAGAACCTCTTACTTCTGTTGATTACGCTGGTGAAGAATTTTCTGCAATCATTGATCATAGATGGACTAAAGTTAATCAAAAACGTTTGATTAAATTAGTTTATTGGTATGACAATGAGTGGGGATATAGCTCAAGAACTGTAGATCTAATACACTCGATTGGTAAATTTTACAAAAAACAGAAATAATTTCTGATGAACCGTAAGAAAATCCCACCTGTACCAGAACTGTATAATCAAATTAGTAAAAATAAACTCCATAAGAACACGGCTTTTACCTACGAGTTATGGTATTCTCGTTTCTTAGGTAGAAGATTTTCAATTTTTCTTACTTGGGCTTTATTGCACACTAATGTTACCCCGAATGCCATTACTTTATTTTGCATGATTCCAGCTGTGGCTGGTTTACTAATTATGGCTTATCCTTCTATTGCCGCAGCATTAATTGGATTTTTTATTTTTCATATTTATATAGTGGCTGACAGCTCAGATGGAGAAATAGCTCGTTTTAGAAAACAAACATCTATTTTTGGAACCTACTTGGACTCAATTTTGCATATAGTTATTTATAGTGCTTTATATATTTCTTTGGGTTTGAATATCTATTTAAGAACATCTAGTCATTGGTTTCTTATTTTAGGCTGTTTTACTGCACTTTTATATAGTATCGCCTCCTTCATCCATCATAATGATCCTGTAACAAAAGAAAAATCATATCTTGAATTAAGGCATGAAGACAACAAATTATTTTTCTATGCCATCAATGTATACAACTTTCTAACTGGAGATTTTAATATTGCATTAGCATTACTTATCTTAGCTCCATTACAGTATTTGAATATTTTGCAATTTGATATTTTTAAATTAATATTATGGATGAATTTCATATTAGTTTTACTTGGTGGAATTATCTTCAATTTATATAAAAAAATAAAAATTGCAATCTAAATTAATAAACTTTCTAAAATAGCTCTAAATTTTCTTTTGCTTTTTATTCACTTACTTTTTGATTACAATAGTAATAAGAAAAAATAAAAGTTTATGATCAAAAGATTACTTAACTTGTTTAGCAAATCTCAAGGCTTAAAACAATCTGGGATTAGTATTGTTGGCAATACCTTTGCTACAGGTTTTTCAGCCATTGCCTTAATGCTAATTTCTAGACAATTAGGTCCAGAGCTTTTTGGTGAATTTAGTGTTGGCTTTTCCATAGTTATGATCAGTAATCGTTTTAATGATTTTGGTCTAAGTATTGCAATTTTAAAATTAGCTGGTGGCACTTTTAGGAAAAATAAAATCAATGCTTATTTCTCACGCAGCCTTAAATATCGCCTAATAGCTAGCCTCTTCATTTTATTAGTTTATCTAATTTTTTCTAATCCAATTAATAATTTATTAAAACTAAAACATACTTCAGTGCTGCTTGTCGCTATTATTTTTGGTTTTAGTTCTGCTTATTATGAACAACTCAGCACTATGTTGTTATCTCTTAATTTAGTAACTAAATCAATTATAGTTAATTTAATCCAAGCATTAAGTAAATTGTTTTTTACACTGGCATTTTTGTTATCAGGAATTAAAGATGTATTGATTTACTTTACAGCATATGTTTTGTCTCCTTGCTTACCTGTTTTATTTAGCAAAAAATTATTACCTGAGTGGGTCAAAATTGATATCAAAAAAAATTTTTCTAAAGAGAGCCAAAAGATTCAAACAATTGTTAAACATTCGTCTGTATCAACTATCTCATCATGCTTAGTAGAAAATATTGATATTTTATTTGTTCAAGCCTATTTAAGTTCTTATGAAACTGGTTTATTAGGTGGAACTTCTAGAATAGCAATGTTGTTCTCTTTAATTGCTGGTTCTCTAGGGCAAGTTTTATTTCCAAGAGTAGCCAAATATAAAGATTCAAAAAATTTAAAGATATATTTAAAAAAAGCTTTTGCTCTCTTGGTTCTAGTTATTTTTGGCTTTTTTATTTTTGTTAATTTCTCTAAGTATCTAATTATTTTCACGATTGGAGAACAATATTTAACTGGTTTGAATATTTTAATTATCTTACTTGCATCTTCTTTTATCACTGTTGCCACAGTCCCATTTATAGCCCTTTTTTATAGTTTTAAAGCTAACTGGTACTTTTCTTTAACGGGTTTACTGCAATTAGTGATTATTGTAATTGGTAATGCTATTTTTGTCCCAAAATATGGTTTAGAGGCTTCTGCTATTACTAGATTAGTAGCAAGACTTGTTATTTTTTTATTTACCTTAATTATTGGCTTCTTGCTTTACAAACAAACTTATCATAAAAGATAATGAAAATACTTAAAAAATTCTTATATTATTTTGCTCTTATTTTTTCTTATCAAAAATTTTATAAACTTAGCTTAATTCTTAGATATTTATCATTTAGAATCAGTGGCATAGATAATTATGAAAATAATAATATTTCTGGTGAAACTAATTTTATAAATAAACTAAAAAATATATATAAAAATAATAAATTATGTATTTTTGATGTTGGATGTAATAAAGGAGATTACTCAAATTTACTTCTTAATACTTTTCCAAACTTAAAATTACATTGTTTTGATCCATCTAAAATAAATATTGCGAAAATGAAAAAGCGGTTTAAAACTAAAAATTTGTTCCTAAATCAAGTCGCAGTTGGAAAAGAAAACGGTAAAATTATAATCTGGGATTATTCTAATAATGAAGGATCTGAACACGCATCTGCTTACAAAGACTCTTTACTAACACATAATTCTAATAGAAAAATAAAAAAATATACAGCAAAAAAAATCACATTAAAAAATTATATAGAACAAAATGCTATAGAAAAAATCGATTTACTCAAGATTGACGTAGAAGGAATGGAATTTGACGTATTGAAGGGATTGGGAAAAAAAATTTTAAAAATTTCTTTTATCCAATTTGAGTTTAATTTAACCAATGCTTATAATAAAGTTTTATTTTTAGATTTTTTTGAATTATTAAATAAAAATTTTAAATTATATAGACTTTTGCCAAATGAATTTTTACCAATACAAAAATATAATCCAATTGAGCACGAAATTTATGCATTTCAAAATATTGTGGCAGTTTCAAAAAAACTTAAGATTGATATTCAAAAATCTTGAAATATCAAAAAATCAATAAATTTATTAATGATTTAAAATTTTGCTATATTCTGTTATATATAAGCTAGTAATAGTTTAATAGCTTGAAAAAAGTATTTTAATAAAATGAAAACTATTATCCTTTGTGGTGGTACTGGTACAAGATTAAAAGAGGAGACTGAGTTTAAACCAAAACCAATGGTTTACGTCGGTAGTAAACCTATTCTATGGCATATCATGAAAATTTATGCTCATTATGGGTTTAATGAGTTTATTTTAGCCTTAGGTTATAAAGCAGACTATATCAAAGATTTTTTTCTTAATCAAAAAGCTTTTACTTCTGATTTTATTCTTAATACTAAAACTTACAGAAAAAAATTTTATTTAGAAAATCGTCGAGAAGTTGATGATTTTAAAATTACTTTTGTAGATACAGGTTTAGAAACTTTACCTGGTGAACGGATCCTTCGTTGTCAAAAATATATCCCCAAAAGAGACAAATATTTTATGGTTACTTATGGAGATGGAGTAACTGATTTAAATATTAGAGAACTAGTTAAATTTCACAAAAAACAAAAAACTATTGGCACAATTACTGGAGTTCATCCTAGGACAAAGTATGGACTGGTTTATACTGGTAAAAATAATTTTGTTAAAAAATTTAAAGAAAAACCTGTTCTATCTGATTGGGTAAATGGTGGTTTTATGGTTTTCAATAAAAAAGCTTTTGAATTTTTTAGACCAGGTGAAATTGAGCATCCTGCTTTAGTAAGATTAGCTAAAAAACAACAATTATCACTTTTTCAACATCAAGGTTTTTGGTTTGCAGTAGATACTTATAAAGAATTGGAGGATTTAAATAGAATATGGAATAAAAATAGAGCTTCATGGAAAATGTGGTAAAAATTCATTTATGAAAATTTTCAAAAATAAAAATATTTTAATTACTGGGGGAACAGGTTTTGTTGGTAGTCATTTAGTAGAAAAATTGATTGAACTTGATGCAAAAGTAGTAGTTACTTATCAAACAGAAAACCCTAAGAGTTACTTTTTTAGCAAAAAATTAGATCAACAAACAATAATGGCTAATCTTGACATCAATCATTTTGAGGCCATTTTTGATCTAATTACTAAAAATCAAATTGACTACATCTTTCATTTAGCAGCTCAACCTTTAGTAGAAGTAGCCTTTTATAATCCTAGGCGTACACTCAAAACTAATATTTTGGGAACCATCAACATCTTGGAAAGTGCCAGACTCTATTCAAAAACAAAAGCTATAATCGTAGCTTCTTCTGATAAAGCCTATGGCAAAACAGGCAAAAAAAAATATCTTGAAAGCACTCCGCTTCGTGGAGATCATCCTTATGAAGTTTCTAAATCAGCAGCAGATTTGATTTGCAGTTCATATTATAAAACTTATCAGCTAGCTGTTAGCATTACTAGGTTTGGGAATATTTATGGTGAAGGAGATTTAAATTTTTCTAGAATTATACCTGGTATGATGCAGTCATTAAGTAGCAATCAAGTTTTAAAAATTCGCAGCAATGGTAAATATGTGCGTAATTATTTGTATGTTAAAGATGTAGTAGATAGTTATCTACTACTAGCGGCTAATATAAATAAAGTTAAAGGTGAAGCTTTTAATCTTGGTTCTAAAGATAAATTTTCAGTAATTAAATTAATAAAACTAGTTGAAAAAACTTTAAATAAAAAACTTAAATATCAAATTTTAGATATAGCTAAAAATGAAATTCCTTATCAAGTTTTAGATTACAATAAAATTAAAAAAATACTAGATTGGGAACCACAATATTCTTTGAGAAAAACCATTGCTGGAATTTATCAATGGTATTATCAAATCAATGGTGGTACAGAATCAATATATGAAAATCATTATTCTTTGTGGAGGTAATGGCATTAGATTGCGAAATCAATTATCTTTTATTCCTAAGGCATTAATTAAAATTGATGATAAACCTATTATTTGGCATATTATGAAGCGCTATTCTATTTTTGGTTTTAATCAATTTGTTTTAGCTTTAGGTAAGCAAGGAAATCAAATTCGTGACTATTTTTTAAATTATCATCGCTATGTAAATGATATCCAATTCACCATTGGGCAATCAGAGCGATTTATCTCTCATAGTAGTAGCCAAGAAGAGGATTGGCAGATTACCTTTGTCAATACTGGTGAGATTGCAAACACTGGAGCTAGATTATCTCGCTGTGAAAAACATATCTATACTGACAACTTCATGCTTAGCTATTCTGATTGTTTAAGCAATATTGACTTCGATCAGCTATTAGCTGAACACAAAAAAAATAATAAAATCACTACTGTTAGCGGAGTGATGCCACCTTATAGATATGGGGAGTTTGTTATCAAAAAAAATCAGGTCACTGATTATCATCCCATGGCAAAACTTCAAGCTTCTAAAGGTTATGTAAATGGTGGTTTCATGGTCTTTAATAAAGAAATTTTTAAATATCTAAACTCTTACAATGAATGCACTCTTGAAAATAAAATTTTTAAAAATTTAGTCAAAAACAAAGAATTAAATGTTTATAAACATAACGGCTTTTGGCAATGTTTGGATAATGATCGAGAGTTAGATTATTTAAAAATGCTTTGTGATAAAAATCAAAGATTTTGGTTACAGAAAAGTTAATAATAGTTATTTTCAATTTCGACTTTGTCGATATAGAAAGATTCATATGAGAAAACAAAAGCAAAAAAAAGCCGTGATAATTATTGGTCCTGGCTTTGAAGATAGTGAATTTATTTATCCGTATTATCGTTTGCTTGAAGCTGGATTAAGAGTTGATATTGCTGCTAAAGAAGCTGCCACTACTATTGGTAAACATGGTTGGCCAGTACAAGCCACTATAGACACAGCCAATCTAGATGCCAAAAATTATGATTTAGTACTTATTCCTGGTGGTTATGAAGGCCCGGATAGGGTAAGACAAATTAAAGAAGTTCTTACTTTTATTGCACAAATGCATAAGAAAGGTAAAATTATCTGCTCAGTTTGTCATGGAATTTGGGTGCTTATTTCTGCAGGGATTATGAAAGGTAAAAAAGCTACCTGTTATCACGGTTGTAAGGATGACCTTAAGAATGCTGGAGCAAAATATTTTGAAAAAGCAGTAGTAAGAGATAAAAACATCATTACATCTCCTCACTTCAATGTGATGCATTTATGGATGAAAACTGTGATAAAGGCCATAAAATAAAACTTAAAAGTCTAATTTATTTTCTATGATTAAAAAATTTTTTTGTTCAGAACTAGATAGACATAATTTGTCAAAACATAAAGTCAATATTCTTCAAGAAGATGATGCCTTTGATTATAGACAAATGGTTGTTAATAAACCTTGGGGTTATGAATACTTAATGTATCAAAATGATTATGTGGCTATTTGGATTCTTAATTTGAAAAAAAATCATGGTACTTCTATGCATTGTCATCCTCAAAAAAAAACTTCTCTGGTAGTTTTATCTGGAAAAGTCCAAGGATCTACCTTACAAGAATGGTTTGAACTTTCTCAATTAGATGGTGCAATGTATGACTCAGGAGTTTTTCATACTACTAAGGCTTTAACTGATGATGTCTTTGTTATGGAAATTGAAAGTCCAGTAAATAAAAAAGATCTAGTCAGATTAAAAGACAATTATGGTAGAGAAAACGATGGATATGAGGGTAAAAATAAAATGTCTAGAAACTTAAAAAGTTTTGAATATGTTTTTTTTGATGATCAAGCTATTAAAAAACAAGAAAAAAAAGTGATTAGGAATCTTTCACTTTCAATTAAAAATTGTCAGTCTAATTGTTTAAAAAAAGAAGTAACTAATACAGACGAAAGTAAACTTTATTGTCTGTTGGAAGAAAAAATAATTGATGAGAAGTTAAAATCGGCATTTGGGGTTGGCAGTTTTTTTCATAGCAATCATTTAGTAAATTTTGATAATATTAGATTGTTCAACAATGCTTCTTTATTATCTTTGGAAATAATTTTATGAACAAAAAAATTAAACTTTCAGATTATTTAGCTAAATTATTGGCAAAACAAAAAGTTAAATATTTATTTATGATCCCAGGTGGTGGAGCCATGCACTTAAATGATTCTTTTGGGCATCAAAAATCTTTAGATTATATTTGTAATCACCATGAACAAGCCTCTGCTATTGCTGCTGAAGCCTATGCAAGAACCAAAAATGATCTGGGTGTCTGTGTGGTAACCACTGGACCTGGAGGGAGCAACACTCTGACTGGTTTAATAGGAGCTTGGCTTGACTCCATCCCAGTTTTATTTATTTCTGGACAAGTTAAAAAAACTACTTCACTTTATAAATATCCTGGTCTAAGACAACTTGGTGTTCAGGAAATTGACATTATTAATATGGTCGAACCAGTCACTAAATACGCTGCTGCTGTTTTAAATCCACAAGATATTAAATATCATTTAGAAAAAGCAGTTTTTATAGCCAAATCCGGTAGACCTGGACCAGTGTGGTTAGATATTCCTCTTGATGTTCAAAGCGCCATGATTCAAGAAAATAAATTGCGATCTTTTCTTGAACCAAAAATAAACACTAATAAGAAAGATATTGTTTTAAAAAAACAAATAAGTAAAACATTAGACTGTATTAAAAAAGCCAAAAGACCAGTAGTCATTGCTGGTTTTGGTATCAGATTAGCAAATGGGATTGATGCTTTTTATAAATTAATTAAACAATTAAATATCCCTGTAATTACTTCTATGTTGGGTCATGATTTAATGTGGGAAAGTAATCGCTTATATGCAGGACGTTTTGGAGTTTATGGTAACCGAGCTGGTAATTTCACAGTGCAAAACTCAGATTTAATATTAGTTTTAGGTTCAAGATTGCATTTGTGGGAGACTGGTTATCAATATGAAAACTTCGCCCGCGAAGCATTAAAAATTATGGTTAATATTGATAAAAACGAGCTGAAAAAACCGACCGTTAAAATTGATTTACCAATTCATGCTGACGTTAAATTATTTATGGAAGAAATGTCTAAGCAATTAAAAAATGAACAAGTTCCATCGTTTTCTGATTGGTTAAGAAAATGTAAGACTTGGTGTAAAAAATATCCTGTTTGTTTACCAGAATATAAGAAACAAAAAAAACTTGTTAATTCTTATTATTTCATGGATGTACTATCTGATCTTTTAAAAGCAAGAGATATTATTATTACAGGTAATGGCACTGCTTTTACAGGATCTAGTCAAGCAATGAAACTCAAAAAAGGGCAACGACTTATATATAACGTTGGTTGTGCAAGTATGGGTTATGCATTACCTGCAGCAATTGGTGCTTATTACGCCAGTAAGGAAAAAAGAATCATCCTGATTACCGGAGATGGCAGTATTCAAATGAATCTTCAAGAACTGCAGACTATTATTCATCACAGATTGCCAATTAAAATCTTTGTTCTTAATAATGACGGTTATCTAGCTATTAGAATATCACAAAAAAACTTTTTTAAACGATATACAGCAACTGATAAAGATCATGGAATTAGCTTCCCAGATATTTTAAAAATTGCTAAAGCCTATGGCATTCCAGCTATCAGAATCAAAAAACAAAGTCAGTTGGAAAAAAATCTAAAAAAGGTTTTATCTTCTAAAGGACCTTATATTTGTGAGATTATGATGCCTCCCAATCAAGCTTTAATTCCAAAATTAACTACAATAGTAAAAGCGGATGGTAGTTTAGCTTCCACACCTTTAGAAGACATGTATCCCTTATTAAATAGAAAAGAATTTAAAAAAAATATGATGGTTAAAACAATATGAATAAAAAAATTAAAGCCAAACGAATTAAACAAATAATTGATAGTTTTTTTGAAAAAACTAATACGCCTAAAAATATTTATCAGCCAGTAACTGAATCACTTATCGAAATTTCACTGCGAGGCGTTGATTCTCATGGAATTAGACTAATCCCTCATTATGTGCGTGCTATTTTGATTGGCAGAATTAATAAGAAACCTAAATTTAAACTAAAAAAAACTTCTTGCACAACCATGTTAATGAATGCTGATCATACTTTTGGTATTACTGCTGGTAAAAGGGGAATGTCTGAGGCAATAAAAATGGCTAAAGACAATGGAACTGGCATTGTAGCTATTAAGAACTCTTCTCATTTTGGGGCTGCTGCAATTTATGCATTGCAAGCTGCGAAAAATAACATGATTGGCTTAAGCTTTACTAATGTTGATTCTCTAGTAGTTCCCTATGGAGGAAAAAAGCCTTTTCTCGGCACAAATCCTATTTGTTTTGCCGCTCCAGTAGCAGGAGAAGATCCTTTCTGTTTAGATATGGCTACCACCACCATTAGCTGGAATAAATTAAAAATGTATAAAAATCAAAATAAAAAGCTTGAAAACAATTGTGCTGTAGACTCAAACGGCATAATGACTAGAGATACTCATAAGGCTGCTGCCTTGTTACCTATTGCTGGGTATAAAGGATATGGTTTGGGTCTAATGGTAGAAATATTATGTAGTTTATTAACTGGTATGACATTTGGCCCTAATATTCAATCAATGTATCCTTTAACAAAAAATAAAAGATATTTAGGTCATTTTATGATGGCTATAGATATTAAGAAATTTCAATCAGTTAAATTATTCAAAAAAAGACTTAAAAAAATCTCAGATTTACTTAGAAATACTCCACCAGCTAAAGGCTTTAAACAAGTAATGGTGCCAGGAGATCCTGAAAAGCTTATTTATAAAAAAAGAGTAAAACAAGGTATCCCTCTAACTCAAGAAATTATCGAAGATTATCATAATTTAGCAAAAGAATTGAATCTAAATATCAACTTATGAAAATGAAAATATTGTTGACAGGAGGTTCTGGTTTTATTGGTAAAAATTTTTTTGAGCATTATCGTGATGAATATGATCTGCTTGCACCAAGTCATCAAGAATTAGATCTAACTAATACTAACCAAGTCAATAATTTTTTTAAAAAAAATTCTATTGATCTTGTTCTTCATTGTGCCAGTATTGGTGGCAAACGAAATGATAATGATGACAGCAATACTTTTGAACAAAACTTAAAAATATTTTTTAATATCGTCAGGCAGCAAGATAAATTTAAAAAAATGATCCATCTGGGATCTGGTGCTGAATATAACAAATCAAAAAATATATACCAGGTTAAAGAAGATGATTTTGACAAATCTGTTCCTCAAGATAAATATGGATTTTATAAATATGTTTGTTCTAAGTACATTCAAAATAGTGACAAAATATATTGTTTAAGACTCTTTGGTGTTTTTGGAAAATATGAAGATTATAGAGTCAAATTTATTTCAAATTTAATCTGTAAATATATTCTAAAACTGCCTCTTACTATGATTCAGGATGCCTGTTTTAGTTATGTTTACATTGATGATTTGATTAAAATTTTGAAATATTTTATCAATAAAAAACCAAAACATAAATTTTATAATATTGGTCCCAATAAAAAAAACAGTTTATTATCTTTAGCTAAAAAAATTAACCAATTAGATAACTATTCGCTTGAAATAATAATTCAAAAAAAAGGATTTAATAAAGAATATAGCTGTAATAATAGCCGCTTAAGAAAAGAAATTAAGAATTTTAACTTCCAAAGAATCGATACTTCAATTAAAAATCTATATTTGTGGTATAAGAATAATATTAAATCAATAAATATAAATTCATTGTAATAAAAATATGACAACAAAAAAAATTATTTCTATAATTGTGCCTTGCTTCAATGAAGAACTCAACATTCTTACTACTTACAAAGAACTAAAAAAAGTCTCAAATAGTGAAAAGAAATATCAATTTCAATTCATCTTTGTAGATAATAATAGTACTGATAAAACTGCAAAACTAATTAAACAGATTTCCCAAAAAGATAAGGATGTACTAGGAATTTTATTATCTAGAAATTTCGGTCCAGAAGCATCAGCCTGGGCTGGAATGACATATGCTTCTGGTGATGCAATTGTTTTAATAGAATGTGATTTACAAAATCCACCTCAACTAATTCATCAATTTATTAATGAGTGGGAAAAAGACTATCAAGTAGTTGTTGGGATATATGATAAGCCAGTTGATGGTCCATTGATGACCATGTTCAGGAAAATCTTTTATTCTATTTTTAAAAAAATTTCAAATATTGATGTACCAATTAATACCACTGGTTTCGGTCTAATAGATAAACAAGTTCTTGATGCTTTAAAAGCTTTACCTGAAAAATATCGTTTTTATCGAGGTTTGCGTTCTTGGGTTGGTTTTAAAACTACTTATATTAATTATAAAAGAGAAAAAAGAGCCAGGGGTGAAAGTTCGTATAATTTTTTTGATTATATTAAACATGCTGAACGAGGTGTTTTTGGTTTTTCTTATTTACCCTTAGATTTAATGATTTATGCCGGCTTCATTTTAGTTACTCTATCTTTTATTTTCATTTTTTTGTATATTTTATTATCCCTCTTATTTGGCAATCCTATCAAAGGTTCTATCACAATTCTGGTATCAATAGTATTTTTTGGTGGTATTCAAGTTCTAGCAATCAGTATCTTAGGAAAATATATTCAAGTTATTACCGAAGAAGTCAAAGCTAGACCAGTTTTTATTGTTGACAAGATTATAAAGAAAAATGCCTCAAAATAAATTTATTCCCGGCCAAACTTACATTCCAGTTTCTGGAAAAATTTTTGATAAAACAGAAATCAACAATGCTATAGCTGCCGCTAAAGATGGTTGGTGGACTGAGGGTAGATTTTCCAAACAGTTTGAACTTGATTTCAAAGCTTTTTTTAATAATAAAATCAAGTTTATTTCATTAGTCAACTCTGGTTCTTCTGCAAATTTATTAGCTATTGCCGCCTTAACAGCTAAAATTTTTGGCTCCAGAAGTTTAAAACCAGGAGATGAAGTAATCACCACCGCCGTTGCTTTTCCAACCACTATTAACCCTTTAATTCTATACGGCTTAGTACCTGTCTTTATTGATGCGGAAATTGATAGTTTTAATATTAAAGCCAGTGATATCGAATCTGCCATCACTAAAAAAACCAAAGCTATCATGATTGCTCATACACTAGGCAAACCTTTTAATGTAGATAAAATTCTTAAAATAGCTAAAAAATATAATCTTTGGCTAATTGAAGATTGTTGTGATGCCCTAGGTTCAAAATATAATGATCGCTTATTAGGCACTTTTGCTGATCTTGCTACTTTTAGTTTTTATCCAGCTCATCAAATCACTATGGGTGAAGGGGGAGCCATAATCACTAATAATTCACGCCTTCATAAAACAATTAGGCAATTCCGAGATTGGGGGAGAGATTGTTGGTGTGGGACTGGCCAAGATAATAGTTGTAAAAAAAGATTTAAGTGGCAATTAGGCGAATTACCATTTGCTTATGACCACAAATATATTTACTCACAAATTGGTTTTAATTTAAAATTGACTGACTTTCAAAGCGCTATTGGGGTTGCTCAACTAAAAAAGTTGCCTAAGTTTATCAAGCAAAGAAAAAAAAACTATGGCAGTCTTTTTAAATTCTTCAGCCAGTATCCACAATATTTTAAACTAATGAAAACTGCAGCAAAAGAAGATCCAGCTTGGTTTGGTTTTCCCCTCTTAGTAAAGAAAAAAGCACCTTTTAGTCGTAATCAATTAACAGAGTACTTAGAAATTAATAAAATTGGGACTAGAAATGTTTTTGCTGGAAATCTTCTACGTCATCCAGCTTATATAAATTTAAAAGATAAAATAAAAATCCATAAACAAATGATCAATGCTGATAAGATTATGAATCAAGCTTTTTGGCTGGGAGTTTTTCCAGGAATCGATAAGGTTAGATTAGATTATATTAAAAAAACTATACAAAGATTTTTAAAAAAATTATAGAATTATAAGTAAATGAAAAAATATTTTGCCTCTCTTATAAAAAATAAAAAACAACTTTATGTTTTTTGCCCATATATTTTAGTGTTTCTAATAACTTTATTGGTGGCTGCTTATTTCTCTAGAATCGGAGTTGACCCACATCACGATGGGATTATGTTAAAACCAGCTATAGATGTGAGTAGAGGAAAGATTCTATTTAAAGAAACTTTCAATCAATATGGTGCTCTAACAATTTATCTTCAAAGCTTATTTATCAAATTATTTGGTGAATACTTATTAGTTATTAAATTATTAACAGCTTTCATTTACTCAGCAATTGCTGTTTTAACTTATCATATTTGGACAAAAATATTACCTAAAGTATTAGCTTTTGGATCCATATTGATTTGGCTGACAGTAGCACCTTTTTATGTTTTAACTTTTCTAGCTTGGTCATCAACTCAAGCTTTACTATTTCAGTTATTAACTTTTATTTTCTTAATGCTTGCTTTGAAAAATCCCAGTTTTAAAAAAAATTTTTTATTAGGAATATGTATAGCTCTGACTTTTTGGTCTAAACAAAATGTTGGTGCCTATACTTTGTTAGGGATTATTGCTATTTCTATTATTCATTTTAAAAATCTAAAAAAAACTTTTAAGTTTTTATTAGACAATTTTTTCGGCTTTTCAGCTATCTCCTTAATTTTTATTAGCGTAATTGTTTATCAAGGTGCCACTGAAGAGTGGATTAAACAAACATTTATTTTTACTTTGCGTTGGGCTGAATTAGTTGCCAGTGAATATCCATTTCTTACTAATCTTTTTTATGTTTCCCGGCACCCAATTTCCCTCTGGGCTATTTTACCAATTTTTTCAATATTGATTCTATTAGATAAAAAAATAAAATTAAAGAAAAAAAATTATCCAGTTATTTATTTATCAATTTTTTCCTTATTTTCTTGGCTTCAATATCATCCTGTAGCCTGCGTTAGACACGCTTTTTGGGCAGCGACACCAATGATTGGTCTATTAATTTATTATTTGTATTTTCAAATTATTAAACAAAATAATTGGCGTTTTAAATATTTATTTTTTATTGGCAGTATCATCTTTCTTTTTTATCCTGACATTAAGTTTAGGATTCAATCAGCTAAAAAAATGATTGCTTTAAATAGTGAAATAGTTACCAATGAAAGCGTTTTAAAAGGCATGAAATTAGAACCTAGTAAAGCTAAACATTTTAGAGATATGCAGGCTAAAATAAAAAAATTACAAGAAAAAAACTCTGAGCAGAAATTAATTACCATCACTCCTGATGCTCTATATCTATTATTAGGTAAGTCAGAGAATTATCAGCCAATGTATGTCAGCTGGCATACTATTGGTTTTATTTATCCAGACTTTAATATTATCAAAGACCAATATATTAAAGATAATCAACCAATAATTATTAGCTATGATTTTTTAGATATTAAGGATTATTGTCCACTAGATGATTCTGTTGGATATGATCAAACAGTAATTGAAATTCCATGCACAATGATAGAAGAACTTACATTAGAACTAAAACCACTGGACTAAGCCGCTTCCTGACCAATGACCAAATGAGCTTAAGTCAATTTTAGGATGCTTGATTGAACGCCAAAACTCTAGCATTTCCATAAAACGTATATCATCAAAAAATACAAAAGGTTTATTTTTGAATTTTGTTTTTTTCAGTAACTTAATAAATTTAGCTTCCATTTCATAGTCTTTTTCTGCATCAAGAAAAATAAAATTAGCATTTTCTAAAATTCTTCGTTCACTCTCTTGAATAGAAGGATTAGTAAGATCAAGTACTCGCTGCTCCAACTGTTCATCAAAATCTTTTTTTCTTAAAATTGCATCAGGATATTTCTCCCAAGGAACAACATCATAAGTAATAATCTTTCCATCTCTTGGTAAATACTTTTTCATACACAGCGCACTAGCTCCAGTAGCTGTTCCAATTTCTACAACAAGCTTCGGTCTAAGAATTTTGACTAAAGCAGCCAATAAAAAATAATGATCTCCTGGTATTGCTTCAATATTGGCTTTTGCGCGTCTAGACTTAGTCCTTCTCGCAACTTCACTCACAGATACTTTCCCTAGTGTTGCTATTGCTTTTTGCGCCAAAGAAAATAATTGTTTTGTAACTTGAGATTTATTAAAATCAGGTTCAATAATAAAAGAAGGCCTAAAATAGACATTTTGCTTCATCAACCATGATTCAGCTCTAATTACTGATGGGTTTTGAAAAACTGCAGATTTTACAAAAAATTTATATCTGATTTGTTTCAATAATTGTTTGATCATGTTTGCTTTTTTAATAAAAGAATTTATTAATTATTACTATATAATGACAAACGTGCAAAACAAACTAGAAAAATTTCTTATTAAACTCCAAGTTTTTATTTTGCCATTTTTCTTTTTGCTTTTTTTTATTTATCGTAATCTTTTATTTAATCTAAATACGGCTTTATACGATTGGAATGATTATCCATTAATAACTTGGATTATAAGACAAAATGTGGAGCATATAAAAAATTTGGATTTTACTAACTTTTTTGAATCTAATATTTTTCATCCACATCCTTATACAATGCTCCTTTCTGACTTACTTATTCCTGAAAGCTTAATAGCTATCCCAATTTCTTACTTGAACTCTAATCCTATTTTCCTCATCAATACTTTATTTTTTATTGCTTGGTTTTTAAATATCATTGCAGCTTATACTTTATGGAAACGTTTATTTAAAAAAGAGAATCTTTTTATTGCTATATTTTTTACTATTTTTTCACCTTTTACTATTATCAATACTGCTCATTTTCAATTACTTAATATTTGGCCATTTTTATTCGGCCTTTCTTACCTACTACAAGAAAAACTATCTAAAAGAGACTGTTTCGTGCTTGGAATATGGATAGCTGTTTTATATAGTTCTAGTGTCTATTTAGCTGTTTTTTTATTTACTATTACTGTTATTTACTTTGTAATTAAAGCTTTAAAAAATATTAAGCAAAAACGGAAACTTATCATTTACTTCAAACAATTAGCAATAATTTCTATTATTTTTTTAAGCTTAACTAGTTATCTTACTTATAAGTATCTACAAGCACGTAAGTATTACCATGCCCAACCGAAATATAGTGACTATGTGCTCTATTCCGCAGATATTGCTAATTATTTTTTTACAGAACCTTATGATAGTATTCTGGCAAAATTACCTATCTCACAAAAATGGAACAGTTTATTAAAAAAACGTAACACTGTGGCTTTCCCTGGCCTTGTATTAGTCACTTTGGTTTTTTTAGCTTGGAAAAAAAATTTTAAAAATAAAAGAAAAAAATCATTTTTTGATATTTTCTTTTTAAGCCTCTTGATATTTGGTTTTATATCTTCGTTAGGTCCGAGGTTAAGTTTTAATAAAAGATATATTGGGCTACCTTTACCATATGCAGTATTATTAAAATTGTTCCCTTTACTTGAACCAATTCGTGGAACAAGTCGTTGGTTTTTACTAGTTAATTTAGGCTTAATTTATTTTGCTGTGCAGGGTTTTAGCTATTTAAAAACTTATTTCGAAAATAAGAAAATTTTACATCCATATTTATTAATCGTTATAGTTATCATTTCGTATTTTGTAGAAATCATACCTGTTCAGAAGCAATTTGAATCCAAAGAATATTATCCTGCTAGTTATCAAATATTAGAAAAAGCTTGCAATCAGAAAAGTCAAGTGCTTTTAGAATACCCTTTGCTTTTTAACCCTTATGATGATGAACGTGGAATTGTTGGTATGTTACAACATTGGACTCAAATTACGATTACAACAACTAAGCATAATTGTAAAATAATCAATGGTTATAGTGGCTATTTTCCACCAGATTTTTTTCCATATAATAGTCAGTTAGTTGCTGCTTTAAATGATAATAATTTAAAAAATATTGAAGAATTAATTAATCAACGGCAAATAAATTACATTAAAATTCATAAAAACAAATTAACTCCTAAAGAAGCAACAGCCTGGGAGAATTTAATTAATCAGTTAGAGCATTTTGATAAAATTTTTGAAAATGAAGAGGGTTTAATTATAAAAGTTCACCCCAAAAAATAGTTAGATTTTATACTTTCTTCTAAATTTCCAATACAATCTCTTTAAACCAGTATTGTTTTGAACATAATGATCAGCAATGGAAAAATGTAAATCAGCAATAGCCTCCCTCAAAGTCATGATCGCTTCTTCTGCTTTAATTGGAGATCTTTTATTTAATTGTTCTTCATGAGCTTTTAATTCTGCTACTATTTGATAAGCAGCTTGCAAAAAAGATAAAGAGATACCATGCACACCATCTTTAAAACCTTCCTTAATCAAAGCTCTGTGTCTGAATTCATTAAAAAATCTTTTAATAATTCTATTAGAATTTAATTCTTCTGAAGTTTTACGTTGTTCAATTTCTAGATCTGTATAACGATTTAAACGAGATACATATTGAGAAACAGAAGTATAATTATAATGGATAATAGCCAAGTCTTCTTCTGCCTCCAAATAGGCAACTTTTTCTTTAGTTTCTGGCAACGTATGAACACGATCAGTCCATTTTACAGTACCGTTTTTAAATAACCTTAGTTGGTAGTCCGGCCACCATGCTGTATGACTGATCCATTTTTTCCAAATAATATTTTTTCTAGGAAGATAGTAAGCGCCATATTTGCTATCACTGTTAATCAGTTTTGTAATCTTTTCAGCCAATTTTTTACTAATTTCCTCATCAGCATCTAAAACTAGTATCCAATCTCCTCTTGCTTTACTTAAGGCGAAATTCCTGGCAGGATCAGCAAAACCAAGATCTTTATGTAGATAAACTTTAGCCTTATATTTTTTTGCTATCTTTCTTGTTTTGTCAGTGCTGTGCATGTCAAGCACTACAATCTCATCAGCAATGCTTTGACAACTTTTTAAAGTTTTTTCCAAAAGTTCAGCAGCATTTTTAGTATTAATAACTAGTGACAGTTTTTTCATATAAATTGATTATATATTTTAAATACTTTTTCTGGAGTATCATCAATAATTAACTTACCTTCTCTTAACAATAAGGCTCGTTCACAAAATTTTTTAATCAAATTCTCATCATGACTTACGAAAAAAATAGTTCTCTTTTTATCTTTTTTAATTTGCTCTAAATGATCAAGACACTTATCTTGAAATTCTTTATCCCCAACTGCTAGAACCTCATCAATTAATAAAATTGGGGCTTTGGCATGAACAGCAATAGCAAAAGCTAATCTCATAAACATGCCAGTGGAATATCTTTTTACAGGTATTTTAATAAATTTGTTCAATTCAGTAAATTCAATAATTTGATTTACTTTTTGCTCAATTTCAGGCTTATGCATACCCAAAATAGCTGCATTCAAATAAATATTTTCTAAGCCTGTTAATTCATGATGGAAACCGGCTCCTAATTCAATTAAAGGTGCAACTTTTTGCTTCACAGTCACTCGGCCTTTACTGGGATAAGTAACTCCAGCAATTAGTTTGAGAACAGTAGATTTGCCAGCTCCATTTTTACCAATTAAAGCAACTGTTTCACCTTCTTTAATTTCAAAAGAAACTTTACTGAGAGAAAAATGTTGCTTTAAAGTAGCCTGACCTCTAGTTATACTTAAAATTAAATCTTTAATGGTACGATCTTCTTGAATCAAGTATTGCTTAGAAACATTAGTAAATTTAATTACTGTTTTTTTCATAATAGTTTTAAACTATATCTGTAAAATATTTTTCCAACTTTTTAAAAATAAGAAAAGATAAAACAAATAAAGAAAAAGAAAAGAATGCCGACCATAAAATAAGATTTGTTTCAAATGGATAATTGAAAATAGCTGATCGATATCCTTCCACAATGCCGACTAATGGATTTAATTTATACCAAACTAATAATTTTTCAGGAACCATAGACATTGGATAAGCAATTGGAGACATATACATCCACAATGTCAATAATAAATTAGCTAAATACTGAATATCTCGATAAAACAAATTAAAAGCAGCTAACAATAAAGATAAAGCTACTGTTAAAAACAAATGAATTAAAAAAACAGGAATTAAGTAAAGAAATGAGAGTGTAGGAAAAATTTTAAAAATTAATAATAATAGCAAAAAAACCAAAGAAGAGAAAAACAAATCAACAAATTTAGAAACAATCACACTATAAGGGATGATCTCTCTAGGGAAGGCAACTTTTTTAAGCAAAAATACATTAGCTACCAGACTTTGTGTGGCAGTAGAAATGGAATTAAGAGTAAAAGTCCATGGTAATAAAGCCGCTAATAAAAAAATAGGGTAAGGTATATCGACAGTGGAAAATTTAAAAACTATTGAAAAAACAAATGTATAAACTAAAACTTGGCTCAAAGGATTAAACAAAATCCAAGCATAACCAATAAAAGATTGTTTATATCTTGCTTTAATCTCTCTTTGACTGAGTTGATAAAACAAATATTTATGATGTAAAAATGGTTTAATCAAACTTTTAACCATGTCATCAGTTTTTCTTCAATACCAATTGATAATTTTCAGCAATAACTTGGTATTGTTCTTGAAAAACATTTACAAAAGCATCTATTGCAGGCCTAGGAGTCTCAGGAATTTCTTTATCTGGAGCACCTTCATAATCATCAAAGATCATAAAGCCACCATTTTTTAATAATCTGTGGCATAACACTGCATCTTCTAAGGTATCATCTGTTCTGTGAGATCCATCTATATAGATATAATCATAATGATTTAAGGGTAAAGAACGTAATACTTCTTGAGACTTACCAATTTTTGTAGTAATTTGCCTTTTCTTGCCAGAAGCCTTTATATTATAAAGATAATTTTTATAAATTTTTTTCATATCAAAATCAATACCACTAGGCTGTTTTGCCGTCTCAAAAATGTCAACAGTGGTAAGAGTTGATTTCTTACGAGCAAGTAGATTTTCAGCCAGCCAAACAGTAGCTCTTCCTTCAAAAGCCCCAACTTCTAAGCCGTGATTAATTTTATTTTTCAAAGGAAGTAAGTTGGCACGAAAATTCCCAATGGCCTGATGAGTCCAATCAATACTAAATTTATATTTAGATATATCGAAAGTATTATCATCTGATTCTATCGGAGCTTTAATCTGAGATCTATTTATATCTTTCAAAGTTTTGTTTGGATCTTTAATAAAATCTTTTACAAAACAATAGGCTCTCCACAGTTTATAAAATTTTGAATTCAGTATTTTTTCCAGTAATTCTTTCTCATAATCTTGCATATTTTTAAATTGTAACATAAGTACATCTTTATCAACATTAGATTTATAGTCAGTGATAGTTAATAATCAAAATAAAAAAATATTATTGCGAAATAGTAAAAATTACACTCTGTTCATCTTCATAAATATTAGTTAGTTCTTCAGTCTTAAGATCCCATTCTTTTAACTTTTCAGTTAAATAAGGATAAATTTCCTTTTTATTAAGCTTTAAATAGTTAACTGGATATTGATTTAACAAAGTTAAAAAGTCTTGCTCATTATCTATTTGTAAAGATGCTAAAAGTTGATTGGTAAACTGCTCAGTTTCTTTAGGTGTCAAACCACTGTAACCATTAACCAACATACAATCATGATCTAAAGAATTAATTAAAATAATAGTTTTATATT
>JASFHL010000012.1:0-26151 GCA_050123235.1 Candidatus Woesebacteria bacterium | reverse complement strand
ACGACTTAAGCCCCATTTTATTCTTTTTTTCCAATCCTTTTTTTGCCAGGAAATGATTAAAATAATTAGCACTAAGCCAAATAAATAAGAAATAAATGAAGTACGAGAAGCACTGACCACCATCAACCAAAGACCAGCCAGATGAACTAAGTGTAGCCAAACTTTATAAATCTTTTTTTTAAGCTTAAAAGCTAATGTCAGAGTAAAAAGTAAGGCAATTAGCAAATAGGCAGATAGATCATAATGTCCTGCAAAAGTAGATTGTACCCGAGCATGTTCAGTGAGATAGAGTCTGAGGCCTTTACTGAATTCTCGATTCATAGTTGAATAAACTGGCCAATAATAGTATTTTTGCCCTACACCATAAATCATGACTGCTAGTATAGTAAGACTAAAGATAAAAATGAGGAATTTGACTTGTCTTTTAGATTTAATTGAGGAATAAACGATAAAGAAAAGAGCAAAATATTCAATATATCTGAAAAAATGTAATAAGGTTTTAGCAAGATGAATAGATTCTAGAGGAACTGTTTTAATGAGAAAAATAGCTGAGATAACTGATAAAAAACTAATCAATATATAGGTAAAAATAAAATAAGCAACTGGAGTATCCCAGTTAATTTTTTTTCTAAAAAATTGAATTAGCCAGACAATGCAAGCGATTAAAATAAAAATATCTTCCAATCTCACCCGGACAATATATTGTTCAATGGGACTAAATAAAGGAATTTTAGGATAGAGGGGGATAAAAACGATTAAAAAAGATGATAAGAGAAAAAGGAGATTATCATCTAAACGATGTAATAGAGAAACTATTTGAGTTTTAATTGATTGTGATTTTTTTCTTTTATTCATAAGGGAAAAACAAATTATCTCATGATATTTTTTTAATTATTTCCTTATAAATCTGTAATTTTTTTCTATTTTTCACTATTTTATCAAAGATTATGATTCTTAATACAGCTCCGATAATAAGAAGTGATTTTAAAAAAGGCATTTGCCAATCTGCTTTATGTTTAGCCCAGATGTATTGATAGGCTGTAAATTCTCCCTTTAAAGCATTAGCTGAAGAAGAACTAGCACTTCCTAAGTGGCTAATTAAACTTGTTGGATCAATGGCAATATCCCAATGATGCTTTTTAGCTCTAAGACAAAATTCAATATCCTCACCATACATAAAAAAATTTTCATCTAATAAACCAATATCGTTAAAAACTTCTTTTTTAACTAAAACAGCTGCAGCGCAAACCCATCCTTGTTGAATAGGTCTGATTTTTTCCAATTCTTGAACTTGACCTTTTTTACTTCGGCCGCTGTATTGAGTTGAAGGTAAATATCTGCCGATCAAAGGTAATTTGTCTAGCATTAACATATGGTTGAAAAGGGAAAACAGAGTTGGTGTAGAGCCTCCATGTTTTTGGATTGAGCTATCAGAATTTAATAAAGTTGCAGAAAGGATGCCCAATTTATCTAATACTCCTTGATGAGAAATAAGCGCAGCTGTTTTATCGCGAATAGGATATTTTTGAAAAGTTTCTATCAAATTTTCCAAAGCAGACTTTTGTACAATAGTGTCTGAATTAAGTAATAAAATAAATTTAGCTTTACTCTGTTTAATACCTTGATTATTTGCTTTAGCAAAGCCCAGATTTTTTTTATTAGCAATAAAAAGATATTTACATTTACTATTTCTAAGAAACTTTTTAATAAATTCAGGAGATTTATCTGTAGAGTGGTTATCAATGGCAATGATCTCAGTTTTATTTTTTAATAATTTTGAGTTTTTTATTTCCTTAACAATGGAATCTAAAGTTTGCAAAGTAAGATCTTGAGTGTTATAGGAAATAATGATAATAGAAAGAAGCAAATCTGAATTTTTCATTTTATTGTTTGTCTTGAGACAAAAATTTATTGAAACCACCTAGCTCGGCCTAACTTGTAATTCAATTTTGCTGTTTTCCTTTTAGCAATTTCTTTAGCTGGTACACCAACAACTATACTCATAGTATCAACATTTTTGGTAACTACAGCGCCAGCTCCTATGACAGCTCCTTTAGCAATTTTTACACCAGGTAGGATGATTGCTCTTGGGCCGATGAAAACATAATCTTCAATTTCTACTTTTTCTTCAATGGTTTGCATATTCTCACTATGAATATTGTGCTGGCTGGTCCAAATCATCACTTGACTGGCAATATCAACATGATTGCCAATCTTAAGTCCTCCATTAGAATTAGGCAATTGTTTTCTACCATCAAGAGTAGCATTTTCACCAATCAGACTGTCTTCACCAATTTCAATGTGTCTAGGATCATAAATTCTAGCTCCCATATGTAAAGTTGAGCCTTTGCCAATTTTCATGCCAGTTAGTCGGTAAAAAAAACGCCTCAATGGATGACAGGGAATTTTGCCTACGCCCCACCATAAAAATCCAGTAATAAATTCTAACTTGATAGTTCTAATGCGATTAATAATCTTATAAAAAATTTCTTTACTAGTTAGAGCTTTTCCATCTTTATCTTTAATTGACATAAGTTCATTATAACCTTAATTTTGAGATAAATCTTGAGTTAATTGTATTAAACTGAATTTTGAAATACAATTCGTTTAGCTTATATAAGCGGTTTTGACATTTATATAATTTTTTTTATGAAAATAAAGATAAGTATTGTCATACTTTGCAAGAATCAAAAAGACACAGTAAAAAAGATTTTGGATACTATTGGTAAACAGACTCTTAAACCTTTAGAAACGATTATAGTTGATTCTAGATCTAGTGACGGCTCAATGGATTTATACAAAAAATATAAAGTTAAAGTCATAAATTATCAAGAAAAGTATGCTAAATTTAATTATGCTAGAGCCCTTAATACAGGTGTACAGACAGCAAAAGGAAATATTATAGTTAGACTGAGTGGAGATTGTGTTCCTCTTGGCAAAGATTGGCTGAAAAGTATTAGCCAAGACTTTAATAATCCTAAAATTGCTGGAGTCTATGGAAAATATCTTTTTTCAAACAAAGCGCATTTATATTGGAGAATTATCTTCAACAAATTTATTTATAACGAGAAAAAAAAATATATAAGAAAAAGACCGATTGTATTAGGAGGAAATTTTGCTTTTAGAAAATCTTTGTGGGAAAAAAGACCCTTTGATGAAAAAATTTTTTATGGAGAAGATGTTGAATTTGGTTTTTTTATTTTAAAGGAAAACTTTGAGCTCATTTATGAGCCAGCTGTAAAATCATGGCACGAACACAGAGGAATTAAAGACTGTATTACCAGAATATACAATGATATATCTCATCTTTTAAAATTTCTTAAATATTCCAAAAAAAGGGGTTACTATAAATATCTTTTTTAAGAAACAAAGCTACGAGTTTGAATATTTAATACCCAAATGTTGATAGGCTTTCTTACTGATAACTCTACCTTTGCTAGTCCTTTTCAAAAATCCAATTTGGAGTAAAAAAGGTTCAATTACCTCTTCAATGGTTCCCTGATCTTCATGAATAGTGGCAGCAATAGTGTTAAGACCGACTGGACCACCATTATGCTTTTTAATAATTTTTTTAATAAATTTTCTTTCATTTTCATCTAAACCAAGTTTATCAATAGCAAATAAATCTAAAGCTTTTTCTACTTCTTGCTTATCAATTTTATCTTTATCAAAAACTTGAACAAAATCACGTACACGTTTCAACAATTTAAGAGCAATCCTAGGAGTTCCTCTTGATCTTCTGGCGATTTCCAAAGCTGAATTTTTATCGATTTTAATTTTTAGTTTTTCAGCTCCTTTGACAATGATTTGAGCAAGTTCTGATGGTTCATAAAATTGTAGGCGATGAATTAAACCAAAACGATCCCTAAAAGGACCAGTTAGTAAACCAAAACGAGTAGTAGCTCCCACCAAGGTAAATCTAGGCAAATCTAGCCTCACTGTTCTAGCAGAAGGTCCTTTGCCAATTACAATATCAAGAGCAAAATCTTCCATAGCTGGATAGAGAGTTTCTTCAACTACCTTTGGCAGACGGTGAATTTCATCAATAAATAAAACATCTTTATCTTTGAGATTGGTGAGGATGGCAGCCAAATCTCCTGTTTTAGTGAGAGCAGTACCTGATGTAATTTTAATATTGACTCCCATTTCTTTAGCTATTAGATGAGAAAGCGTAGTTTTACCTAATCCAGCTGGCCCGTAAAGTAAAGTGTGATCTACTGCTTCATTTCTTTGTTTGGCTGCTTTAATGGCAATTTTTAAAGATTGTTTAACTTGTTTTTGACCAATAAAATCAATCCACTCTTGAGCTCTGAGTGAGTTGAATAAAATTTCCTCTTCTGGCCTAAACTGTTTATTCTGTTTCATCTTCAACTATTTTCCATTAGCTAATTTTTGAATTGCCAATTTAATTATTTCTTCAAGCGAGAGCTTATCGCAATCAATTTCTTTAATTACCAAAGTGATATGCTCTTCTTCAAAACCTAAGTTTTGCAGTGCTTCTGAAACTTCCATTTCTTGACTTGATAAAGGTGTCAGGTCAAGTTCCTTAAGTCCCCCAAGTTTACCTCTTAGCTCAATAATGATTTTTTGAGCTAGTTTTTTACCAACTCTTGGTATTTTGGTAAAGAATTTGAGTTGGGCATTTTGCACAGCATTTATAAGTTGCTCTGAGCCAGCCTCTGTTAAAAGCAAGGCTGTTTTAGGTCCTACACCAGAAACACTTAGAACCAATTCAAAAATTTTTAAATCTTTTTCAATTAGAAAGCCATATAATTCCAATTTGTCTTCTTTAACATGAGTATGGATAAATAGTTCTAATTCTTCAATAGAATTAGATTTTTGTAGAACAGTCTGGCTGGTAAAAACACGGTAACCTACTCCATTAACTAAGATTGTTAGCTCATTTTTTCTAATAATGGGCTTACCAATTAAATAAGAAATCATGATTTTATCTTAGCAGATTTTTTAGAATTAAGGAGGGTAGCTATATCAAAATATTTTAACAATAATATTTTTTATTTTTTATCAAGATATGATGGGTTAAGATTAGAGCCAGGGCATCAATAGCATCATCAATGATTTTTTGATCATTAAGTTGGAACTCCAATCTGACCATTTTTTCAACTGATTTTTTATCAGCCCTGCCAAAACCAGTCACTGCTTCTTTAATTTGTAAAGGAGTATACTCAAAAATTTTAACTTTGTTTTTAATTAAACAGGCTAGAATTATGCCTCTGGCTTCGCTTACTTGTAAGGCTGTTTTTTTATTTTTAAAGAAAAATAATGATTCAACTGCTGCTTGATCTGGTTTGAATTGCTGAATAATTTTTTCTAGTTCCTGATTTAAATCTTGATAGCGTTTAAAAAGATCGTCTTTCTTTTTAGTTTGGATGCAGCCATAATGAATCTTAGTCCATTGATCATTTAAGTTTTGAGCAATTGCCCAGCCTAGTCGATCATAACCAGGATCAATACCAAGAATGCTGTGGGGGTGATTTGGCATAAAAATTATAATTATTTTATTTAGTTTAACATAGCTTTTAGTTTAGAATTTTTTTTAATAAAAAAAATTATTATGAATCAACAAAATAAAAGTGAATTAGTACGAGCGGCTACTAATGATCCCACATGGGATCTTAGTAATAAAAAAAATATACCGTTTAGATTAGAACAGGCTAAAGCAGCTTCTGAACTTAATGATAATCAGGAGGATTTATTGAATAAATATTTGCCTTATTTCATGCTCAACGCTAAATACAATCACTTGCTCTATATGACTAAGACAGAGCAAGCTGCTTGGGTTAAAGACAAGATATCAGATGGTGACTTCTTAAATGAACTAATGGCAATATTAACTGTTCAGTCTTTGATTAGAGAGATGTTGGGTATTTTTGAAACAGCAAAAGGAGAAATAAAGATTGATCAAAGCGAAAAAGTTACTTGGCTTAGAAACCCAAAGGATCCAGATAAGCCAAATGAACTAGAAGCAGTTGTTCTGGATATTAGTAATTTTCTTACGGAGGAACAAATAGCAGCTTTTAAGAATTCGGGCTAAGTTTAATCAATTTTTTTTATTTTTATTGACTAATTAATTCAGGTTTTTGCTATTTGCTTTGCTTCCTCCTCTAAGAGCATTAATACTTGTCTAGCACTTTTTTTCCAAGAAAATTTTTTAATTTGTAATCTAGCCTGTTTGCGATAAATAGCTTTTTGTCTAGCTGTTAATTTCCAAATTCTTTGCATGGCTGATGCAATTGAATTAATATTTTTAGGGTCAGCCAAGATACCGGCCTTTCCTACTACTTCTGGGAGGCTAGAACCACTGGAGACCAAAGGAATGCTGTAGTAATGGAGTGCCTCCAAAGGTGGAATGCCAAAACCTTCATAAAGACCCAGTAAAATAGTGCTCAGTGAATTTTGGTAAAGTGATGGTTTAAGTTCTTCTTGGACAAAGTCAGTACAAATAATTTGTTTTTTAAAACTTGAATCTTTTATTCTTTTAATTAGATTATTGGTTAACCAACCAAGTTTACCAACTAAGACTAACTGAGGCAAAACTCTCCTTTTTTTATTTCTTTTCAAAACTCTGCCTCTATTTGCTAATTCTCCAGCTGCCAAAGAACGACAGAATTTCTCAAATGCTTCAATTAAGCTGATCAGATTTTTTCTTGGTTGAAAAGTACCAATAAATAGAAAATACGGTTTTTTAATTTTATATTTTCTAAAAAATGCTTTTTCTTTAGAAATGAGACATGGTTTTTTAGCTAAACTAACGTCAGGGTAAATAACAGCAACATCTTCTGCATTTTTTTTATAATGTTTAATGATTTCATTTTTACTAAATTGACTAATAGTAATTACCTTTTTGGCGTGTTCAACACTTTCTTTAGTCCAGTGTTTTAGTTGTAAATAATCTGATTTTCTAAATTGATCTGGATACTCTAAAAAAGCTAAATCCATGACAGTAGAAATATAAGGTAGAGTAGAAAATTTTGGCGCATAATGACCAGGTGTAAAAAACAGCTCATAATCTTTTCTGTGAAGAAAGAGATGAATTGGTAAAGCCCAGCGAGTCCATAGTTTTTTGGGTGTAATGATTTTATATTGCCAATTTTTTCTTGGTTTAGGAAAATCTCCGATAGGTTCCTGAGATAAGAGGATGCTAAATTTGATATGCTTCTTTTTTTTAGTAATTTTTTCTAAATTTTTGATAATCTCAAAAGCAAAAACATTACTCCCTACCCTATTTTTGACATTAGCTTCATTCCCATCAATGGCAATTTTAATAATTTTTTTTTGTTTTGGCACAAGTTTAATATACTATGCTAGAATCTTTAGTTAAATATGCAAGATCCAGATTTTATAACGGCAAAAGATCTTGAAAACAGATAAGCTTTAAGTAGTAAGTTTTTTTTCTTCAATCGCCTTTTGATAGACTTTAATTGTTTCTTCAGCTACTTTATCCCAGCTAAACATTTGCATTCTAATAATCATCCGTTGCAATCTTTCTTGCTCTTTATCCTTTGATTCATTAAGTACTTTTTTAATAGCCTGTTGAATACTTTCTATTGATTTTGGTTCAGCATATTCCGCTGCATTACCTGCCACTTCTATAAATGAGTCTAAATTGCTAGTAACAACAGGAGTGCCATGGTAAAAAGCTTCTAAAATCGGTAGACCAAAGCCTTCATATAAACTAGGATAAACAAAAATTTTGGCCTCACCGTATAAAACTGCTAATTCTTGATCAGTTACTCGACCTAAAAATCTCAATTGAGGATGATTTGACTTAAAATTTTGTTTTGAGGTGGCATCCCAGCCAGCCTCACCAGCAATGATTAACTGGTAATCTTTGGCTAATGCCTCCCATGCTTGAACGAGACGTGATAAGTTTTTTCTTGGTTCACGCGTACCAATGAAAAATAAATAAGGTCGATCTAGAGCTAAACGTTTTTTAATTTCTTGATATTCTTCTTCAGTTAAACTTTCACTAGTTTCCTCTACTTCTATAGGCATAGCCTCGTGGATAACTGTAATTTGCCAAGCAGGGATTTCTAAAAAATTGATAATGTCTTTTTTTGTGGCATGGCTAACGGCAATGATCCGAGCCTGTCTTTCTTTAAGAATTTTCCAACTACGTTGGTGAGCTTTAAGAATTTTAGGATGTGCAGTTTCAGGAAATTTGAGAATTGCTAGATCATGAATAGTTGAAATTAACGCTAAATCTTTATCAGGTGGTTGTAGCCAATCCCAGCTATGAAAAGCTTCAATTTGAGGAATTTGAGTTTTAATTTTATTAAAACCAAATCTCCAAGCTAAGGAAAGTAAAGATGGTGGTAGACCTTGAATTTTACTAGTATTTTTTCCTTTGCTAGTTTTGATTAACTGCTTAGCAAGTTTTCTTAAGACATCTTTTTGTCTAAAAGAAGAGCCATACAAAGAAAGATTAATATTTTTACGTTTGGCTAATGATTTGATTAAATTACTAGTGTAACGCGAAACACCTCGTTGATAAATAATGGGAGTGATATCTATTCCTATATTCATAACTTGTAAAATTTAATTAAACAACAGTTTGGAGCTAGGATCAAGTTCTCTTCTGAAGTCACTAAGAGTGATATTTTTTTTACTATAGATTCTCACAAAGCCAATATTAGGATAATCAATTACTCCTATCCCTTGATAGCCGAAGCTCTCAATCTCTTTGTTTAATTGCTCATTGGGATCTGTTAAATTCCTTAAATAATCAAATAATAAAACAAAATTGTAATCAGTGATTATTTTCAGATCTTGAGTTAAATTTTCAACATCAGCAATATAATGTTTGCCGGTTGAATAAAAGGGGTATTTGCTTTGGTCATACCACTTCCAAGGAGCAAAAGCATCTGGAAAAGAAAAAACAAGAATTGTCTCTTGGAGGGAGAATCTTGAGTTAATATTTTGATAAAGAGAACGCCAGTCTTCTCTTTGATAATTCTTATCAAAATAGTATTGATAAGTGGAATAGATTTGTAAAGTAAGAATGATTAATAAAAGTAGAAAAGCATTAATTTTAGTAATTTTTTCTTTAATTTTAGTTTCAAAGCCAGAGATAATAAGATAAGCTAAGAAAAGATAAAAAGCTGGCATGAGATATAAAACTCTTTTAGGTCTTAAGACTGGCACAAAAAACGATACTAGCCAGGCAGTAATGAGAGGTAAAAAAAGCCAAATCAAAATTGGCAATAGAAGTGAAAATTTTTTTTTATTTCTTTTTTTACTTAGTTGTTTAATTTGTATATTTAGCCAATCGAAAGCGTTCTTTTTTTCTGTAGGGTAAAAACGATAAGTAATTAATAAAAAGATAAGAAGTAAAACTATTAAACTGATTGATAAAAATTTAGCATTAAATTGTAGATCAATTACTCCAAATAAAAATTTACTTAGTACAAGCAGTAAAGATTTAAGTTGTGGAATACTTACTACTTTTTCCCAATTAGGTAATTCTTGTCTTAGTTTTTGTCCGGTATTTAATTGGGCAAAAAAACTTGGTGTCCAGGGTAGATAGAGAATAAAGGCAGCTGCAAGTTGTAAAAGAAGAGGAAAAAAAATCTCTCTTTTAGATATTAATAGATAGATCACTTGGCTAAAGAGTAAAAAAGGGTAAAGATAAGAAGAATATAAACCTAGTAGAGAAAATAGTGAGAATAATAAAAATTCTTTTTTAAAATAAAAAATTTTCTTTTTTATACTTTTGCTTTTTTTCTCTTTTAGTAAAATTAGCCAACTTAGACTAGCCCACATTGCTGGCAAACTATAAGGTCTCAGTTCTTGTGAAAAGAAAATATGGAAAGAGGAAATACTCAAGAAAAAAGAGGCCAAAAAAGCTAACTTTTTGCTGAATAGTTTATTGCCAATTTGGTAAGTTGCCCAGATAGTAATTAGACCAGGAGTTAAAGCTCCTACTATTCTGAGCCAGTATTCCTGAGTTGAAATCTTAAGAGCAAAATGAGTAATTAAATGCAATAAAGGTGGTTGAAAATCAGCAATGATATCAAGTTGTTGATTTAGGGGTCTAATGCTTTCTAAAGCTTGAGCTGCTTCATCTAACCAGAAAGAAGAATTTAATAAAGGAAGTCTCAATAATAAAGCTAAAATTAGAATAATTAATAAAGGCCAATTATTTTTAATAATTTTCATAGTTTTATTTATTGCCACTCTATTATCACTTTTTTTGCTTGGGATTACCATAGTAACCCTATTTTTGGTAAAATTAGATTTATATGAAAAATTTTTTTAAAGATAAAAATGTTTTAGTAACAGGAGCAGCTGGTTTTATTGGCTATCATCTCTGTACCAACTTGCTTGAACTTGAAGCCACAGTAACAGGAGTTGATAATTTTATTACCGGTCGTAATTTAATAAAATCAAATCATGATAAGAATTTCCAGTTTATTGAAGCGGATGTCAATACTCCTCTTAAAAATTATTTGCCTTCAAAGTCGCGATTTGATTTAATCCTCCACTTTGCCTCTCCAGCTAGTCCGCCTCGTTACCAAGCCCATCCGCGTGAGACTTACTTGGTCAATTCTTTGGCAACAGATATGCTGCTAGCTTATCTTAAGGAAACTAATCCTCAAGCTAGATTTTTATTTGCCAGTACCAGTGAAATTTATGGTGATCCTAAGGAGCATCCACAAAAAGAAAGTTATTGGGGTAATGTTAATCCTAATGGACCTCGTTCTTGTTATGATGAATCTAAACGCTTAGGTGAAACTATTTGTGGTGTTTATGATCGTGATTTTGAGATGGATGTAAGGATTGTGAGGATTTTTAACACTTTTGGGCCACGCATGGATCCGGACGATGGAAGAGTGATTCCTAATTTTATTAAACAAGCTTTGAATGATCAGCCTTTGACTATTTATGGTGATGGTTTACAGACTAGATCATATTGTTACATAAATGATCTAGTGAGAGGAATCTTAAGCTTTGCAACTATTGAAAATCTAAAAGGAGAGACAATCAATTTAGGAAATCCCAAAGAAATGACCGTTTTAGAGACTGCTAAAATTATTCTGCAGCAAATTCGGCCTCAGGCAAAGGATAATTTTGTGTTTAAGGATTTACCCAAAGACGATCCTACAAGAAGAAGACCAGATATTAGTAAGGCAAAACATTTATTAAATTGGGAGCCAGAGGTTGATTTTGAAATAGGTTTAGTTAAAACTATTGAATATTTTAAAACAATTAAAATTCTTTAATTTTCTAGTCTTCTTGAACTAACTATTTAAAACTTTTCATTCCTTTTGCCAAAAATCTAAATTATATTTTTTCAACTCTGTTTCCTCTGTCTGTTGATTAAGCATGGCTCTGATAGAAAGTTGATTGTTTTCATTGAGCTTAAAATTCAAATAAGTACTTTGCTTCAAATGATTCATACTACTGTTTAAATAATGAATGTTATCATCTTGATGATAGAAAAAAGCATGGCCTTCTGGCTGTATTAGATCTTGACTGATAAGATAAATATTAATATTTTTCAGCTGTTTTAATTCTGGGATAATATGTTTTACAAAAAATTGGTCTAATGATGTAATCTCCTCTTCATTAGCTAAATTTCTAAATTTTTCATCTGCTAGAAAGTGACTACGTCCACTAATAATAAATAGATTTTTTATATCAGGATTTTTGCTAACTTTAATTAAATTATCAATTATAAATTTTTTAAAAGCTCTATAAGCTCCTCTTAAATATTCAAGGTCTGCTTGATGATTAATGTCACTATCAAGAAGAATAAAATATTCAGATTCCATTTGAAAACTAAGATAATTGGAGCCAAATTTTTCTTGAAAAAGCTTCTTCTTCTCAGCGGTGTTTTTACCGGGGACAAAGAAAACAGGAGTTTCTGTTTTTTTATTAAGAGTTTTGAGTAGATAATCAATGTCTGCTGTTTCAAATTTATTACAAATCTCTCCAGTAACAATTACAAAGTTTGCTTTTTCTTGATTGATAATCTTGGTAAGATGATCTGAAAAATGAGAAATATCATAAATAATCTTTTGATTTGGATCAGGAGTAAATTCATTAGCAATGATTAGGAAGGAATAAGGTTTTTCTGTAGTTTCTAAATTAAGTGGATATTGGGTAATACTCTTAATCTCTTTAATCAGTTCATCTGGTTCTGTTTTGATTTCAAATAAAAGACAATCATCATCACAAGCAATGTTGTTTAACTGGGTGTTAAAATTTTGAGTAATATTTTTAAAATCTGGATAGAGAGGGTGGTTAGTATTGATTTTATAGGCACTAAGAAATAAGTTATTTTCCTGTTTCAATATATTTTGGTAAAGATTGATTAGATCATTAAAATCATGTTGTCCCCAAATTTGTTGATTATCTTCCAAGTTTTCATTGTTAAATAAAAACTGTTCTTTTGATAAAGGTAAAAGCTGATAAGCTGAGTTGCGATAAAAGTCAATAAAATAAGGATTGATATTAGTAATTAAAAAATCTTTTTGATCGAAATTTCTGCCTTGGAAAAACAAATTGGCTTGTTTAACAGCGAAGTAGTCATCGCCTCCTGCTATTGCCCATTTATTTTTTTGTAAATAATTTTTGGAAAGGGCTTGGATTTCTAATAGCAGAAAGAGTAAAGGAATTAGGTACAATAATTTTTTCTTAATAGGACATTTTTTGCTAAATCCATAAATTGATATTAAAAGTAAGACAAAAGAGAATAAAATAGGTAAAGCCATTGAGTAGGTTTTGACAAATAAAGGATTAGCTAAAAAAGCGATCAGCACCAATAATTGAAGAGATTTAGATTTTGTGAGGCGTTTAATTAACTTGTAAAATAAATAAAAAGCCAATAAAGTTAATATTAAGTTAAAATAGGCAAAGACTCTGACATCATTTTTGATAAATAAAAAACTGGTTAAAACTAGAGAATATAAAGAAAATCTGTCAGCTTTCAATTGCCCTACTTCTCTACATAATTGGAATCCTAGTCCCTCTCTCAAACATTTAGCTGGAGTAAGATATTTAAAAGACTCAGCATTTGGATTTAAATTAATGATTGAATTTTGTTCAGAAAAGGGATCTTTATAGATTAGAAGGCTAAAGATTAAAACCAGCAGTAAGAAATGCCAATGTCTTTTAATTAAATTTAAAATTTTTTCTTCAAATTCTTTTGTTTCTAGATTAAATTTTTTCTCATCTTGCAAATAATAACTTTTTAGCACAATACCGGCTAAGGCCCAAAAGGTAAAGGCTACTTTGGAAGCAGCAAAGACATCAATATAAACAGCATTTAATAACAAACCTAAGCTAGAAGCAAAGAAACCTAAATTAATTGCTTTATTGAGTTGATTTTTGCTTGGAATGTTTTTTCTGGCTATATTGATAATCAGTAGCACTGCAAGATAAAAGGTGATAAAACCAAAGAGACCTGTTTCACCTAAAGTTCTTAAATAATTATTGTCAGTACTATCTGATTCAGTAAATTGAGCTAATTCTTGTTTATTCAAATTACCATAAGCACTACCTAGAAAAATATGTCTGCGGAAAGAGCTAACGGCCATGGGCCAGAGTGTATCAAGCCGAATGCCCATAGAGAGTCCGTATTTAATAGCATTTTCTGACCAAGTACGTTGTTTTTCAATAACAATGTAAGTTTGCTCTCCAGTTGCAGAGACAGTGGCCACTCTCACATAGTCAGGAGTGTCAACATAAACATCTATTGGTTTACTTTGATCAGTTTTTTTGTCAAGTGCCTTGATAAAAGCAAGATCTGAGACTACGGGAATTTTTTGACTGTATAGCAAAGTTTTATTTTTAAGTTTTTGATTGGAATAAATTAAGGAAATTCCTATCAGAGTAAATGTTAGCGCAGTTAGACTTCCAGCTAAAACAATCTTTTTAAGAGAAATTTTTTCCTTTAATAAATAAAATAAGATAAGAGCTAAACTTAAGCCATATGAAGCAAAAGAGGTTTTGGATGCCCCAGCAAGTAAAAGCCACAGACCAATTAAGTGGGTGAGAAAGTAAAAGATTTTTAATTTATAAGTTTTTGTTTTAATAGCTAAAACTAAAACAATTGGGAGTGTAATGACTAGAAAAGCTGCTAAATCATAGTGTCCTCCAAAAGTAG
The DNA here is from genome assembly GCA_050123235.1 of Candidatus Woesebacteria bacterium. Taxonomy (GTDB): domain Bacteria; phylum Patescibacteriota; class Microgenomatia; order UBA1400; family PJMF01; genus JASFHL01. The sequence goes on along the minus strand of JASFHL010000012.1, from coordinate 12,020 downwards.
ATTGTACTCTAGCATGCTCATTTAAATAAAGTTTTTGACCTTTACTGTATTCGCGATTCATGGTGGAATAAAGCGGCCAGTGTAAATATTTCTGACCAAAGCCATAAACTGCAGTAAGAATGATGGTTAAACTTAGAATGATAGTAATAAATCTTAATTGTTTTTTAGACTTAATGGCAGTAAACATCAAAAAGAATAAGAAGAAATACTCAATATAGCGCAGCCAGTGTAAGCTACTTTTAGCAATATGGATTAGCTGAAGAGGAATGGTTTTGATGAGTATCATCCCAGATAAAATCGATAATAAACCAATAAAAATATAAGCTAAAATAAAATAGGAGAGACTGCTCTTACAAACAATTTTTTTTCTTATCAGTTGTATAAACCAAGCAATTGCAGTGATGAAAACCAAGATGTCTTCTAATCTGACTCTAACCAAGTATCCAGTAATAGGACTAAAGAGAGGTATTTTGGGATACAAAGGGATAAAAATCAATAAAAAAGCAGCTGAATAAAATAAAAAATTATTTTTTATTTCAGTTGTGATTTTTTTAACATTTAAATTGGGCATAATCACTTACTTAAATTTTGCTCTAAGTTGTTTTTTTCTATAGATGTTTCTTTTTCAGATTTTAGAGCTAGCTGATAAATATTACAAAGATCATAACAAGCTGATTTTAACTCTGTAAGTTCAAAGCTATCTTTAATAGTTTGAAAATCATTGTGTTTGCCTTGCTCGTTGCCGAGACCATAGTTAGTTAAAAGAACAGTATCTCCATTTTCTAATAAAGACTGATAAAGAATTATTAAATCTGAATAATCATGATCTCCCCAGACGTCTTTAGCATCTGAGAAAAGGTCTTGCTCATAAGATAAAGGTAATAATTTGAATTTATCTTGAGAGTAAAAATCAAATAAATAAGGATTAACTGCTGAAATAAGATATGGCTTTTTTACAAAATTTTTTTCAGTAATCAATTGATCAACTTCTTTGATTGCCAAATAATACCAGGGAGTTTCTGCGTATTTGAAATTTAAACTGAGCTGTTGCTTCCAAGGGATTAGATTAGCTTTAAGATAGAGAATACCAGTTATGGCGATTAAGAATATTATCCCGTGTTTTTTTAAAGCCATAATTTTTGTTTTCTTTAGTAGCTGGGCTGTTTCTTCTAAGAAAAATGCAAATCCTAAAATTAAAAAAGGGATACTGTAATAAATATAACGGCTTTCAAAAGAATAAAATAAGGAAACAACAAGAATCTGGATGCTGATTAAAAATATAATACTAAAAGCAAAAAATCTAGTTTTTGCTTTTCTAAGTTTTAGAATCAAGCCAAGTAATCCTAATTGTGCTAGATAATTTGATAGGATTGCTTTATTTTGCCATAAAAATCTGATCGGATAGCCTAGAATTGTCTTGATATATAAGGGTAAGTTTTTAGGCAAATAGGATAGGGAGTAAAAAGAGTTTTCGTTTTCTTCTCTAGTGGAGTCTACTGTTAAATTGTTCTTTTTTAAAACTGCAATTAATCCATTAGAGAATTCTTCTACTTTTCTTAAAGCAGCGCCCATTCCAAAGAACATCAGGCCTAATAAAAAAGCAGAACAGAAGTTAATGCTTATAGAAATCTTTTTTCCTTTTAAATTTTTTTCTTGAGAGTTGATGAGCTTGATGATAAAAAGAATAGCAAAGGCCAGTGTTAGCGGGGCAGCTATATACTTTGTCGCATAGAGTGATATAGCAGTTAGACCAAAGATAAATGAGTTTTTTTTGCTTATCGGACTGAGCAATAAATATAGACAAAGCAAAGTCAAAGGTAACAACAAGTTTTCAGCCATAGCTAAACTTGGCATCCAATAAATATAAAAATTAGTAACATATAGAAATAGGGAAAAACCTATTAATAGTTGATTTTTAAATAATTTTTTTAAGATAAGATAGAAGCTAATTAGTGATATCAGTGAAAGAGCAATATTTAAATAATAAACAGCGCGCGGATCATTAATTAGTAGAAATAAAGGGATCATTAGATAAGAATATAAAGGGGGCACAGCAGGGTTAATACTTAAGCCCTCTCTACATAATTTTCGTCCTGAACCAATTAATAAACAACGAGCTGAAGTTATATAGTGAAAAGTATCGGGATATGGTTCAAAATTAGGAATAAGAGTTCGTTCACTAAATGGGGCCTTATAACTTAGTAGCAGAAAAACAAATAGAGCTAAAATTAAAAAAAGATGTTTAATAATGGCAGGTATTAAAAATTTTTTTATTTTTTGCATTCGTAATGCTTATTTATTAACTGCTTGAGTTCTTTTTTAAATCTTTCTTTACTAAACTTTTGGCTTTGGATAATGGCTGCTTGACTCATTTTTTCCCATAATTTTCTATTATTAATAACTTTATTGCTATATTTAATTAATTCTTCTCTGGTGGTCCACAAAAAACCTCAGTAATAATTTCTGGCTGTCCACCCTTGTTAATTGCCACTGGCACACAACCTGCTGCCATTGCTTCGACAGTAGAAATGCCAAAATGCTCCATTAAAATAGGTGCTCTTTTTTCATCTTCATCTAAACCAGTGGCGTGCCAATAAATTTTAGCTAAAGATAACAATTTTCTTAATTCTTTTAATGGAGAATCTATATGGAAAAAAACAGGATAGCCAGCACTTTCCTGCTTAACTGAGTTCAAATATTGCTGGTGAATTTTGCCTTCGGCAACTCCACCTACAAAATGTAGTTCCCAATTAGTAACTCCTTCATCTACTAAACGTTTGAATACTCTGGCCATATCTAGTTGCTTTTTACAGTGCCCGCCTACAAAAAATCTACCAACATTAATAATGATGTTTTTTTTATGTTTAGCAGCTTTAAACATTTGCACATTTACCGGTGGATACAAAACAGTGCTTTTCAATCCCCAATAATTTTTAATCCATTTTTTAGTAAATTTTGAATTACATAAAACCTGTTCATAAGACTCAATATCAGAAAGTCTAGTCATAGACGGGCCACCGTGAAGTCTCATTTCCCATTTAGGAAAATATCTCTTGAAAAGATTATAAAAAAAGTAGCGATAATGTTTAATCCAAATTCTAGTTAAGGAAACTCCATAGGAAAACTCTGAATCAGGAGTCTCAATAGTTAATGGTAAATTTTTAATTTCTTTCTTAAATTTAAAAGTGTATTTAACAGTATTATTATATTGATCAACGGTTCTTTCAGCAGGATCAATCATTTTTTTATTTAAATAAAACTTAATTTGATCTAAACAGGAGAAAGCCAAAGATTCAAATTTAAATTCTAGTTCTAAGTTTTTGATATTTTCATTAAAGGTGATACTAGATTTTTTTCCAAGCCATTTATGTAATTTACCTCTTTCAAATGAATCATAGCGAAAACCTTCAAATTGAGAGGGGTAAATGAAAAATTTTCGCAGTGACGGGACAATGTGTGCTCTTTTTAGCAATTCATAAATAGAGACATTAACTTTGGAAGGAAAGGAAACATACTTTAAGCCATAGTTGCTGCGATTAGGAATATAGTCTAAATAAGAGTGATTTGCAAAAATATCATATTCTTCTGTATATTTGCTCAATTTATAGTCAGGCAAGTTTGGTAAATATCTAATTTGCATTTTACCTAACTTAGAACCTAGTTTTTGTTTAGCTAGTTTTAAATCTAGTTTTTTATGAGTTAAAATATCTGTTTTGAAACCCATTTCTTTAAAAATTTCAGCAAAAGCAAAGGCAACTTGTTCTCCTCCACCTAGTGTATAGAACCAACGGTCATAAACTGCAGCAGTTTTTTTCATAGATTTAATATAATGTTTTATGAATTTCCTTGATACTTATTGCTAATGATTGATTGAGTTTTATTCTTTCTTTGACAAATTTTGGAAAATTTTTAAAAAACCAAATTATTACTTCCACTCTAGTATTTGTTATATCTCTCCAAACTTCATAATCTTGCCATTTTTCAATTAAACGATTTTTTAACATTTTTAAAAAACTAATAGTAGTTTTCGTAATATAAATAAAGCATTGTCTGCAAAATATAGTTACAGGAAAATGCTTAATTAAGAAAGCCAAATGGTTTTTTTCTACATTATAAATAAAGAAAGTAGACCATTCCCTGCTAGATCCAGCATGGATATGATAAATAAAGGATTTAGGTTCAAAAACAATTCTATATTTATCTCGTTTTAATTTTAGACTCAAATCAGTATCTTCATAATACATAAAAAAAGAATCATCAAAGCCACCATATTTGAGAAATAAATCTTTTCTTATGATCACACTTACTCCACAAAAAGCAGTGAGTTCTGTAGCTTTATTATAGAATGGATTATCGATTTCGTAACTTTGTTGATGATCTCTAACTACTGCTCCTCTATCTCTACCATGCCCAGTTTTGAAAACAATACTACCTGCATTTTGAACATAATAAAGAAAATTTTTTTCAATATCTTTTCTTGGAATTTCAAAATCATATTGCATCACTTCATGTGATTTCAAGGAGTCTTTTATTAGATGTTTTTGGCCAATTTTTAAAGATAATTTAGTTTCCAAATTAGTACCTAATTTTTGTGAACGAATAATGATTGAAAACTTGAGTTTATTAAAAGACAATTCACAAGGTATTAAAATACTGGCATGATCGCTGGTCCATCTGGCTGGGATAGTACCTCGTTCCTTTTCTATAAAACCTTTACGGTAATAAATTAGATTTTTTAAATGATTATTTTCTAAAATAATATCTTCAATTAAAACTCCTACACTTTGGAAATTAGTAGAATCACTAAACTCTGATTTCATATAAACGTCAGAATTTATTTTTAATTCCACCATTGGATAAGCCAGTAGAGCTTTGGAATTAACAGCAGCAATTTTGGGATCCGATTTTATTTTTTGAACCAAATATTTAAGCCAATTTTTATCTACTTGAGTATCATTATTTAAAAGAGCTAGGTACTTGCCTTTAGCATATTTGGCAGCCAAGTTATTTCCTCCAGTAAAACCAAGATTACTCTTACTTTTTATGATTTTTATTTGAGGATATTTTTTTTGTACATAATCAACTGATAAATCATGGGAAGCATTATCAACCATAATGATTTCATATTTATCTTTTGGAAAATTTAAAGTTAATAAAGAGTCAAAACATCTTTTTAGAAAGTGTTTACCATTAAAATTAACAACAATAACGGAAACCAGAAGTTGTTGCTGGGGAAGATCTTTTATCATTGATTCAAATTTAATTTTCTAGATAACAACAATCATTATATATGCTTTTGTTTTTTTTGTTATTCTGTCTTTGCTTTAAATAAAATATGAATCCAAATTTTGTTACCAAAAAAAACAATTCCTATAATATTTAAAGTAAACAGTACAGAAAATACATCTTTTGGAAAATCCCAGTAATGTAATGGTCTTAGCCACCATAAATCAAAAGTTTCTTCAAAGACTCGAGAATGTACATTCCAAATTTCCCAAAGATTTTGTTCTTCATTCCCCCAATAATGATATTCTGTCCCATAGAGTGATTCTGAAATAGGAGAAACATAAGGATAATCTAGTGTATTAATATTCTGTGCTAGACCGTTAATTCTTATGATTTGTAAGAAAATAGTCTGTTTCTTTTTTAACTGAGCAGAAGAAGTACCAATGTAATTAGTATCAACTTTCAAAATATTATTTTGATCCTTAAGGATGTCTGTTGAAAACTGTAATTTTGCTTCTTGATCTTTATCAGCTGGAATAATGATTGTCGACTGATCAAGATTTTGATCATTCAAATTAAAACTAATTTGAGCAGAATAAGTACTCGAAGGGATCAATTGATGATTTCTAAATTGAAGGGTTAAATCATGAATTTTATCTTTTTTATTATTGTCAAAACTAATATGAGCTGTAGGCATTGTCCCTCGCCATTTAGTCCAACCTAAATCAAATGGAGAATCATAACCATCATATAGTTTAAGATTATAATCACCATGGTCATAAATATTTTTAATATTCTTCAATCTTTTAAATAAAACTTTGGACATTTTAAAAACTGCGGAATAGCGAGGAATGAAATTAGGATATTCACCAAAATTTAGACTATCCTCATTAATATAAATATCATTAGGGAGTGCTCCTCGTTTGATTTGATATGGAAAAAGAATGCCTAGAGATTGTACATATAATCCTATTAAGACTAAAGGAAGAAAAGCAAAATATTTATTATATTTGCTTAAAGTTTGATAAATATTAGCTATTAAAATAAATAAAAATGGAATGATAACAATCATATAACGATTACCCCAACTTACTTCTCCATGCCAAGCTAAAAAATCTTCCGCTCCTCTATTGATTCCAATCATCAGCACATAAATTAAGCTTAATAAAGAAAAACTAATAATTTCCGGGATTAATCTTTTTTTTAATTTCCACCAAAAAAGAAAAAGCATTAAAAGCAGAGGGGTATAAATAAAAATGCTTCTTCCTGGGCTAAATAAAACTCCCCAAATGCCTTCTATAATTACATAGGGTGGTGGAATTAAAGGCAATTTTGTTCCAGCACTAGAACCGTAGCCAGCACTAGTAGCATTACCAAAACGAACAGTATTAAAGCAACTATAGATGAGCCAAAATGGTAATATTCCTAAGAATCCATAAAAAGCATCAATAATAATTTGTTTTAAAATTTTGATATTTGATTTGATTTTTTTAAGATTAAATTTTACTTTAGTTAATAAAAGATAATAGAGAGCAAAAGGTAGTGCTGGTAAAACAAAAGTAGGATTATAAGTGATAATCACCACTCCATAGGCTAATCCTGAAAAGAAAAGATGTTTTTTTTGTTTTTTCAAACTATATTGACGCAATAAATAAAAAGCTAAAGTAAGAAAACTTACAAACATCATATGTGGATAAACATGTTTGGTATAGACAAATAAATTGGTACTAACCATAGCAATAAAACTTAGTAAAAGAGATCGCTTGTGATTAATGTTAAATGATTTGAGATATTGGTAGAGCGTAACTACCAATATAGCTCCAAAAAAAGCGTTGGTCATACTAGCGACTAATAAAACCGGCCAATCAGATTCTAAAGGGAAAGTAGCTAGAGGTTCTCGACCTGATAGTTTCAGAAATAAATCTTCAAACATAACAGCTGGTAAAAAAGCTAAGGAATATCCTAACCCTGTAGGGCTATAGATTTTGCCATCTTTTCCAGGAAAAATATTCATATGGACATTGTGAGGAGGTTTTTTAACAGGTAGTTCAAAGGTATGATCATAATACATACGGCGGGTAATAGCTAAATATTGAAAGCCATCTTGAGAATCTACCATTCCGGAAGCAAAGAAAGTAAAAAAGAAAAGACAAAAAAAGAAGTAATTAGCAATGAATTTATTAGGCTTAAACTTGAATAGTTTTTGTTTTAACATGTCGTTACTTTGTTTTATTTTTCCATTTTTGTCAGCTTTTATTAAATAGAGTTGTGGTATAGATTTTTCTAGCAAAAAATCCTATACCTATTAAATTTAAAATAAATAATACAAAAAATAAATTTTTAGGCAAATCCCAATAATGAAAAGGTCGTAGCCACCATAAATCAAAAGTCTGTTCAAAAATTCTGGAGTGAACCCTCCAAATTTCCCAAGGATCCTGTTCTTTATTACCCCAATAATGATATTCTGTCCCATATAGTGATGCCGAAATAGGAGAAACATAAGGATAATTTAAGGTATCAATGTTTTGACTTAGATCGTTAATTTGCATATTTTCTAGTGAAACGATTTGTTTATCTTTCAATCTGGCAGAACTAGTGCCAATATAGTGAGTATCAATTCTAAGGATATTATTTTTATTTTTAAATTTTTCTTCTGAAAGTTGTAGATTAATTTTTCGGTTTTCATTTGCTGGTACAACTATAGTTGATTCAACGAGATCATGATTATTTAAATTAAAGCTGATTTGAGCAGAATAAGTACTAGTTTGCTCCATTTGATAATTTTTAAATTGAAGGGATAAGTCACGAATCTTGTTTTTATTATTATCATCAAAACTCATATATGCATTAGGCATTAGTTCTCGAATTTTAGTCCAACCCAAATTAAGTGGAGAATCATAACCATCATATAATCTAAGATTATAATCACCATGATCATAGATGCTTCGGAGCTTAATTAGTCTTTTGAGCATAATTTTACTCATTTTAAAAATAGCTGAGTAACGAGGAATAAAATTTGGGTATTCACCATAATTTAAATTAACCTCATTAATAAAAACATCAGCAGGGAGTGCTCCACGTTTAAGTTGATATGGAAGGAAAATACCTAATAGTTGGACATATAAACCAACGATTACTAAAGGGAAAAAAACTAAGTATTTATTGTATCTACTTAAATTTTGATAGATCTTAGCTATTAAAATAAATAAAAAGGGTAAAATTGCCACCATATAACGATTGCCCCAGCTCATTTCACCATGCCAAACAAGAAAGTTTGGTCCGCCTTTATTTGTTCCAATGAAATAAACATAGATTAGAGTCAATAAAAAGAAACTGACAATTTCTGGACTTAGGTTTTTTTTAAGTTTCCACCAAAAAAAGATAAGCATTAAGAGTATAGGACTATAAACAAAGATGCTTCTTCCAGGACTGAATAAGACTCCCCAGATTCCTTCAAAAATGACATATGGAGCTGGAAATTTAGAGATTGTAAGACTAGCATCATAACCAGTGTAGATGGCACTGCCAAAACGAATGATATTAAAATAAAAATAAATTAAACAAAAAGGTAAAATCCCTAATAGAGCATAAAAAGCATCAATGATGATTTGTTTTAAAATTTTGATATTTAACTTAATTTTTTTGAGGTTAAATTTTTGTTTTTCTAATAAAAGATAATAAAGAATAAGTGGCAAGGCTGAAAAGATGAAAGTCGGATTATAAGTGATAATCACCACCCCATAAGAGAGACCGGCAAAAAATAAGTATTTTGCTTTGAGTAATTTATTTTTTATCTTCTTATTTCTTAAACTATGCAAACGTATAAAGTAGAAAGCTAAAGTAAGGAAACTAGTAAACATCATGTGTGGATAAACATGTTTGGTATAGACAAATAAATTGGTACTAAGCATAGCAATAAAACTCAGAAAAATAGATTGTTTGTGACTAATAGCAAATGATCTAAGATATTGATAGAGTGTTACTACAAGGAGAGCTCCAAAGAAAGCATTGGTCATACTAGCGACAAGTAAAATTGGCCAATCAGACTGCAAAGGAAATCCGGATAAAGGTTTTTGATTTGCCAATTTTAAAAAAAAATCTTCTATTATTACTGCGGGAATGAAAGCAAGTGAATAAGCCAATCCTGTCATACTATAGATTTTTCCATCTTTTCCTGGTCGGCTATTCATGGCTAAATTATTGTTGGGAGAGCCTTCAATAGGCATTTCGAAAGTGTGATCATAATACATGCGGCGAGCAATAGTTAAATATTGAAAACCATCTTGAGAATCAACCATACCAGATGCAAAGAAAGTAAAAAAGAAAAAACAAAAGAAAAAATAATTAACAATAAATCTATTTAGATTAAACTTGCGCATGTTTCGATTTTAGCATAAAGTTAATTTATGAAAACTTGCGTTGCTGATAATTCAAGTGTGTATTATTCGGCTCAATATTGGAATGATTTCCCCGAAGTACAAGAATATATGTGGCAGAATACCACTGGTAATAAAAAAATAACTTGGCAGCAAGATTTTAAAAAACGCTATGCCAAAAAGCCCTTTAAAAGGGCTCTAATTTTAAATTGTGGTAATGGTTGGGTTGAACGAGAATTGATTGATTTGAAAATTATTAAAGAAGCTGTCGCTTTTGATTATTCAAATGATTTACTTAAGCAGGCACGAAAGAACAGAGGAAAACGCAAAATTAAATATATTCAGGCTGATGTTAATAAAATTGATTTTGAAGAAAACAGTTTTGATCTAGTGGTTAATTCAGCAGCTCTGCATCATGTTCAATACATTGATCGTTTAATGCGTGTTTTGGCTAAAGCTTTGGAGCCAGGAGGATTGATTGTTAACTTTGATTATATTGGACCAGGGAGAAATCAATATGGTCTCAAACAATGGTTTTATATTTGGAATGAAAATAGAAAATTACCTGATGAACTTAAAAAAACACCTTTAAAATATCCTCATTTACCAACCATGTTGATATCTGATCCTACTGAAGCAATTCATTCAGATTTAATTATACCTACAATGAAACGTTATTTTAAAATGATTGAACGACATGATACTAATGGAGGTTTGGCTTATGAATTGTTGACACATAATTCTAAACTTGGGAAACTTAAGGCTAGCTCAAGGAAGAAATATATTAAACAGATTTTAAAAAAAGATGCTCGCTATACTAAAGAAAATAAAGTGCCAGTTCTATTTAGCTATTTTATTGCTAAAGTTAATAAAAATAGTTTAAAAGCTAAAGATTTGCTTGCTTTACATAAAAATCAAGAAGATAAAAGAGAGAAAATTGCCAGCAAAATTTTTATGGTTTATAGTTTATCTCAACTTTTAAGTTTATTTGTACTTGGATTATTTTTCTTTTTAAAACATAGTATAAAAACTTTTGTTGAAATGAGAATAATGATAGTAGATAAGATCAAAACAAATCTAAGGTTATCTTGTTTCCTTATTAGTTTGCTAATTTTTTTAATTCAATTATTTGTTTTTAGATCCTTGGCTTTGAATTTAGCTAGCAATCTTTCTGATTGGTTTGATTATCCATATTACGTCTGGACTATATTCCAAAACATATCACATTTAAAATCCTTTAACTTTAGTGAAATTTTCAATACCAATAGTTTTTATCCCCATCAGGAAACACTTCTTTTTTCTGATCTTTTGTGGCCTCAGAGTATGATTGCTTTTTTTTATTATTTGTTATTTTCAAGACCGATTTTAGTTTTTAATCTAACATTTTTTACAATTTTATTTTTTAACACTCTGGCGGCTAGTTTTTTTGCCAAACAATTTTTTAAAAAACCATCTTTGTTATTTTTAGCTACTCTCAGTTTATCTATGTCACCATTTTTCTTTTTGCAAGGGGCTCATTTTCAAATGATTAATTTTTGGCCTGCTTTATTAGCATTAGGGATTTTATTTAAAGAAAGAGCAACAAAAAAAATAAGTTTAAAAGAATTAATAATTATTGCCTTATTACTAGCAATTCAATTTTATGCCAGTGTTTATTTGAGTATTTTCACCTTAGTTACTATAACGATTTTTTTCTTAGTCCAATTGTTGAAGAGGTTTGAGTTTTCTGTTATTAAAAACTGGGGGATTATTTTGACTTTATTTCTAACTTTAGTTGGCCCTGTTTTATACAAATATAAACAAGTACAGACCTTTTACGGAGTAGGTATTGATTATGGTGAATATGTTTATTATTCTGCAGACTTTACTGATTATTTTTTTCAGAGATTAGCAAGTTTTGCTAGCAAACTATTATCGCCTTGGAATAGATTTAACCAACATATTGCTGGTGAACCAGTAACTAGTCCTTCATTTACTTTTTCTATTTTAGCTTTGATCTCACTGATTAGTTTTAGAATCACAAAGCATAAATTATCATTGGAATTTTCCTTAAAGAGACGAAAGTTATTTTTTACTTTATTATTAATTATTGGATTTAGTTTTTCTTTAGGACCCAGATTAGGACTTAATGGCATTCGTACTGTTATTCCTCTTCCCTATCATTTTTTAGTAAAAACTATTCCGATTTTTGAACCAATTAGATCAACTAATCGCTGGTATTTTGTTTTTTATTTAGGCTTATGGTACTTAGCGCTAAAAGGGGTTGAAAAAATTAGTCAGAAATTTAAATATCCATTTATGATTGTTCTCTTGATTAGCATTTTTTATGCTTTTGAAATTATACCTTTTTCTCTCAAAACACAAGCTAAGGATTATTCCTCTACAGCTTATCAGATACTTTCAGAGGAGTGTCAAAAG
>JASFHL010000011.1:0-33140 GCA_050123235.1 Candidatus Woesebacteria bacterium | reverse complement strand
AATTCATTGGGAACATTGAAGAAATAATAATTGAATTTTGCGGAATTAGAGATTTTAATTTTAAATAGTCAAGGCAAAGAAAAAATGGAAAGAATAACCAATAAATTAAATTATTTGAAGTTAATAGAGCAAATTCCTTTACTTCTATTCCTATCTTCTTATATTTTTTAATCCATAACGGAGAACTTTTTTCTACAAGAATTGTAATTTGATAATTTTTTTTCAATTGATTAATAACTTCAAATACAAATCTAGTTCCGCCTGTAGATAGTAAGAAATGGGAATGAAGCCAATAAATTTGTTTTTTCATTAAATATAGAGAAAGTTAATTTATTTACGATTTTTTAAATACCAATTAATAGTTTCTTTCAAACCTTGTTCAAACTTGGTTTTTGCTTTGAAATCAAATTCCTTCCTAGCATGACTAGTATCCAGCATTCTTCTAGGTTGTCCATCTGGCTTACTCTTATCAAAGATAAGTTTTCCTTTAAAAACAGTCAGCTTTTTAATTAGTTTTGCAAGTTCTTTAATACTAATTTCAAAGCCAGCTCCAATATTAACAGGTTCAGTTTTATTATATTTTTCAGTAGCTAAAATGATCGCCTCAGCACAATCCTTAACATATAAAAACTCTCTAGTAGCTTTGCCAGTTCCCCAAACTACAACTTGTTTTTTATTTTTTTCTTTAGCATCAACAAATTTTTTAATTAAGGCTGGAATAACATGAGAGGAGTTTGGATCAAAATTATCTCTCGGGCCATACATATTTACTGGCAATAAATAAATGGCATTAAATCCATATTGTTGTTTGTAAGCTTGTGCTTGCACTAAGAGCATTTTTTTAGCTAAACCATAAGGAGCATTGGTTTCTTCTGGATAACCATCCCAGAGATTTTTTTCTTTAAAGGGTACAGGCGTAAATTTGGGATAAGCGCAAATTGTGCCAAGAGCTACGAATTTTTTAACTTTAGCTTTTCTAGCTTCTTCCATCAGATGTACACCCATAACTAAATTATCATAAAAGAGAGTGCCGGGGTATTTTTGATTGTAACCAATTCCTCCTACATTGGCTGCCAGATGAATTACTATGTTAACGTTTTTAACAATTTTTTTACAAACAGATTGCTTTCTTAGATCTGTTTTTTTGGAACGAGGGATGATAATTTTTTTAGGATCTAATTTTTTGACTTGATTTACTAATTCAGAACCTAAAAAACCATTCCCACCTGTGATTAAAACTGTTTTATTCTGCCAGAACTTTTTTTGCATATTATTTTTTCCTTAGTTTTTTGATGGTTTCTACAGTAAATTTTAAAGCTTGCTCAGGAGGATATTTTTTTTCTGTTTTTTCTAATTTATGCCAAAAACAGTCTGCTAAATCTGCATCTAAACTATCTGATAGCAATAAAAGAGCATGTAAGACATCTCCCATTTCGTCTTTAATTTCATCAACTCTTTTTTTATCTTTTTTAATCTCCTGGTCAGTTTGCCAAATGCAATGTTCTAAAGCTTCAGAGGCTTCTCTCACTAAATCCATGGCCATATTCTTTGGAGTATGATATTTTTCCCAACCTCTTTCTTGGGTTACTCTTTTAACGGCTCTGAGCATTTTTTTTAAATCATTTTTTGACATAAATATTTTTTCATTTTAAAACTTTATAAATAGTTAATGTTAATAAGTTGTGCAGCTGATGTAAAAAAAGTAAAATAGGATTTTTAGTATATCTTTTAGCTACTGCAAATTGTTCCTGAAATTGCTTTTTATACTGACTCCCACCTTTAGAACTTTGATGGATACGAAAAATAGCAAGTTTTTCATTAATAAAGATTGGTTTTCCGTATTTTTTTTCCAAACGCAACCAGTATTCATAATCCATAGTATATTTTAATTTTTGCTTAAATGGCCCGATTTCTTTAATGGCTTGTAAACGAATAAAAGTTGTTGGTTGAGCAAGAGGATTAAGAATAAGCAATAAGGGTAAACAATAAATTTTTTTAAAAAATCCTTTCCAAACTCTTCTAATGAGTTCATGTCCTAATTGTTTTTTTGTGGATGAAACTTGATATTCTCCTGTTAGCCACATTTTTTTAGGATTTTTTTCAAAAGCTCGAGCAACTTTTTCAAAAGCTTGAGGTAAGTAATAATCATCAGAATTAATGTAAGCAAAAATTGAATTTTTTAAATCTGTTTTACTAGCTAAAATTTTTTTAATGCCTTTATTAATGGCATCAGTTTGTCCTTTATCTTTTTCTGAGAGCCAATTTATTTTGGAGCCATGTTTTTTAAGAATTTTAACTGTCTTGTCAGTTGATTCACTGTCAATTACCCAATAATTTATTTTAAATTTCCCTTTTTGTTTTAAAACACTGTCAATTGTTTCTTGAATAAATTCTGCCTGATTAAAGGATGGTGTAACAATGTGAAAACTAATCATTTTTCTTGGTTTTTTTAATTGCTTCTTGGCGAATAAAGTCTTCTAATTTTTTTTGATTTTTTCTTTGCGTGAAAAAATTAATGATTACAATAGTGGTAATAATCATTAGAGCAATCACTATCAATAAATCAAAAACTCTGGCAAAATGCAAAACATTAGTAATACCTTTTAATAAATTAGGGAAAAGAGCAATCACTATAAATACAAGCCAAGTGCTATACCAAAAACTAGACTCAATTAATTTAAACTTAAGTCTTTTTTGATTTATTCTGACTACATACATCATAAAAATTGCAAAACAGATAGCGATAATTTGGAAAATGTTCATATAGAAATCCTTAAATTAAATAAAGTAAATAAAGTTTTTAAACCATCAATAAAAGTCATCCCACGATCAAAATCATGGTAAATGGTCGAAATGCGCACAGTAGCAAAAGGGATTTTATATTTAGCAACTTTGGCAGCGATTTCTAATTCAACCGAATAATCAGTTGATTCCCAGCGCAATTTTTTATAAGCTTCTTTATTGATAGCTTTATATCCTGAAGGAATATCAGCAATATAGCGACCAAATAGAATCAAGAAAGCTAGACTCAAAAGACGATTGCTTAATATTCTGATAAAAGGCATATTATGATCAAAAGCTCTTTCACCAAAAACAACTTTACTATTTTTTAAAGCTTCTACAAATAAAGGTATTTCTTCAGCGTGATGTTGGTCATCAGCATCTACAAAAATTACATTTTCGGCCTTAAGATATTTAAAGGCATAATCACAGCCGGTTTTTAAAGCTGCTCCTTTGCCTAAATTAATTTTATGTACTAATATGTAGTGGGTAAATTTTTTAGCAATAGTTACTGATTGATCTGTTGAGCCATCATCAACATAAATAATATTTCTATTAAATTTACTTACATCTTTTAGTACCTTAGCTAAATATTTCTCTTCATTGAGCGCTGGAATAACAATAAAAGTTTTATTTTTACTAGGCATACTGATTCTGCTTATTTTGTTTAGACCAAAAAGCTTTAAAGTAGTCAACTGTCTTTGTTAAACCAGTTTCTAAGTCTATTTTTGCTTGCCAATTTAAAACTTTTCTAGCTTTACTAGCATCTGCCACTAGTACACGAGGATCACCTGGTCTATCTGGAAAATGTTTAATATTAGCTTTTTTATCCATAATTTTTTCAATCAAGTGAATAATCTCTATCACTGAGGCCGGTTTTTCAGTGGATAAATTTAAATAGTGGTATTTTTGGGGTTCTTTTAGTGATAAATCAATAGCTTTTAAATGAGCCTCCACAATATCGTCAATATAAATGAAATCTCGTTGATAGCCACCATCTCCCCAAACAGTGACTTCACTACCTTCATAAATTTGCTTAATAAAACGAGGTATAGCATGGGTTTCTGGTTGGTGATGTTCTTCTGGGCCATAAAGATTGAAATAACGTAGTGCAATACCAGTGAAGCTATGTGCTGCTACATAAGAAGACAAAAGTCCTTCCATAGCCAATTTAGTCATACCATAAGGATTAATAGGAATAGTTCTATCATCCTCTTGAATTGGAATTTTTAAAGGTTCACCATAAATGGCAGCACTAGAAGAAAAGATAAAGGTTTTAATTTGATTAATGCGCATTGCTTCCAGCACTGAGACTGAACCATTAAGATTAAAATCAATGTACTTTTGTGGTTTTTCAACAGATTCTCCGGCTTCAATCAAGGAAGCTAAATGAAAAACTAAATCTGCATTTTTAATTTCTTTAAGCATTCTTTTTTGGTCTCTTACATCAGCTATAACAGTACGAAATTCAGGATTTTGCTTTAAATCAATAATTTTAATTTGATGGCCGACTCTTTTTAATGCTCTGCAAAGATGAGTGCCAAGAAAGCCAGCTCCGCCGGTAACAATGATATTTAATGATTTAATTTTTTGTTCAGAGTTATCTAACATTATCTCTTTCTAGGCTACCCAATAACCCCTAATAAATAAGACGGTATTGATTATAAGGAGAAATAGTGAAATTGTCAGGTAAAGAATAGTTGTTATTTTATGTTTTTTCAAGATATTAGCCAAATAAATAAAAATTGGAAAACAAACTAGAATATAACGAGGCATACTAGAAAAAGTGCCAGTAAGAGTTGGAGTGAAAAAGGCTAAAATAGTAAAAACAAGATAAGAGAGGCGCATTTTTCTTATTTTATATGCCAAAGTGATTAATAGTAATCCCAAAGTGGAAATAATAAATTCTTGAATATAAGAAAAATATTTCCAATCAAATGGACGAGCAGTAATTAAAATTTTTAAGTATCTAATTAATACTTGTGGATAAAGAATAATTGTTTCACTTCTACTGGCACCAAACTCACTTTGGACATGTAAAAAATAAAGAGCATCGTGAAATCTGACTTTGAGATAAATCATATAAAAAAGTAAACCGAAACTTCCAAGGCAGACAGCTAGAATTTTCTGCCAATGATTTTTAAGAAAAAAGTAAATTCTATTTTTTAAATTTTTACTTTTACCTTTAGTTTCTGTCATCCATAATTCTAATAATAAGGCTGGTACTAAAAAAACACCTACTATTCTAGTGGCACTTGCTAAGGCGGAAATTGAGCCTGCTAAAATCCAATTCTTTTTTTCTGCTGCCAGAAAGCTGAGAATTACTAATAAAAGGAAAAGGGATTCGTTGTAAATTGCTGCAAAAAAGAAACTAGTAGGAAATGCCAAGACAATGAAAATTGAAAGCCAAGCTAATTTTTTATCAAAATTTTTTTTAACTAAAGTATAAAAAGCTAATAAAAACAAAAAGAAACTAAGATTTGAAATTAATAAGGCAGTGAAAACTCTACTACAAAACAGAAAAGTAAAAATTTTAATAAGCAAGGGAAATAGCGGGAAAAAGGCTTGTACTAATCCCCAACCATGGTAACCCTCCTTAGCAATTAGCAAATAATGTACTCCATCAAAATTTCCCCAAGAATAAAAGCATTCGGGGAAGGAAGTTGATGATAAAAAAGTATCGCGGAAAGGAAAACTGGCTTTAAATTCCAAAAAATGAGGAGCTAAGAATGAAAGTAAAAATAAAAAAATTCGCCAAATAAAAAAGAAAACAGCGATTTTTTTTATCTCACATTTTTTTATCATTAATAATTTTTATTTTTATAAATTTATTGATATCCAAATTTATTTTTTTACTTAAGTAAAAAAATGAAAGAGCAAAGAAAGTAATTAGACTGCTGATATTGCCGAGAACTCTTGCCCAGGTTCTTTGAGTGAATTTTGATTCAATTTGATATTCTCCTGCTTCAAGTTGATAGGCTAATCTTCCTTTGATGTCATCATTATTGATATAAACTAATTTTTGACCGTTAGCTCTAGTTTTCCAACCTAAAAAATTCATAGTTGGTTCTACTATTATCGAAGCCTGTTCAATTTTGATTCTATATTTTCTATTTGAACCTCGCCATTCATAAACTTCAATCTCACCTTGTCCATTCATGATACTTGGACTAGGTCGCCAGTCAGCAATTTCATTATATTCAAAATTTTTACTTCTATTTTCATTAGAAGTAGATGTAGATTGAGAAAAAGCATCATAATCTTGCTTAGTTTTATGAAAAAAATCAGCTACTTTGAGCTGACTATAAGTTTTTAATTGTAAAAATAAAACAGCGATTAATATGATTTGCCATTTTTGCTTTATTTGAGAAAAAATTAAGGCAGCTAAAGGTAAAATTAATAAACTAATAAACAAAGATAATCTCCAAGGAAATTGGATATACTTAGCTAATGGGATCAGTAGCCACAGTTCCTCTGTAAATTTAAGTTGAAAAATGATTAGGAGTAGATTGATGATAGTAAAAAAAATAACTTGAGTTTTTATATCTCTTTTTAAAGAAAGTTTTTTAAATTTTTCTTTGATTAGAAGGATTACTGCCAATATCAAAATAAAAATTGTGCTTAACCCAAGATTAAAACCCAAGGAATCAATTTTACTTGGATTAGAAAAACCAAATTCTAAAGGAGAAAGAATTAATTCTCTTAAGGTTGGAAAATAGTTAGCAAAACTATTAGCCAATTGATCTTGATCTAGTACGATTTCTGATTTTTCAGCTACTGCTGGCAGCCAGAACCATAGAGTTAGTAAAATACCTAAAGCTATGACTTTAATAAAAATTTTCCAATAATTTTTTTTGGTCTTAAATTTAAATAAAGCATAAACAAAGATTATAGGCATGGCAAATAAAACAGTAATGTTATGAGAGAGAAAAAAGGCTGTGATTAATACCAGCGAAATGAGAGTATTTTTTTCTTGCCAAAAACTTAAATCCAATTTTTTTTGCTTTAAGATTACTTCTATGAAATAGAAAAAGCTAGGTAACAATGAAATCGCTAAAATTTCACCAATATTGCCTCTAAAATAGATTGTATTTAATAAGTATGGATTAACTAAGAAAACTGATAATGCAAAAAGACGTGCCTTTTGATTGAATTTTAAGATTTTTAGCCATTGATTAACTAAAATTAAGCTGAGAGAAATGGCTGTCACGGCAATTACTTTAAAAATCAGCTCGTAATTTATTTTTAAAAAAGAGAAAAATAGAGATAGAATATTTGCCAAAGGATAATTATAGTTAAAAACAGGATAACCATAGTGATTAAGTAAATTAGGAGCAAAACGAGGAGGAAATTGCCCTTCTTTGAGAGCAATCTTATAGTTGGCAAAGCGAGCTAAATGATTCTCGCCATCATGAGTGTATGGAAATTTTTGATTAAGATAAGGCTTTATACTGATAAAGAAAGCTATAGCGCAAATTAAGGCAAGCAATAAATAAATTAGCAAGTTTTTTTCTCTTTGAAAGTTTCTGATTGTTTTAATTAACATTTTTTTAAATTTTTATTATTTGTTTATAATATCTTTTGATAAACCTTGAAAGTATTTTTAGCAGTTTTTTGCCAAGTAAATTTTTTGCTCCAAGTAAAAGCCTTTTTTATGAACGTTTCTCGCTTTTGTTTTGGCCAAGCTAAAACTTTTTTAATATTATTGGCGATACTTTCTGCATCCTCTCTAGTAAATTGGACAAAACCATCTCCTATCTCAATCAATGATGAATTCTTACTACAAATAACTGGAGTTTTACAAATCATTGCTTCTAAAACTGGTAGGCCAAAACCCTCATAAATTGATGCCTGAACATAAATTTCAGCTGCTGCATAAATAGCTGATAATTCTTCATCTGCATCACCCAAAATATTAGAAATAAATTTAACACGTTTTTCCACTTGGCTGGCGACCAACTGCGTTTCAATCCACTGCCATTCTGGAATATTGGCTGCTTTGAAGTTTTTTCCCACACAAACTAATTTAATATCATTGGGAAGATATTTAACAGCTTTGATTAACTGAACAATATTTTTGTTGTAATTGATATCGCCAACATAAAGAATGAATTTTTGTGGCAATTTATATTTTTTCTTGATCTGATTAATAATAGTGTTACTTGGCTTTTTAATTTTTGGATTGGCAGCAAGATAAACAACATGGATTTTTTTATCTGAAATATTGAGATAATTAACTATATCTATCTTAGATGCGTAAGAATCAGTAATAATAGCATCGACTTTTTGAATTGTCTTTTTTTGTTTTAGAAATTTTAGTTTACCTTTAATACCAGGATTATATTGTTCTGGAAATTTGAGAGGGATAACATCATGAACAGTGACCACTATTTTTTTTCTTTTGTTTAATCTCAAAGGTAGGGTATTAAAAAACAAGTCAAAATAAGGGTAGTGGATAATATCAGGATCAAATTTTTCATCTTTAATTAAAGTTGAACGTTTTAATTTTAAGTTGGCTAGTTTTTCTAGATATCCACTTAAATATTTAGTATAAATACCAATTCCTCTAATAGCATGGGCATTAGCTAGAGGGCTAGTATCAATTAGTACTTTCATAAAGTTCCCATAGTTTAAGGTAGGCAATTGAGTGATGTAAAGCGCTAAAAAAAGCAAAAGTAAAACCTGCTACTCCATCAACAAAACCCTTATGTCGGATGAAGATGTTCAAAAAAGTAAAACCTGGCTTCCAAACCAAGTATTTAAAAGAATTGCTGAAACTAATTTTAGTTTTGGCTGCTTTTAATTGTTTTGCTTTTAAACTCGTATAGTGATTAAATTTTTTTAGATAATTTGAAAATTCTGGATTAGAATAATGCAAAAGATGTCCTTCAGCCCAAGCGACTTGACCATTTACTATCATTTGTTCATGCACATCTTTTTGCGGTAATCTAGCATAGCCATTGACATATAATCTAATCACTGGGTCTGGATACTGCCCACCTTTCTTTAACCATTTATTTAAAAATAGATTTTTTCTTTTAATCCACCAGGCTTTGGGGATTGAGCTAAAATCTGCTTTATTTGAAGATTTTTTCAAAAACAAAAGGTTTTTATGAGTTTTGATAATAAATTTTTTAAGTTCAGTATCCACTACTTCATCAGCATCAAGTTGTAAAACTAAATCTCCTTTGGCCTTATTCATAACTATTTGTTTGTTGATGTGAAAGTTGAGTTTATTAGTGGTTTTAAAAACTTTAGCTCCTAATTTTTTAGCAATCTCTCTAGTTCGATCTTGTGATGAGCCATCAAGCACAATAATTTCATCAGCAAAATCTTTGACTGATTCTAAACAGCCTTGAATATTTTTTTCTTCGTTGTAAGTAGCGAGTACTACAGAAAGCATATTTATTTCCTTTTCCAAATTCTATCATTCCATTTAAGTAGCAACACTTCCTCTGAACTTCGGTCGTCTTCCCGTCCAATAAAATGATAATGAGTCACTCTTTCTCCATATTTTAAACCTATTTTATCAGCTTGTTGTCTGACTACAGTAGAAAAATACAGTTCTGGCTTAATTTTAAGATACCAAGCTAAAACAATATATTGATAACCAGAGTCAACAATGGCCACTTCTTTATCAGAATATTCTTTTTCAACTTCTTTGATTGTTTCTTCAAAACCAGGTTTAAAAGAATATTGATGATTTGGATATTTGAAAAAATAATCTTTATAATACCAGCTTATTTCAAATAAAAGCACAAGTCCCAAAATAAAAAATATTAGCCTAGAAGGCTTCAGTTTTTCAATTGTTTTGATGGCGATTAAACTAAATAAATAAAAGAAAAGTAAACTGCGAGTGGCATGGGGAGAATCAACAGTGATAATAGATGGTAGTAATGAGATAACTAATAAATAAACCAGTAAAAAGGTTTTTTTATTTGCAGTAAAAGCCTTTTTGATTATTTTTAAAGAAGCCAAATTTCTTTTCTTTTTTATTAAGCCAGTTATAAAAACTAAAGATCGATAGAAAAAATAAAAAAATCCTAAAAGAGCGAAATAATAAGTTAAATAAAAGAGATGTCCATGACCTGGAATAATGTGCCAAGGATGACTTCCTCCATTTTCTACTAAAAAATTAAAAGAAAAAGATTTATAAAAATTTCTATTAATAATTTTTAACCAATAGATATACTTATTTCCAAAGATTGCTTGTAAAGCAGAGGGAAAATTAGCTCTATAAGCAGGATAATTAACAGTGATAGTTTCATCATTAAAGATCGTGATACCACTCTTTTGACTGGATAATGGTAATAATTTATAAGTAGCAAATAGAAAAACAAAGCTTAAAGCAGTGCTAATAAATAGCCATTTTTTAGCTTTTTTTATACCCCTCAGGGGAGGGATAGCAATAATAATAAAAGGTAAGATCAATAATGGTGAATTATAAGTAAAAACAATAAGCAAAGTTAAAAGAGCTGCTAGTAAATCAAGATATTTATTTTTAGCCTTAAGTATAAGAGTGAACATAATTACTGTTAATAAAAGCGCTACATTAGCTTCCCAAGCCATTCGTGAGTAAAAGAAAAATACAGGAGTGAAGAGGATTAGTAAAGAAAAGAGCAGTGCTGATTTTTTTTTAAGATCAAAAGCTCTAGCAAAATAATAAGAGCAAAAGATAAGTAAAGATCCAGCTAAAATAGAAGGTAGTCTGACAATAAGATCAGTATAAGGTAGAAATTGAAAAAAGATTAGCAGTAAATAAGGATATCCTGGTAATTTATAATCTCCAAAAGATTCTAAAGCAAAAGGCCAAGATCGCTGCCACTCATCTTTACCTGTCTCTTTGAGTAATAAAGCGTTATAAGCTAGAGCGGCTTCATCTCGATTGAGAATGGCTGGTAATTTATCTACTTTATAAATACGTATAGCAAAACCTATTAAAGTTAAGCAAATCAATAATAATAAAGTTTGTTTTTTTTTCATTTTAATTGCCAAATTCAAGTAAAGTAAACTTATCATTATGATTATGATCTTGAATTGTTTCTAGCCAATTTGGTTTTATAGCTGTTTTTTCAAGTTGAGCGTTAATTGACTCTGTTCTACCTATTACTAAAATTTTATGATCCAATTCCGAAATTTTTTTCCAATCATAACCTCTAAAAGTAATATTTTCTATTTGCTCCAAACGATATTTATCTCTTAGCATTTCTTGTATTTTACTACTATTATAAGGCCCATAAGCCAATATCCAAAGAAAAAAGCGGTCATCAAAACTTTCAACCCAAACATTTGCTGTTGATTTTTTTTCAAAAATTTTCAAGGCTAGCTCTTTATAGGCATCTTGCCAAGCAAAAGATGATTCAACAGGATAGTGGATAAAATAATGTCTAATGAATTGAAAAACTGAAAATAAGCAGATGAGACAATAGGCAGCTAAAGAAAAATATATTGGGAGCGACTCTCTTCTTTTACTAAAACTAGTTATCAGTGAAATCAACTTAGTCAATCCTAAAGCTATGATGAGACAAATAGGAGTTAAAGCATTTAAAGTTCTTAGAGCATGGGGGGTTGTTTCAGGCACAGAAGCTGGTAAAAGCGCCAAAAACCACCATAAAGTTAAAAGTAATAATTCACTTTTATGTTTTTTAGTCAATTGAAATAAACCTATGAAAAAAGGAATAATAAAAGGAAATAGAAATAAGCCATGTCTAGTGGTCCCATGACGCAAATTTGCATCTCCTGAGATAAATAAATAATCAAGTGATAAATGCTCAGCGTAATTTTTAACAAGCTCTCTGCCAATTAAAAGATAACGATTATAAAATAAGCGATCAATTTTGCTATTGCCGGCTATTTCTCGATATTGATTAGCTATCACTGGCCAATCTTGACTATTAAAGATCGATTTAGTACTTAGACGAAATTGATTACTTTCATGATAAAGAGGAGAGCTAAACATTGGAATGAGTAAAATTAGATAAAGAGATAAAGGTAATAGGAAATTAATTAAAATAAAGAGAGATTTTTTTTTAAAATTTTTTCGTAAAACTTGGCAACTGCATTTTTTTCTTAGCTGAGAGAGCTTAAAAATATTTTGATTTTGGTAGAAAATTAAAAAAACAAAGAGTATTGGCCAAACAAAACGAACTGAAAAATAAGTATAAGTAGCAAAAACAGCTGCAATTTGGCTTAAGAATAAAAATAGTTTCTTTTTGGATGAATACAAAAAAAGTAAGACTGCTAGGTTTAAAAAAAATTGACCAAAGTGTCCTTCGAAAGCAGTGCGAGAAAATAAAATACTCCAGGGAGAAAGAGCTATTACCAGCATCGTGCTTAAAAAAATTAAATCTTTTTCAAACTGTTTTTTGAAAAATAATTTCCGAGCTATTAATGCTGCAATGATGACGCCTAGAATACCAGCTATGGCGCTAGTTAAACGGAAAGTAAATTCACTAACTCCCATAATTTTAATGAAAAAACTTGCAAACCAAATATAAACTGGCAATTTATAATCACCATATGAAATAAACATTGCTTGAAGCCAAGGTCGATCATGCATATCTCGGCCAGTATCAGCAATGATTTTAGAATCAAGAAACATAGCGGTTTCATCCCAATAAAGAGAACTAGGGATTCTGCCTAATTTATAAAAACGTAAGAAAAGGGCAATCAACAAAATAAAAATAAAACTGATTTTAAATATTTTTTTAGACATTTCTTTAACTAATTAGTGATCATTATATGCCAAATTACTTGATCTTTTAGATTTTTTATTTCTTTATAAAGCTCATAATTTTGAGTGGTCTCCATTAGTTCTTTATTTTGCTTCACCGGTAATGCAAGAATTGATTTTTGATCAATAATTTCATCAAGGCTGTTAATAAACTTAATCTTATTAAATTCTAAAAATTCCCCTTGATCTTTTTTGACAGTCTCATTTGCAATTTGGACTTCTTTAGGATCTGTCTTGCTATAGAACCAATAATACATTGCAGGTCGGCCGTAAGCTCGAGATACATAAATAGGTAAATCTGGATTTTCTGTTTGAAGCTGTTTCAGAGAAAGGATTAATTCTTCATATCCATATTGCCATTCTTGATCATAAAGTTTGGGATAGACTCGACTATAATGATGCCAAAAGTAAAAAAGCTGTAGAAAGTAGATCAAAGAAAGTGACAAATATAAGAAAGGAAAAAATATTTTTGTTTTATTCTTAAAAATAGGGTAATTTTTAATTAAGTTTTTGCTAATTTCCAAAAAGAAATAAATACCAAGAGCAATAATTAAAATAAAAATAGGCATGCTGGGCAGAATTCTAAGAGCATGAGGAGTGGTTCTAGTTAAAGAGGCGGGAATAATGCTGATGAAAAGCCAGGAGAGTATTAAAAAGTTGAATTTATTCCATCTTTTAAATAAATAATAAATGCCAATAAAAAGAAATAATAAATCAAGATAATAAAGTTGTCCTATTATTTGAATAGAATGTCGGGGGTTAATATCACCAGAAAGAAAAAGAAAGTCAAAATCGAAATGCGATAAATAGTTTTTAGCAATTTCTCGCGAAAATAATAAATAACGATGATAAAAAACTCTTGATAATAGTGAGTTGTTCTCTTTTTCCTTTCTTAAGTTGCTTTCTTTAATGATAGATATATCAGAAAAAATGCTAGTTTCTTGAAAACGATGCTTGAGTTCTGGTTTTTCTAGTGAGAGTAAAATAGGAGAAAAAAGCAATAATGCCATTGAACTTGCAAAAAGTAAAATTTTTTTATCTGTTCTTAAAACCTTAAATAGATTTTGTAGTTTAAAGTTCTTTATTCGTAGCTTTAAATAAAAAGTTGATAAAACTAAAGCGTAAAGAGGAATAATTACTCTCAAGCTATGGTAAGTATAAGTTGATAATATTAATAATATGAGCGAAGCATAAAGAGATTTTGCTTCATTAAATTTAAATCTTTCAGTCAATTTTTTATTTTTTACTTTTAATAAAAATTGTAAAGCAAAAACCACTCCCCACAAGCTCAAACAAGTCGCTAGATTTGCTTCCCAAGCAGCTCTAGAAAACTGAATTGCCCAAGGAGAAATAGCAAGTAAAGCAGCGCTAATTAGAGCAAAACGATTTCTTTTTTTCTCTTTAAGCAAAATGGAGACGGCAAATAGTTTGCTAAGTTGATAGAGAGCTAGAATTATTAAAATTCCGCTTATAGCTGAAGGTAACCTGACGGCTAATTTAGTCAAACCAAGAGTTTTAACAAATGGCACTATGCTATAAAAATATAAACTTGGTTTCCAATCACCAAATGACTCAAAAGCAACTAGAGGTAAAAAATTTCCATGATGATCTTTAAGTGTATTAGCAATTGAGTAAGCATCATATCCCAGCGCAACTTCTTCCCAATATAGTGAGGGAGGAAGACTAGTTATCCTATATAATCGTAAAAAACTTCCTAATAATAAAATTAGAATCAAAAGAAAAAGTTGATTTTTGTTTTTTATTTTAGTCATTAACATATATCTTAAACCTGACTTCACCATCACTGCCAAGAATAAATTTCTCTACTTGTTCATCAGGGAGATCATCATCTTTGCTGCCAACAATAATTGTATTTTTTAACCCCAAATCACCACGATGCACATGATCTTTAAACTCATAGTGATTTAAAGATCCACCTCTATACCAGATAGGATTTAGTTGATTAACAAATAAGGCATAAATATATGGTTGACCATAATCACTAGTAAAGATTACCTTATCGACTTTTTTTCTGCCATTTTCACCTTTAGCATAGTCTTTGACATAAGTAAAAGCTTCTAAATAGCCATCTTGGAAGTCAGCCGCACTAGCTCGGGCAAATTCTGTATAGTAATGCTTTTGAAAAGCTAAAAAGCTTAAAAATTGAATTGTGCCCAAGCTTATAAAAAAACCTTTCAAAACAGTTTTTTTCTGTTTGTTTTTTAATTTGACCTTTTTGATCTTTTTTTCTACTAAGATGTAAAAATCAATTAATCCTAAAATAGCAAATAAAATAAAGCCGGGTAAAGCAAGCAATGCTCTATTGGAATGTGGAATCTCTTTACCTAAGCAAGCAGGCAATAAAGCAACTAAAATCCAAATTAGAGCAAAGTGAATAATTACTTTAGAGAATGGTAAGCTAAAATCGATCTTTTTACTTAATTTTTTATAAATTTGAAAAGCAAGTCTTAATATTAGATAGATAATTGATAGATACGTTATGGGTAAAAGTACTCCCCATGCTCCTGTCCCGTGTCTGAGTGTCGTGGTTTGGGCAAAAATTAAAAAATTGGGATGTAAATGACTAATATAGTTTTTAATCATAGTTGAAATTAATTCAAAAAAAGATAGATTTTGAGAAAAAATCAACGTTCCTCCTCTAGTTAACCCTTTGCCCATCAAAGAATCAATTAGAAGAGGCATCATCAAAACTAAAGTCCAAAGAAAAGCGATGAGGCTTTGCCATTTTTTTTGTAAAAAGATTTTGAATTTAAATAAAACTAAACTAATGGCTAAAATAGGGGCAACAATTTTAGCACTATGATAAGTATAGATTGAGCAAGCTAATAAAGTGATAGCTTTTAGTAAAGTTAAAACTTCTTTTAAATTTTTAGGCAAAGCTAATCTAGTAAAAAAGGACCCTTGAGAAAATTTAAATAAAAAAAGCAAACCCCAAATTAAAAACATCAAACTCATGCCAGATTCAAAACCAGCTCTAGAATAATGTAAATGCCAAGGGGAGATAGTCATCATTATACCTGCTAATAAAGCAAGCTTTTTTCTTTGATCATTTGTAAATACAGAGCGTGTTTTATTAGAAAGTTTAAAAATTTCTTCTACCAGAAAAATTATTCCCAAAACAGCGAAAATAGAACTTAAGGTGAAAGGTAGTCTTACAGCCCATAGATTCATGCCAAATAAAAAAGTAAAAATGCCATTTAAGTAGATTGCTAAGGGAGCTTTATAATCTCCAAAGGACATAAAAGAAATAGGTAATTTTTTTAACCACTCATCTCGCCTAGTATGAAGCACTGCATAGCCGTTATAGCCAATGGCAGCTTCATCCCAGGTCATTCCATGAGGTACTTGGGCTAGCTTATAAAAACGTAAACAAGCTGCTATAAGTAGAATAGAAATAATAGCGAGTGGGTAATAATGTATCTTTAATTTTTTTTGGATGATTGTATTTAGCTTAGGCACAAGTTTATCATAACAAGTTAAGGAAGGGGTTTAAATAGGAAACTATTTTAAATCACGCCATCTTTTCCACCACCAGTATGGCCTCCAAAGGAAAAAGGCTAGCTTTTGCCAGAAATGTCCATTTTTCAAAGTAAACCGATCTGAAGCTTTCCAGCTTATTTTTTTAATTCTATCTTTACCAAAAACATCAATGTTGGTACTTTGATGATTGTGTTCAACTACTGCCTTTTCTTCAAAAAGAACTTGCCAGCCTTTTTTTCTTGCTCGATAAGATAAGTCAATATCCTCCCAATAAGCCGGTTTATAACCAGGATCAAAACCTTTGAGTTGCAACCACTTCTCTTTATCAAACAAACTACTACCACCACTAGCCCAAGCAGTAGTTCCTGATTTAAATTCTTTAGCCCGAGAATGGAAGAAAAGCCCTTTTTCAAACCAAAGGAGGTTTTTACCACCTTTAATTCCACCTAAATTATTTTCTATTTGTAAACAAGTGGCAGCGAACATCTGATCTTTTTTTCTTGTAAAATGTGCTAATAAATATGACAAGATATCTTTTTCTGGGCTGACATCGTTATTAAGCAGAAAGATAAAATTATGTTTGCTATTTTTTACTCCTCGATTGCAAGTTTCAGCAAAACGCAGGTTTTTTTGATTAATTAATAATTTGATTTTTATTTTTTTTGTTTTAGTTTTATGAAATCCGTGAAAAACTTGATCTTTTTTAGCCTTTTTACAATTAAACTTTTCTTTTAGCCATTTTACTGATTCATCAGTACTAGCATCATCAACAATTATTAATTCATCTCCATCTCTAAGAGCTCTAAGTACTGCTGGCAGATTTTTTTGCATCAATTTTAAGCCATTAAAATTAGGAATAACGGTTGAAACTGAATGCTGATTTGTTTTATTCATAAATCTAAATTTTGTTTTCTAACATTTGCCAGAGCTTTTTTTCAAAAATTTCTGCTCTAAATTGATTTGCTCTTTTTTGGGCTAATTTTTGCAATTTTAATCTTAATTTGTGGTCATTAATCACTTTTTTTGTTTTTTCTATACATTCTTCAGCTGTTTGCCAGGAACAGTTTTCTAATTCTTTGCCTAGGATTTCTATTTGTCCACCTTTACCTATTACAATAGGAACTAAAGCACTAGCCATCGCTTCAATGCTAGTAATGCCAAAATGTTCCATTTTTTCAGGATGCTCTTCTTCATCGTAATCATAACCAGTGGCATGCCAATAGATACTAGCTTTTTTATAGTAATTTATTAATTTTTGTCTATTTAGATGATGATGAATTTCTATAGCTAGACCTTTAGGCATTTTTTTCACTGCTTTAGCATAGTCTTCATCTTCCACAGTCCCAATTAATACTAATTTCCAAGATCTGCTTTCCTGAGGATATTTTTTAACTAGTTGTTTAAAAATTTTAACTAAGACATCTTGTCTTTTACTATGTAATTGTCTAAAAAATCTACCGACATTTAAAATTATTTTTTCTTTTTTTCTAATTTCACTGTCAGTAAGCTGAAAATCTCTAATTTCAACCATTGGTTGATGCACTAAATCAACTTTTGTTGGCCAATATTTTTCAATAATTTTTTTAGTAAAATAAGAATTTGTGTTTTTAATTTGCCAATTAGCCAATTTTAGCTTTTCTATAAAAGATGACTTGTTTAATTTAAAAGGCACTTGAACATGAAGGACATTTTTTTTAGCTAAACTAAAAAATAAACTGCCATCTGTGGCATAATAAATTAGATCAAATTTTCTAGTCCAGAGTAATTTTTTTAAGAAACTAGCATTAGTGCCAAGAGGACTAGCAATAAATCTAATTTTGGAAAGATCATGATTTAAAAATTTTTCATATTTTTTTCGATATTCAATTTTTTGTTCTTTACTTAAACTTTTATCACTAGGAATCGCAATATTGACTTCATGTTTTTTTGCCAGGATACTGGCACAGTCAAAAATATATTTTTCACCACCACCACAGTGTTTTGGAATATAAGGAGAATAAAAACAAACTTTCATTTATCATTTCCCTTTTTCCACAAATTTTTTATTTTAAGCTCATATTTTTCATATTGATCTGCTAAACTTGGTTTCTGCTGCATTTCCCAAACCTGAATATAAATTAAAAATTTATTAATCGCCTGAACTAAAGCTTCAATTAAACCTGCTAAACCATCTTTATAACCCTTAGCAAAAATTGCCTTTCTGATAAATTCCATTATTCCTTTTCTGAGAATAGTTTTGAAAGTGACTGGCTTAATATTAGCTTTAAAAAGTAATTCTGCCTCGATTTTAGTCCAGTTGATAGTTTTTCTAAGACCGTCAGTGGTATTACGATGTGTCAAGTGAATTAATGTGGTTTGCAGATCTTGCACTTTACCCTCGAAACTCGGACTTTCATGAATATCCCCATACCAAGTTTTAAATTTATCAGTTTTAAATATTCTGGTGACAAAGTCTTTATCCCAATTGCCATGTTTAAATTCATGTCCATAACAAATATTCTTTCTCTTCATTCTTAAAGCTGAGCATTTGCAAGTTTCTATTTGCACTAAAATTTCTTTGGCCAAAGTGGGAGTGACTCTTTCATCAGCATCTATAAAAAACATCCAATCTGTTTTGACTCTTTTTAAACTAGTATTTCTAAGCTTAGCAAAAGAATTTAACTCCATACTGATTACTTTAGCGCGGAAATCTTCAGCTATCTTGACTGTGTCGTCTGTCGAGCCATTGTCTATAATTAGTATTTCTTGACACCATAAAACTGTTTTCAAACAGTTTTTGATCATTTTTTCTTCATTTTTGGCAATAATAATAGCAGTGATTTGATTGTTTTTTTTCATAAATTTTTAAAAAACAGCTTGTTTTCCAAATCTAGCTAATAAAAAATCTAAAGCTGCTTTACGTTCAATTCTACTTTGATTAAATAAAAGTTTTTTAAATAGTTTTAAAGCTAGTAATTTAGCTTTTAATTTAGCAAATTTAGAAACAAAAAGTAAACGATTTCTAGACTGATAATAGCGGTGAATCTCAGATCCTGATCCTTCGCTTGAGCCAGCGTTCTTATGCCAAATGATAGCTTTTGGTTCAAACAATACTTCAAAACCTTTATTTCTAGCTCTAAAGCTTAAATCTACATCTTCTAGATATAAAAAATATTTTTTATCTAAAATACCAGCTCTTTCTATTACATCTCGCTTAATTAGACAACAACAGCCAGTGGCAAAGTCAGAATTTTTTTCTTTTTGAAATTGTTGACGATCTAACTCATCTACACCCCTGTGAAAAGCCAACAAATTTAAACTATCCCAACTACCTCCAGCATACCAGATTATTCTTCCTTTCTGATTGCGATCGTAGCTTTTTTTATAAAATTCACAATTTTTGGCAAAATATATCTTGGGAGAAACTAAACCAGCCTTATCATTGTTTTTTAAAGTTTGATATAAGATTTCTAAAAACTTTTTTTCAACATAAGTGTCGCTATTCAAAAGTAAAAAATAATCAGAATTATAATTTTTAATAGCATGACTAATGCCCAAGTTATTACCACCAGTAAAGCCTAAATTAGCTTCACTCCTGATTAGTTCTACACTATTTTTAATAGTGGATTTAGGTAAAATAAGTTGTTCTTTGGAACCATTATCAACCACAATAATATTGTATTTAAAATCGTCAGCTTTGATTTTACTTAAACTTTCTAAACACTCTCTTGTGTCTTTAATTGTATTATAGTGAACAATAATAATTGAAATATGTTCCATAGTTTTTAATTATATTTTAAATTTTCTGCGGATCATCCAATAAACTTTATTTAAACTCTTGCTATTTTTTATTTGCCGATCTGCTATCCAATAATTAAGATCTTTTTGAAATTGCCTTAATGATTTTACAATTTTACTTTGATCGTCAGCAGACTGTTTAAATCCTGATTGTTCCCAAACCTTAAGTAAAGTGATTAATTGATAATTAGCTTGCAGCAAACTCAAACTCACTCCATGAGCTCCTTCATCAATGCCACTTTCTTCAAAAAGTCTAGACAAAAATTGATCGGTAAAAGCTTTGATTAATTGATTTGATTTGATAGAAGACTGCTTGTCTTTTTTTAAATTAGCTTCGATACTGGTATAGCGATTGAGTCGTTCTAAAAATTGGCTAATGTTTTGGTAATTATGATGAAGTAAAGCAAATTCTTCTTTGGCTGGTAGCTTTTGTGCTTGCCTTGTTTTTAGTTTTGGCACGGCATGAATTTGCTTAGGCCAAGTGACCGTTCCCTTTCTAAATAGTCTCAGATGATAATCAGGCCACCAGCCTGTTTTTTTAATCCATTTGCCAAAAATAATATTTTTACGAGGGATGAAATAGGCATCTGTGGAGTTATCTGATTTGACTATTTTTTTAATTTCCCTTTGAAGTGAGATTGGGACTTCTTCATCACTATCAACAATTAAAACCCAATATCCCTTTGCTTTGCTGATAGCAAAATTCCTTGCAGGTTCAACATAGCCTACATCCTTGTGATTATAGATTTTTTTAGTAAATTTTTTGGCAATTTTGACAGTATCATCAATACTTATCATATCAACAATCACTATCTCATCAGCAAAACTGACAGACTTTAGACATTGAGCTAAAGTCTTTGCTGCGTTTTTAGTGTTAATAATAACTGATAATTTCATATCTCTTTTTTTTATTCTGGCTTTCAGTTAGTATACTAATGTGAAGTATTTATTGCCAATCTTAGTTACTATCATTGCCTTAACAATCTATTTTAATAAATCTATTTTCCTTCACGACCCTGATTTTAAGTACTTAAATGATCTTTATGATCACTCTCAATGGAGAATTCCGCTTTCTCCTCGCATCATTTCTGATAATGAGCTTTATCAAGTAGCTAGTTTTAAGCTAGTTAAAGATCAAAAGCTTTTTGAGATCAATCCTGAAGTTCCACCTTTAGGAAAATATCTCTATGCCTTGTCAATTTTAATATTTAATAATCCATATTATAGCTCTCTTGGCCTATATTTTTTAGTGACAACTGTTTTTTATTTACTTGCTAAACGGGTTTTAAAAAATAAGAAAGATCAGCTTTTAGCAGTGCTTTTGTTACTTTTAAGCCCTTTATTTGCTTCACAACTAAGCAAAACTATGCTTGATTTACCACAGTTGTTCTTTCTTTTATTACACTTATTTTTTGTTTTAGAACTTGTAAAAAAAGAAAAAATTCAGGCAAAAGTATTTTTCTCTCTATTAGCTGCTATTTCTCTTGGTGCCTTTGCTGCCTGTAAATTCCCGGCCCTAGTAATTATTATTCTAATGTTAGACCTTTATTTTTTATTTTTGAAAAAAGAAAAATTGAGTTTTTCATTGATAGTGACTTTTACTGCTCTCACTTATTTGGCAAGTTTTGCTCCGTATTTCTTACAAGGAAATAATTTAATTGCTTGGCTTAAAACTCAAAAATGGATGCTTAATTTTTATTTAAATTCTCAAACCAAAAGAATTCCTTTCATGTTTTTAATTACTGTTTTGACAGGTTTTTACAAAGGCTGGTGGAAAAAAGATTGGTTACATATTTCAGAGTGGAGTTTGTTATGGCCTGCTGCTTTTATTTCAATGTTGATTCTTTTTAAAAAAAATTTTAAAAAAATTAAAAACAAAGAATTTAAAGCTGATCAGTATTTATTAATAATGGGTTTTGCATTGATGATCAGTAATTTAATCCTGCCATTTTGGCCAAGATATTTTTTATTAATCTTACCTTTAGCTATTTTATTTTTTCTGAAAAAATTTACCCATCATAAAAACTTAATCAAACTTATAGTCTTGATCCAGGTTTTTCATTTTGTCTTATATTTACGACCATCTGCCAATAGCACTCTTGAGTTTCTACAAGAAAATTGGCAGCAAACAACTTATCAAGACATGTACAATTTTCTTTCTCTAGATAGTCAAAAAAAAATTGAGAGAGATGAATTTTGGCGAAAGTTAAAAGCAGTTGATAGAGATCTCAAAATTGAAAATAAAACAGTGGAAATTCAGAATCAATGGGTTTGGCCGTGGGAAGATGAGACAGAAATTGAGGTTAAAGTAATTTACCAAACTCCAATTGGGCCAATAGAAAATCTCAAAACAACTAAGTTAATCAGAGAAGGGCAAAATTGGAAACTTGTTTGGGATTGGGAATTAATTTTTGATGATTTTGTTGCTGATGCTCGTTTTAATCTAGAGCTTGATGATGTGCGCAATGGGGCTGTTACAGACAGAGATGGTCAAATTCTAGCCGAAGATCTAGATTGGCCTTTTATTTCGCTGACGGCTAATGAATTGGAAGATTCACAACAATTATTTCCTGACCTGCACCAAATCCTAGGAGAGTTATTTAGACCAGTTGATCTTGAGGCTATAGTCTACAGTAATTACCCAGGAGATTGGCCGCAAGAAATTGCCTTAGCTGATGGAGAGTATGATCCAAAAATACTAGAAAAGGTTAAAGATAAAAAGGGGGTGCTAATAACAGAACTGCCTTTTAGGATTTATCATCATGATGGAGATAATGATTTGTTTTTGAAAATTAGAAATTTCGAAGGCAAACATCCTGAAGTTTTTGCCAAACTCGGAGGAAAAATTAGTTTAATGCAAGCTGATAAGAAATTTAAACTTGTATCTGAGGTGGAATCAAGAAATGGAAAAGATTTTATTTTGGAGTAAGTTACTCCACTTTTGCCCCTTCCGGCAACCAAAAAAACTGTTCTTCAAATTTTTGCCACTCTTCAGGAGTACTACGAGTAATGGCATCATTGTGCATAAAAATCCAAGTCTGTCGACCATCGCTGCGATAAAGCTGTTGATAGTCTTCTTTAATGATAGCACTGAGTGCGAATTCATATTTACTGCCGTCTCTAATGATATAAATAAAAGTGGGTGGATTATTTTCAAGTAGCTGATGAAATTCGTCTCTCAGTTTAGGTACGCTATATGACCAAGGTAAGTGAAAATTCTGACGCCCAGCAAAGGGTAAATCAGCCATCATATTCATATAACCATGTCCATTAGTGGCAGTTAATAAAGTATCTCTTGGTTTTTTAACTGTTTTTAAAGCATTAGCGTAAGCTTGCCAAGGATCATATTCCACATAATATTGAAAGAGATTATCCTTTTTTTCTCGCCACCAGCTACTGTTATTAAAAAGTAATAAAAACAAAAGAGAGAAAAACATTATTTTATTTGTTAACCTTAATCTTTTCCAATTATTGATTAAAAAAAAGACAATTAAAGAGTTAAAAGCAGCCACAAATGGATAAAGGTGAAAGGCATTAAAAAAAGCAATTGGTAATTCTGCAACTCTAGTGTTTAAACTAGAAACTAGGGCAAAGAAGGCAATGATCTTAAAAAGAGAGCGATATTTCTTTCGCCATGGATCTGTTTTTTTAATTTTTAATTTTATAGATTCTAATTTAGTTTGTTTAATTACTGTAAGCAGGAAAAGCAGGCTTGAAAAGGCAATGGAAACACTAATCGGACTTTTATTGATATAAAACCAATGCAAACAGGGATAAACTAGTAATTTCAAATAACCAATCAGACCAATTTCTGTAGAGGCAGTGGGAATAAAGTACAAAATCATGTTATAAACTGTCTCTTCAAACCAAGCTGAAAAGGGAATTATAAGAAATAAAGATGAAACTAAAATGAAAGCTGTAGTAGTAAATGTCATTTTTTCCTTTTTATCAACCTTAATTAAATAATAAACAGTTGAAATTAGTAAAAATGGCCAGCTTACCAATAAATTAAAGCCTACCCAAAAAATAGCAGTTGTAAAAGCTACAGTATCTAAGATTTTGGGCCAATATTTAGGAACTGTCTGCTTTTTATAAGTCATTTCTAATAAAAGAAGCATAATAAAGGAAATTGCAGGAACTGCTAAACTCTCTGCCAAAACGTGAAAACCAAAATAATAATAAGCAACTGATTGAGTGAGCACAGAAGTTAAAAAACCTTTCCAGGAGAATCTAATTGTTAGTAAAGCCGAACTGAGCAGAATAAAGGCAAACATCGACAATCTCACTCTATCTACAAGTTGAAAGAGGGTATTATAAGGGACAAGTTTAGTAATTAAAGCACCAACCAGGACAGGGATCGGTTGATGATTAGTAGATAGATCAGTATACAAAGTCTTATCAAAACGATGCATCGCCCAACCTACAGCTACGTGATCTGTTTCATCAGGAAAGTAGTAAGAGTGTGCATGAGACCTAAGAGCCAATAAAAGACCGACAAAGAAAGTTAAAAATAATAAAGGTAAAATTAATTTGTGAACTAGTTTAGCTTTTAAAAATTTATGCATATCAGTCACGAGTCGTAATTCGTAATAACTTATTATAGAATAAATTCAGTATTATGAATAAGTCTCAAAAAATTTTAAAAAAATTGAAAAAAAATAAAAATACTATTTTAGTAGCCATACTTTTATTCTTAGCTATTTTTGTTCGCTTTTGGAAAATGGAATTTATACCCTATGAAAGTGATGGTGATGAGTTAGCTTATGTATTTGCAGGTTTGAGTATGATTGATCATGGAATTCCTACTTCATGGTCAAGTTTTGGCTATCATTATCCTGAAGAAAATAATTATGGTGAGTTTGAAATGGGTGATGAACTCCATCGCAATCAAGAAACTTATAGCTTTGTAAGACCATGGTTTGATCATCCTTTTCTTTTACCAGTAATTGTAGGCTGGACGAGCAAACTATTTGCTTATAATTTTCCTAGCGCTCCACCTGCAATTATTATTAGATTACCTATTTTATTTTTAAGCGCGCTGAGTCTAACTTTTTTGTACTTGATTTCTAAAAAACTCTTTGGTTTTAAATCAGCTCTTTTCACTTTAATCATAGTAGCTTTTAGTCCAGCTATTATTTTAGGCCAACGAATGGTAGTGGGTGAAAATCTCTATTTACCATTTATTTTAATAGCTATTTATCTTTTACTCATTTCGAAAAAAATCCGTTTATTGCCGTTGATCTTATTAACTCTAGTTGCTGTTTTAAGTAAAACCACTGGAGCTTTGATATTAATTATCATCAGCTTACATTTTTTGATTCATAAAGATTATAAGAAGATGTTCAAATACATTATTGCTAGTCTAATCTCAATAGCTTCTGTTTTTATTCTTTATGCAGCAGTGCATGATTGGTCCTTATTTTTAACAGTAATTCAAAAACAATCATTTCGTCTATTAGGCTGGGCTAATCCTAGTTTTGTTTTGTCTAATCCAGGCTTTCTTAATTTTGTGCTTTTGGATGCAAGTTATTATTTGATTTTAATTTTAGGCGCAGTAGCAATTTTTTTAATGGGTGATTCTAAGCAAGATAAATTTTTAAAACTTTCAGTCTTAGCTTCTTTAATTATGATTTGGGCAACTAGTGCAGAACAAGATATGCTAGGTTGGTATAAATTACCTTTTTTCTTACTTTTGGCGATTCTGATGGGTAAGACTTTTAAAGTAGCTAATAGAACAGTGCTCAATTCATTATTATTCATCACTGTGATTAATAATTTAGGCTTAGTGCGTTTTCCAGATCATCCTTTTCCGTCTACTCAAACACTAAGATTGGTGGTCTCCTCAATTTTTTTGATCATCTTGATTTTTTCTTTAGTCAAAAATTCAGCTAGAAAAATATTCTTACAAAATTTTTTAACTATGGCTTTATTAGCAATTTACGTAGTCAGTTCTTTTTACTTTGTAAATAAATATTTTGAAGCTAGCTGTAAAGATAGGTTTTGTAAACTGCCCATGATGACGTCTAAGCAATTGATTAAAGGTTTGCTTAAAATTAAGGAGAAATAAGATTTAGCCACATTTACTATAAAAAAACAATTCTAGTTGCTAGTGTCTATTGTTCAATTCTACTTTAAAAACAAATGATGTCTTTTTTCAAATAAAAGTAGCACTGGAAAAACAAATAAAGCTAAAATAGATAGGATTCTAGCAATTAGTCTGACTTTTGTTGATTCATATATTAATTTTACCTCATGATCTCCCTGAGAAATGCGATAAGTAATTACTCCTCGATAATTCATATCCTGAAATTCTATCTCAGTTTCTTGACCATCTACATAAAGTTTCCAACCAGGAAAATAAAAAGTATAGTCAATCATTCTGACCGGGCTATTAGCTTTAATCTGATATTTTCGATTTGCATTTTCCACTTCCAAAATATTTATACTTCCTTCACCTTCTATAATGGCAGCTTTTTCTTTTTTGAGAGGATAGTCAGTAGTTACACCAGACCAAATCGTGTTCATGTTAGTGCTGTGGATATTGACTTCAGTGAAATCATAACGAGATTGTGGAAACTTAATATAGTTTTTGCCATAAATTTGAGGAATTCTCATCACTAAAATTAAAATTACTATGCTGATTGCCAAGAATTTTTGCTGATATTTATCAAGAAAAAAAGCCAAAATAATTGGTGAAATAAAAGACAAAGCACTAAGAATCCGCCAGGGATATTGAAGTTGATCAAGAAAACTAATGTTATGATATAAAAACTTTGAAAGCGGTAAAGTGAGAAAAATTAATAATAGTGCCATAATTTGCCAAAAAATCAAAAATTTTAATTTGAGTTTTTTCTGATTGAATTTCTTTTTAAATTTAAGTAAAAAAAGATAAAAAACAGAGAAAATTAAAATTAAAGTTTCAAACAGACCATGTTTAATAAAATTAGCTCTAATTCCAGAATTACTTTTATCAGCATATAACCATTTTGGACTAAAATAATTTGCTAAGCTGAAAAATTGATTACTAAAATGGCTAGCTTCAGCAGCATAATAAAAATATTTAATTTCAATTAGTAGCGGTAAAAGATAATAACTGCTAATTAGCAGAGAAAAGCTTAGAATGCTAAAAAAAACTAATATTAATTTGATTTTTTCTTTAGAAATTTTGATTGGCCAAATTAAATAAAAAAAATAAGGAATAATTAAAAAAGAAGAAATTAAAAACACCATTGGATGACTTAAAATTAGCAGAGTAATAGATAGAGTGCTAATAAAAATACCTAAAACTTTTTTTTGTTTAAAAGTTTGATAAAGCCCAATTAAAGTTAAAGGCAAAAAAGCAGTGGCAAAAAATTCTGGCAAAGCTCCCCTAATATAGATATTAATTATTCTGTAAGGATTGAAATTGAAGAGGATGGTGGCAATGAGTGCGGCCTTTTTGTCAAAATAAAGTTTAAGAAATTGATATAAAAACAAATTTGATAAAAACGCCCCAGTCAAAAGAACTAAATTATAGCTAGTAATAACGTTACTAGTAAATAAATGAAAAAACGCTCCAAGGTAAGCTGTAGTCTGGTGAGCTACTAATGGTAAAGGGAACCCATAATTAGCAACTCCATCTGACCAGCTAGGAAAAAAATCTCCTTCTTTCCAAGCATTATAAAATTGTTTAATCGTAATTAAATGAGTCCATTCATCAAAAGTTTGTGCTTGAGCCTGATGAAAAAACAAATCTGATGTTAAAATGAAAGAGATGATAAAAATAATGATCAAGCTGTAAAATATATTTAAGTTTTTAACTTTAATCATGAGAAAATTATATAACAAATTAAAACACAAAAACGATTGTCATTTTTATTTTCTTATTTTTTTGATTATCATTCTTAGTTTTTTATTTTTGAACCCCCAATTATCTTCTGTTTTATTTAAAAATAAAAGAAAAAAATTATTAAATAATTTTTTAAGTAACACTCAAGAGCAATCTCAATTTGACGCTGAGGCATTTTGGAAATTTAGGGAAGATTATTCTTCTGGTTATTTTGAATATAATCAAGATTTAATTAAAGTTTATTCTGTGTTGCAATTTGATAAAGATAAAAAATTTGGCTTCAAAGATGAAATTTTAAAATATCAATCACCCTTGATTGAAAGTAAGTATTTTTTAGTTTTTGCTAATGCCGATAGTAAATATTTTTTTCCACCCGATGATTCAACAAAAAAAATCATTTATCAAGATGATAATTCTCTAATTTATTACCAAGATGAAAATACTATTAAGCTGTTTTTTTTGAGAAATCCAGAAGAAATGAACATAGGTTTATTTGATTATATTGATTCTGAGGAGGTTTTAAAGGATAAGTTGTGGTTAAATGAGACTGTGATTAAAATATAACAGCATAATTAAACTAAAGTAAAAAAATACTAGACACATTCGCTACAAGTTAGTTGCTTTTTAAAAAGAATGCACTCATTCCTGAAGCTCAGCTTTAATATTGACAATTAAACGCTGATGCCCAATGCTTCGCTTCAAGGGTCTATTATTTTTTTATTTTAGTTTAGAAAACTGTATAATGTTAATCAAATTATGAAGAGTTTTTTTAAATCTAAACCAATTGTTATTTTATTTTTGATTTTTTTATTAGCTTTGTTTTTACGTTTATTTAAATTAGGCTCATTGCCGGCTATTTTTTATGAAGATGAAGTGCTGAGTGGCTATATTGGTAGATATATTTTAAGTAATGGTAAAGATATTTATGGAAATACTTGGCCACTTTTTTATTTTAATAAATTTGGTGACTATTATATTATTTTACCAATTTATCTTTCCGGTTTAGCCACTTATATTTTTGGGGTTAATGAGTTTGCGACTAGATTTTTTGCAGCTTTTATCGGCGCTCTAGTGACTATTCCTGTTTACTTCTTCACTCTTAAGGTTTTTAAAAATAAGACTGTGGGTTTATTGTCAGCTTTATTAATTGCTATTTTGCCTTGGCATTTAGTGCTAGCTAGAGCAACAACTGAAAGTGTAATAGAGGCGACAAGTTTTTTGGGAGCAATCGCTTTATTTCTCTACTCTATTAAAGCAAAACAGAGACTGAAATACTTATTGCCTGCTTTTTTCTTGTTTTTTATTAGTTATTTTGTCTATCATACGGCTCGGATTTATATACCCCTTACACTACTAGCTTCTTTATTCATTTTTAAAGAAATTAGGAAAGACAAAAAACAGTTTTCTGTTTTAATTTTTGCTACTTTTGTTTTCTTTGTTTTGACTGTATTGATTGGTAGAACTAAATGGGGTAAAGGCAGATTCATGCAAACTTCTATTTTTGGAGAATTATCTGGAGTAACTATCAGAATCAACGAAGCAATTTTCAATCTTGGTGGAGAAAGAGTTTTTGAGGCGAGATTGTTTCATAATAAAGTCATTGGTTTTGGAAAAGAGTTTATCCATCAGTATTTAACTTATTTTTCACCAGTTTATTTATTTATTAATGCTTGGCAGAAAACACGCTATGAAGTGCCTGAAACGGGACCTGTATATCTAACTTTTATCTTTTTATTTATTTTGGCAGTTTTGCCTTTAAAAAATAAAAAATTGAAAATAAATCAAGAATATCTCTTATTCTTATTGTTTTTATTACTACTCGCTCCTTTTCCAGCTTCTTTAACTTATGTTGAATCACCTAATGTGCGTCGGAGTTTGTTTTTAGCGATTCCTTTGGTGATTTTAGCTGCATTTGGTCTTTACAAATCACATTTAATTAAGTGGAAAAGAATCCCTCTCTCTGCTCTCTTGAGTATTATTTTGATTGGTGAATTTATTTTTTTCTGGCATCAATATAGTACTCAATTTGATATGGCTACTAGTTTCTACCGCTGCGATGGGCAGAGTGAAATTGCTAAGTTTGCTTTACAAGAAAAAGACAATTACGACAAGATCTACTTACCTAATACTAAAAGTATGTCTTGGTATTATTTGTTCTATAAGCAAGACTTTGATCCTGACTTTATTGGTCGCTTCCAACTTGATGCCAAAATCAATAATACCGGTAATGTTTTTTATAAAGAAGGTCACTGTCCTAGTGAAAGTCTTACCGATGAAGAACTAAGAGAGACCTTTATAGCTATTAATAAAGTTGAATGTGTGGAAGATGAAAGACTAGAAAAAGTAAAAGAAATCACTGGTGTAAATTGGATCTTAGTTAATAAGGTCTTAGCACCGAAGAGATAGTAAAGAATCTTATTCACTCATTTTATGAGAATATTATATCAGTTTTAGCAATCTCAGCCACTTTTTACTTCAATAAAGTTTTAAGCTTAATCTTTAAATACAAAGCTAAAGCTTCCCAAACACCCTTGACAATCACTTTTAAGTTAGCGCCTGTAGAGTTGCCATATTTTCTAGGAAAGTGATCAACTGGCAGTTGTTTAAATTTTATTCTTTTTTTCTTAAGTTTATAAAGAATTTCAGAGGTAGTAAAAGCTCCGCTAGATTCAAGTCTGAGATTTTTAACTAGATCAGCTTTTAAAAGTTTAAAAGCGCAGTCAATGTCTTTGACATGAAGTCTAAAAAGTAAGTCAATATAAATTTTAAAAATCGTGGCATTTAATGAACGGTGAAAACCTTCTGCGCGCTTTTTTCTGTAACCAATAATTACTTGATCAGTTTTAGTATAAGGAATAAAATCAACAATTTGCTTAAGATCAAATTGAAGATCACTATCAGTAAAAAAAATCCATTCGTAATTAGCAGCATTGATGCCTGATCTCAAAGCAGCTCCATAGCCTAAATTTACAGGATGAGAAACTATTTTAATTTCTGGATGTTTTTGAGCTAATTTTTTTGCTACTTCTAGACTTTTGTCTTGACTACCATCATTAATAATAATTAATTCAAATTTTTTAGCTACCGTGGGAATGATTTCCAAAGCCTGTTTAATTAGAATAGAGAGATTTTTTTCTTCATTATAAACAGGGAAAAAAACAGATAGAGAATTAAGCTTGAAGCTTGTTTTACTTGACACTACTGTATGTTACAGGAATATTATTTTTACTGCAATAAGTCTAATAACAACTAAATTATTTTTTGGAATATTTTTTAGCCAGTAAATAATTTTGATACATGAAAATAGCAATCCCTAGAGCTAGTAAAAATTCAGTAAATTCACTCCATTCAGGAATTTTGTAATCAAAGTTATTTTGATAAAAAATGTAAATAAAAGTTGTTAGGAAGTAAAAACTTAGCGGCCAAGCAGGAATAAAAATCTTTAGCCATTTTAATTGAAACTTTTTAAACTGCTGCTTGGAAATTTTCTTTTTCAAAAAATGCCAAAATATCCAAGCCAATCCTCCATAGAATCCTAGGAGAGAATAGGCTTGACTGATATATCCTGAAAAAAAGCTACTATTATGAAAATTAAATTCTTCTGACTGATCATTGGCATCACGGCATAAAGTATCAGTAATATTTTCTGGATTGCGACAGACATTTTCATGACAAATGTAATTATTTTGGCAATTTGCGTTATTTTCACAGCTTTGATTACAATAAGGATTTGCTTTTAATTCTTTAATTTTT
This sequence comes from Candidatus Woesebacteria bacterium, assembly GCA_050123235.1. Classification (GTDB taxonomy): domain Bacteria; phylum Patescibacteriota; class Microgenomatia; order UBA1400; family PJMF01; genus JASFHL01. The sequence continues at coordinate 1,767 of JASFHL010000011.1, read as the reverse complement.
TCTGTTTCAAAACCAATAATTCTTTGTCCCCAAGAAATTTCTTCACCAGCAATTAAAAACAGAGCAATAGACATTAATAAATAAATAATGAAAATTAATTTCTGAGTGGAAAAAATTTTTATTGCGCCGGTTAGAGCAATCAAGGCGCCACTAAAAAAGAAAACTGACTGTAATTGCTCTATTAAATGATCTTCCTTCATTAACTCAATAAAAGCATTCATTGGCCAAAACCAAATGACTAAAGCCATAGCAATTAAAATAAGAGGCGTAAAAAAGAGTAGTTTTTTAAATTGTTTTTTTAAAATTTTTTGATCAAGATTAATAGCAGCTATGGCAATAGCTAAAAAACTAAAGTAACTAAAAACTTGGTAGTGAATTTCAAAATTACTTAAAACATAATTGGGGTAATGGGTGAACTCCATGATCCCTAGAAATAGAGCAGTTAAGTAGATGGGAACAATAAAAATTAAGTTTAATTTTAATAATTGTTTTGGAAAACTGATCTTATATTTATATCTCAAGAATAAATTGCAAATTATGAAAGCTAAAAAAATAACTTTGGAATCAATAAAAAAGTGTTTAGCAAAAAAGCCCGGATATTTTAAAGTATCGAGTGATAGGGAAGTTACAGTTACGAGCAATAAAAAGTAAAGCAATAAACTAAATACTTTATTTCGCTTATTCTTATTCATAGTCTAAAATTTTCTGTTTACTTTAATCCTTACTATCTTAAGATGTAGCTTCTTTATTTAATAAGACTCTACGATATAAGAAAATGGCTGAATCTTTTCAATCATTTCATCAGCTACATTTTTTCTAAACCACCAGTGCATATCCATGTTATAAGCATAATCCTCACCTGGCATTAATTTAAAAACAGAAACAGCTAGAGCTTCGTCTAAATTAACATACTCTTCCCTTAAATAAGAAATAAAATAATCAGCCATTTGCTCAGGGCTACTGCCTCTCACAAAGTATCGTTGGTCTAAAAAGATAATTTTAGGTTTATTGGTTTTAATGTCAGACATGAGTTGACTTTTAATGTCTTCTGAAAGTCGGAATTCAGGCAAAATGATAGTGTATTTAGAAGCGGCTTTAGCTTTAACAAAAAACATTTCTTCAAAATGAAAAGGCCCAATCCAAACATAATCGTCAGGGGTAAGAAGTTGATTAACAATTGAAGCAATCTCTGGCCGATCATAAATCAAAGGCATAGTACCCATATATTTATCAAACATCTTTTCTTCCCATTTACCCGCCCAAGTAATACCGGCTCCTGTCCAGTAATAACTTAGAATAAAGAAAAAGAAAACAAATGTTATTTTTTTGACTAAATCTTGAGATTTATCAATTGCTATTTTTAATTTTGGGAAAAACACTATTGTCAGCATCACTATTGAAAAAAGATAAAGCCCGATCTGATAGTCAGTTTCCTCTGAATAAAGCGGACTATTTCTAAAATTGCTAAAAACAACTAAGGCTAAAATAAAAATAATAGCTTGCCAATTTTTTTTGTTAATCGCCCAAATAATAAAACTAACAATGCTTAAAACTGCAGCTAATTGAATATTATTAAAAATAGAAAAATCCTTGGTCAATTGAATCAGTATCCAAAATTGTTCCAGAATTCGATCAAAAGTAAGCAAACTATAACGAATAGGGTTAATAAGCATTGATCCAGTTGGCTTAGGATAATTATAAATGTAGTATTTAAGATTAAACTCCACTGCTTGGTGGTAATAGTCAGTGTAGCTTTTAGTGAGTAAT
>JASFHL010000010.1:0-44755 GCA_050123235.1 Candidatus Woesebacteria bacterium | reverse complement strand
TTTGAATATTTGTTTGCTTCTATTTTAGCTGGTTTATTATTATTTTTAGTAAGCTTTTGATTTTTATGTTAGACTATCAATGTGCTTAATTATTAGAGCTATTGTTAATAAAGGATAATTTATGAAAGGTATCATCTTGGCAGGAGGTTCGGGTACTAGATTAAGGCCCTTAACTCAAGTAACTAGTAAACAGTTGCTTCCAATTTACAACAAACCCATGATTTTTTATCCACTTAATACTTTGCTTACTGCTGGAATCAAAGATATCTTAATCATAGTAGCACCTTCTAATGCTGGAGATTTCCTTAAGTTACTAGGTAGTGGTAGGGATTTCGATTGTAAATTTACTTATGAAATTCAGGATAAACCAGAAGGATTATCTCAAGCTTTCCTCATTGGCGAAAATTTTATAGCTAAGGATGATGTGACTTTGATCTTAGGTGATAATCTTTACGAAGATGATTTTAGTGAAGATATTAAAAATTTTAAAAAAGGGGGTAGAGTTTTTGCTAAAAAGGTTTCTGATCCACAGAGATTTGGAGTAGTTGAGTTTGATGAAGACAACAAAGCGATTAATATTGAAGAAAAACCAAAAAAACCAAAGTCAAATTATGCTGTAACAGGTTTATACATTTATGATAATACAGTAGTAAAAAAGGTAAAAAGTTTGAAACCTTCGCTAAGAGGTGAACTTGAAATTACAGATTTAAATAATCTTTATCTTAAAGAAGGCAATTTAGATGTTGCTTTTGTAAAAGGGGCTTGGTTTGATACAGGGACTTTTGAATCAATGTTTCAGGCAACCCAATTTGCTAGAGAACATGAATTACACCCAAACAATAAAAAAACTTTGTTTACTTAAAAATAACTATAAAAGTGCTTAAAAAAAGATTCTATTTTTTCACCATTCTTTTTTCTTTGTCATTATTTTTTGTTTCAGCTAAAGTACTAGCTCAAGTTGAAGAAAATAATGTAGAGGAAACAGCAATTGAAAATAGTACTGAGTCTGCTGAGGCATCAATTGAATCAGAAGCAAAGACTGACTCTAAGCAAGAAGATGGAGAATCAGAAATAATTTTGCAAAAGCAGCGCTTAGCTGAAGAAATTGAAACAGTCAGGACCACGCTTAGAGGGCAATTAGAAGAATACCGAGCTAAGGAAAAACTATTTATCATCGCCAAGGATCAATATCAGAAACATCAAACTTTAATTTCCATAGAAGAAGCTGTTAGGGCCACTAAAGATGTGCTTTTAATTCGCAATCAAGTTTTGTCTACTTACATTAATTTAATGAGGCTACGTTTGATTGAAACTGACGGTATTGAGATTGATCAAAAACAAAATGTTTTAGCTCTCGCTCAAAAACTAATGGATGAATTGGAGAATTATAAACTTGCTTTAGAAAAAGCAAATGATAAAGATAGTATTAACAATCTTAGTTATCAATTTAAAGCTTTATATGAAAGGATTGAAAATTTATCTTATCAAGCAAAGACTTTGATTCAAATCGGTAAGTTGCAAAATGTTTATGATCGTTCAATTTTATTATATAAACAATTGGAAGCGGAAGCTGATAAAGACAATTTGACTAAAACTAAAAAAGCAGAATTAGAGCGAGCTTTTGATCAGACAGAAGAACTAAATAAACAAAATAAAGAGAAGTTAAATCAAATTTGGCAGCAAACTAGTGAAAAAGAAAAAACAGTCAAAGATTGGACTAGCCATTATCAATTAATCAGTAAAGAGTCAAATAAAATTTATGTTAATCTCTCTAAAACAAATTCTTATTTAAGAGAGCTTAGAATTATGCAACTTTAGTAATTTATGCCTAAAGAATACAAGCTAGACCAGACACATTTTGCAAGTGAGGGAGCACTATGGGGAGAGCCAGAACTAGCAGCACCTCCTCAAGAGATTTTAGAAAAGAAAAAAAAGTCTTCAAAAAAGTTTTTAATAATTATTTTGTTTTTTATTTTTTTTATTGTGATCATAATTCTACTTTTATCTTTGATCAGCATGCGTAAGAAAATGGATAATGATAAAAATAGTCTTGAGGAAACTGAAGAAACAATGGCCAAGGAAATAGAACAAGATCAACTCATACAAAATATTCAAGATTTAAAAACTTTGCTCAAAGAAGCTGATCCAGCTAAAAATGAAGACCCATTTCCAGCAATTAATAGCAAAATTTATTTAGATGAACCTCGTATTTCTGACTGATTTTTAACAACATTTGATCTGTTTTGATATAATAGTTTAATGAACAAAAATTCTTTTGTTTTAAAGAAAAATAAAACCAACGAGATTTTAATTGAACTTGAAACTGATTTATTGAAACTTGCTTTTAATAAGTTAATTAAGAAGTTTTTAATTATTCCTTTTTTTAAACTTATTAATCACTTTTATTCTTTTTTAGAAGTCATTTTTCAAACTAAACTTTATTTGGGGATTATCATGTCTCTAGGTTTAGGTTTGGGTATTGGCTTAACTATTTATAAACAACCAAGTTCAGCCTCAGCTTCTTCTCAACTTTTAGTTTCAAAGACAGTCGGTATAGAAATTAAAAATATTTCTTTTTCAGATATCAAATTAGCTGTAAAAGAATCAAACTTAAATAGTAGTGATCATTTCATTAATCGAAGTAGAAATATCGCTTTTCATCAAAAAAACTCGTCTGAGATTGGCAGTTCAGGTTCGATTATCATTTTTTTGGCTCGTAATTTTTATCAAGAATTAAGAAATTTAGAACTAGGTGAGGAAATTGCTTTGTTTGGAGAAAATAATGGTCAATATGGCTATACTATTGTAGGAATTAAACAATTAGATAAAAATGAGATTAATTCTTTTGACAGTTTTTCTTCAGAGACGGTTGTGGTTTTAGCTCCTAAAGGACTTTTCTCTAATGAGCTTTATGCAGTTATTGCTCGTCCACAGAGCTAAGTTTAAAATCTAAAGCTTTGAGCTGAATATTGCGTCTACCATTCCAAACATTTATTCCTACAGAAGCAGCTAGCTCAATTTGATCACCTATCTTAAATTTTTCAGCCAGTTTTCCTTTATTCCAGGCAAGAGATTCAACCATCTGTTTATTTATTTGGTTTTTATCTAGAAGTTTTAACTTTAGATGTTGTGAATTCTTACCCATTTTCAGGATATCGATGATTTCTAAATTATTGAATTTAAATAAAGGTTTAAAATTCCCTTGACCAAATGGTGCAAATTTAGTGATTAGTTTAATTAATTTTTCATTGAGTAGATTAGTCGGGAGCTGACAGTCTAAACTTAGGCTAGGAGTTAACAAACTTAAATCAATTTCTTGATTTGCTAATTCTAAAAATTTTTCTTTAACAAGTTCCAATTTTTTTGTTTCAAAACTAAAGCCAGCAGCCATTTTATGTCCTCCTAAGTCTAATAGTTCATCTCTAACTTTTCTGATCAATTTTATGATATTAATACCCTTAATACTTCTAGCTGAAGCTTTAGAGATTTTTTCCTTGATACTGATTACAATCGATGGCTTACTATATTTTTCTGTTAATTTACCTGCAATTAGACCAATTACTCCTTCGTGGTAATCTATGGAATGAGTAATAATAATTTTTTCTTTTTCCCAAAGAGCAGCTTGCTCTTCCAATTTTTCTAAATTACCATAGGTTAAATCTTGCCTGTTTTGATTAGTAGTATCCAATTTTACTGCTAAAGAACTTGTTCTTTGCTGATTTTTACTACAGAGTAATCTCAATGCTTCAATACCATCAGCTAATCTCCCCATGGCATTAATTCTAGGAGCAATGGCAAAGGAAACAGTGTATTCATCAATCGATTTTTTATCAATTCCAGCTACCTGATAAAGCGCTTTTAGGCCAGTCCTTTTACTCTTTTTTAAGGCTTCTAGACCATACTTAGCAAAACTACGGTTTGCTGCAGTTAATGGCACTTGATCGGCAATGGTAGCGATGGCAGCCAAGTCAAGTGATTGTTCAGATGAATTTTTATCCAAAGCTCGAGCCAAAAACCAAGCGACTGTAGCGCCACAAAGTTGAGTGCTATGAATAATGGCTGTAGCCTGAGGTATCTTGTCTTCTGCCTGATGATGATCAGTGATAATTACATCAACTCCTTGACTTATAGCGTATTCAATTGCTTGATGAGCAACAATTCCATTATCAACAGTGATAATTAAATTGATTTCATTTTCTTGAAAAAGTTCAGTTAAAGCTTTTTTTGAAATACCATAACCATGTTTTTCTCGATTAGGAATAAAGGGAATAGCAATTAATCCTAATTTTCTAAAAGTTTCCCAAAGAATAGCAGTAGCAGCTATGCCATCTGCGTCATAGTCTCCAAAAATTAAAACTTTTTCTTGATTTTTAATTGCCTGTTTAATTCTTCTAACTGCTATTTTAAGTTGATTTTGATCTATACCCACTTCTTCAATTTTTAAATCTTTAGCTTTAATTGGATAAAAAAATTTTTTTTTACTTTCAATTCCTCTATTTGAGAGTAGAATTTTTTCTAAGCCTGTCAAAGATTTAGGAATAATAGTAGATTTTAATTGCCATTGCATAAAAAGCCTGTGCTAACAACTTACCCTAACTAAGCTGGCGATTCAAGTCTATAATAGCTAATATGACTTTGAGTTTACCTTTTGAAGTATTATTTGTTTTATACATTCTACAAAAAGAGAATTTTGAAGCCTATTTAGTAGGTGGAGCTGTACGTGATCTAATTATTAATTCTATTGATAGTGGTAAAACTAGACAGATTATTGACTTCGATTTTGCCAGTAATGCTACTCCTGAACAAATCCAAACCTTATTTTTAGATAGTTATTATGAAAATGATTTTGGTACAGTGGGGATAGCTTATGAGAACCTCTTAGCACAACTAAGAGCTAGCGGGATAAAAACGCCAATAGAAAACATGCTTAGTAACTTTAAATTGGCCAGTAAGCGGAGCAAAGATAAAATTATTGATTTAGCTAAGGCCAGTAAGCTCCATGAGTCACTTCAGGATGAAGAAGAACAAAAGAAGCAAGTTGATGAGAGTAGTTTGCTTAAACAATTGGCTCCTTTTGAAATTACTACTTATAGATCTGAAGGTTTATATCAAGATTTTAGAAAACCAAGTAAGTTAAGTTGGGGTAAGAGTATTAAAGAGGATCTTGAGCGCCGTGATTTTACAATTAATGCTTTGGCTTTAGCTGTGAATCAAAACTACTTGCAAAAAATTTTTGAAAAACAAGAAATTAAAAAAAGTCAATTTAAGCTAGAAGCTGAGAATTATCAATTGCTTGATCAACATCAAGCTATGAAAGATCTGCTTGCCTTAGTGATCAGGACAGTAGGTGATGCTAATATGCGTTTTCAAGAAGATGCCTTGAGAATGCTTAGAGCTATTAGATTTGCTGTGCAATTAAATATGGAAATTGATACTAAGACTTACAAGTCAATTAAAACTAATGCTGATTTAATTAAACATATTAGTTGGGAAAGAATTAGAGATGAATTTTTAAAAATGCTTAGCAGTGATTATCCTAAAAAAGCCATTAAGCTTTTGGATGAAACTGGCTTATTACAGTATATTCTTCCTGAACTATCTGACACAAAAGGTGTTGACCAAGGTGGTCATCATACAACTGATGTTTGGAATCATAGTTTGGACTCATTGCAATATTGTCCTTCTCATGATCCAATTGTTAGATTGGCAACTCTTTTGCATGATATTGCTAAAGCACAAACCTATCAAGTTAGAGCTGGACAAATTACTTTTTACAACCATGAGATTTTGGGTTCAAGAATTGTTAGCAAGATAGCTAAGAGGTTTAATTTATCTAATCGAGAGAAGCAAAGATTATTTATTTTAGTCCGTTACCACATGTTTTATTATCAAGCTCACAATACTGACGCCTCAATCAGGCGTTTTATGAAAAAGGTTGGCTTGGAAAATATTGATGATATTTTAGATTTAAGAGAAGGAGATCGTTTAGGCAGCGGGGCTAGGAAAACCAGTTGGCGTTTGGAAGAGTTTAAGCAGAGAATGATTGAACAACTGCAGCAACCTATGGATATTAAAGATTTGGCTATCAATGGGCATGATTTAATGACTCATTTTAAATTAAAACAAGGTCCTATTTTAGGTAAAATTTTAAATGCATTGTTTGAGCTAGTTTTAGACGATCCAGAGAAAAATGAACGAGACTTTCTATTAGCAGAAGCTGAAAAGATTCTTAAAGGCTCTTAATCTATAAGTTTATGGCTATTTTTTTAATTTAATTTCAATTTTTATTTTTTACTCCAGCTACTTGCTTTTGCTGCTTATTATGATTGTTGCTATTTATAATTTTATTTCCAGTCCATAGAGAGCCAGTAAGAAAGCCAAGAATAAAGATAATTAGCAGCATAAAAACTAAAGCAAAATTATTATTAATGAATTTTCTAGATTTTCGGAAAGAATAAAAGTTTTTTCTTCTTGCTGATTTCTTTGCCATCTTTTTTAAATAAGAGTAATTTATAATTAAATCTTAACTTATGAAACTATAGCACGATCGATAATGACAAAAAAGCGTTACTTAAGTCCCAGAGAAAAAAACCATTTGCTTAAATTTGCTAAAAAAAATATTAACATTGATCAATATGCTGAAATGCCAGTTGAGTACATTACAGGTCAAGCTGAGTTCTATGATAGAGTTTTTATAGTTAATCAAGATGTCTTGATACCTAGAATAGAGACAGAAAAATTATTAGATTTAGCCTTGAACATTATTTCAAAGCAATGGGCTCAAAAAGAACAAAAACATAAAACTGAACCAATAGTAGTGGCTGATATTGGTACTGGCAGTGGAGCAATTGCCATTACTTTGTTTTTAGAATTAATTAAAAGGGGAATTGATTGCAAGATTTACGCTTCAGATATTTCTGAAAAAGCATTAAAAATTGCTAAAAAAAATTATCAGCAATCAATTAAATCCACTCAGCCAGTTAATTCTCAGCGCTTTCAATTAAATTTTTTAAAAAGTGATTTATTATCTTCATATCCTAATAATTTAGAATTTGATTTATTAATTGTCAATTTGCCATATCTTCCTAGTCATAAATTAAAAACTTTACCCGCCAGTGTAAAAAGTTTTGAACCCATCATCGCTTTAGATGGAGGGAAAACAGGTTTTGATTTAATTGAAAAATTTTTGAAGCAAGCAAAATTAAGATGTAAAAAAGAAACTCTAATTTTACTGGAAATTGATGACGCAGCAATAATTCCCCAATTTATACGTATTTTACTGAAAAACAATCAAAGCAAGATAATCAATGATCAATTTAGAAAAAGAAGATTTTTAAAATTAGTTTTATGATTTTATAAAGTTGAAGTACAAAGCTTAGTAAAACTAGCTAATTATTTAGTTAGGGATTTACAATGGCTTTTTTAGTTATTGACCTTTACAATAGCTCTGTATGAAAAGACTTGTCTTGAGATTTTTTTTACTATTTTTAGCTTTTTTTGCTTTTGTTTTTCCAGTTAAAGCTAATGAGGCTAGCGATGAAGCTAAAGCTATGGAGCAAAAAATTACTATTCATTTATTTGCTTCTAAAACTTGCCCTCACTGTCAGGATGAAAAAGAATTTTTGTTAGATTATCAAGAAAAAAATCCAAATATCAAAGTTAATATTTATTATATTGAAAATAGAAATAATGCTAAATTATTGAATTTAGTAGCTCGAAAATTGGATACTGATGCCCGCTATGTACCTTTCACTATCATTGCTAATCAAGCTGTCTCAGGTTTTGCTAGTGCTGATTCAACAGGCCAAAAGATTATTGAATTAGTTGATTATACAAAAGAAAAAAACCTAATAGATCTAGTTTCTGAAACTGTTAAAAAATTTCAAATTATCCCAGAAATTGAAAAACTAGAAAATTTAAAGGAGAAAAAGCACAATGCTGATAAAAAAACAGCTGAAATCACTAGTCTAAGTGATTTAAATTTAGAAGACATTTATTTACCTTTTATAGGCTCTGTCAGTGTTAAAAAATTGTCTTTGCCAGTTTTTACTTTTGTTATTGCTTTTCTTGATGGTTTCAATCCCTGTGCTATGTGGACACTCTTATTTCTAATTTCTCTATTATTATCTATGGAAGATAGGAAGCGAATGTATTTATTAGGAATTACTTTCATTTCTGTTTCAGGCTTAGTTTATTTTTTATTTATGACTGCATGGCTTAATTTCTTTTTATTTATAGGTTTTATTCCTATAGTTAGAATTCTAATAGGCCTAATAGCTTTGGCTGCTGGTTCATATTACCTCAGAGATTTTGCTATTAATAAAGAAGGTGCCTGTAAAACTGATTTTGGAGGAAAAAAACAAAAAGTGTTTGCAAAATTAAAGGAAATCACTTATAGACAACAATTGATTTTAGCCTTAATAGGAATAAGTTTATTAGCTTTTGCTGTTAACTTAGTAGAGTTAGTTTGTTCTGCTGGTCTGCCTGCTGTTTATACTAAAGTTTTGAGTATGAGTAATTTAGCTACTTGGCAATACTATCTTTATTTAGTTTTTTATATTTTCATTTTTATGCTCGATGATATTTTTGTTTTTGTTGTAGCAATGAAAACATTACAAATGGTAGGCTTGAATTCAAAGTATGCTAGATATTCTCATTTGATTGGAGGAATTCTAATGATTTTGATTGGTTTAGCAATGCTTTTAAAGCCAGAATTATTAAGCTTTGCTTAGGAAAAATTGTAATTCTCTCTAGCCTTCAACAATTATTAAGGATAAAATAAATTTATGAACACAGATAAAGTCACAACTTTTTTAAAAAACTTGTTAACTATTTTTTTTAAATTATGGTTTGCTTTAGCAAAAGTTCTAGGTTCTCTTGTCTTGGCTATTATCATTTTAATTATAGTGCTGGCAGCAAAAGGTAGTTCAGCTGAAGAATCTTCAAAATTTGGTAAAACAATTAGAGAAGGAGGCGATAATCAAATCGTGGTGGTAAGGCTCACTGGTGAAATTGTAGAAACAAGTGATAGCTCAAGTCCTTTTGATTTTAATCCCTTTTTGATCAGCAGCAGTAGAACAAGAGAAATTTTTAATGAATTAGCTAAAAAGGATGAAGTTAAAGCAGTCATTTTGCATCTAAATACTCCAGGTGGAGGAGTGGTGGCTTCAGATGAAATTTATAAACAGATTAGAGAATTAAGAAAGCAAAAAGTGGTGTTGATGCTTTTTGGGGAAGTAGCAGCTTCAGGAGGCTACTATATTGCTAGTGCTGCAGATAAAATCATAGCCAATCCTTCTACTATTACTGGTTCTATTGGTGTGATTGCTATGACTCCTGATTTAACTGAACTTTATGGGAAGATTGGTGTCAGTGTTAATACCTATAAATCAGGTCAATTCAAAGATTTGGGTTCTCCCTCTAGGTCAACTACTGAAGAAGATAAAGAAATTTTTCAATCAATTATCTCTGACGCTTATGAACAGTTTATTGATCGCATTCTTGAATCAAGAGAAATTGATGAGAATAAACTCAGAAAATTAGCTGATGGTAGAATTTATTCGGGTAAGCAGGCTTATGAACATGGTTTAGTAGATGAACTAGGTGGTCTAGATGAAGCAATTGACTTGGCTAGTGATTTAGCCGCAATTACTGATCCTACAGTTGTGGAATATCAAGATTTTGGTTGGTTTGAAAGTTTCTTAAGTTCTACTAATCAGATGTTTTTGCCAAATTCTTTGTCAGCTTTTATTTTACCTCAAAGAAAAGCAGGAGTTTACTATTTGTGGAATTAGTGAAAAGCTCTCTCCCTGTTGCTGGCTGTCAGAGATCAGTAAACTTATATTAGCCTTATAGCTTTATTGCACGAAAAATTGGGAATATTTAAACAATATTTACTCTTCTAAAATCTCAACTGTTTGTACTAGCACTGGCTGAACCGGTTGGGAAGCTTCGCCACTTCTACTACTGGTAACTTCAACATTGGCAATTTTATCAACCACCTCCATACCTTCGAGCACCTGGCCAAAAATAACATAATTAGCTGGTAAGTTATAGTCTTGGTGCATGATGAAAAATTGACTACCATTGGTATTAGGACCAGCGTTGGCCATAGCCACAGTCCCTCTAGTATATTGACCAGTAAAAGGCTCATCTTCAAATCTATATCCAGGTCCGCCACTACCATCACCGAGAGGATCTCCACCTTGGATCATAAAACCTTTGATCACTCTGTGAAAAATAGTGTCATTGTAAAAATTGTTTTTAGCTAGATAAACAAAATTATTAGCAGTAATTGGTGTCTCTTTTACATTTAATTGGATTTTAATTATCCCTTGGCTAGTATTTAAAACAGCAGTGTATTTTTTGCTAATATCTATCTGCATTGTTGGCTTAGGAAGTTCTTTATTGCTCATGGCTCCTTTTACTTGATTATTTTCTAATTCTACTTTTGTATCTTCAAGTTGGTAATTTTTGGATTTGGTATTTGCTTCTAAGTCTAAAGTCTCACTTGCTGCTATTTGCTGGCTGCTTAAATCCAAAGAATCAGTATCTTGTCTGAAAGCAAGTTTAAATGTAAAAAATAAAATTACTATAAAAGGGATAGCAGCTAAAAGAATTTTTTTTTGATCCATAGTTTTAAAGTATAGCAGAAATTTTTACTTTTGCTGGCTTTAGTTTTTTGATATACTCGACTTAAGATTCGTGCTAAAAAAATTAATTTTCCTTTTATTATTAGTGGGTTTGGTGTTAGTTGCTGTTTCTTTTTTTTATTTCAAAGGTCAAACAATTTCCTTGGATTCTAGTCATTTATTTTCTTCAACAAAAAGAGCTAAAGCTCTTGTCAAAACAAAATTAACTTTAGCAGAAAACAATCAAAATCAAAGTAATAGTGAAGAGAAAATAGTGAAAATTCTTTTTACTGGTGATTTAATGTTTGACCGTTTAATTCGCTACTATGCTAAAAAATCAGGCAATGATTATATTTTCGCTGGAGTAAAAGAAACATTAATAGCTAATGACTTTGTTGTTACTAATCTTGAAGGTCCAATTACTAATTTTCAGTCCAAAAGCGCAGGCTCGATCCCCGGTTCTCCTAGTAATTACATTTTTACTTTTGATCCTAGTTTGGCAGAAACTTTGCTTAAGCATAATATTAAAATCGTTAACTTAGGTAATAACCATATTCTTAATTTTGGTGAAAAAGGTTTAGAGCAAAGCATTAATTATCTTCAAGAAAAAAATATTCAATATTTCGGCAATGTGGGTCGAAATTCTATTAAGAGATGGATTATGATTGAAGAAAAAGGATTGAGAATTGCTTTGATTAATTTTAACCAATTCTTGGCCGGATCTCTGGAGGCAGTATTAGAAGATATCCAGGAAGCTAAAGAGCAGGCAGATTTATTAATTCTCTATCCTCATTGGGGAGTAGAGTATCTGACAGTAGCCAATACAGCCACTGTTAACTTAGCTCACCAATTTATTGATGCTGGGGTAGATTTAATTATTGGTCATCATCCTCATGTAGTGCAGAATAAAGAAGTTTATAAAAATAAAACTATTTACTATTCACTGGGTAATTTTGTTTTTGATCAGTACTGGCAAAATTCTGTGATGAATGGCCTTTTAGTACAAGTTAAGATCAATAATAAAACTAAAGAGATGCAATTTGAAGAAATTAAAATACAGTTAAAAACAGATGGACAAACAATAATAGTTGATTAAGATTTTTTAAACTTTAAAAATTTAGAGAATGATACTGCCAGTATTCTCTTCTTCTTGATTTGTCTTTTTAAGGATATACAAATCTCTACCAAATTTATCTTGACCAATCAGCTCTGCCTCACCTTTAAGAATTTCTTCCATGGGTCTACAAGCAAAACAACCGTTTTCTCCTTGAGGACATTTAAAATGTTTTAATTTTTTAGCTAATTTCATTTTTTTAGCTATTTCTAAAATTTCTGCTTCAGCCTCCTCTAGATCAGGTAACTCCTTTTCACTGAGACCATCTTCCAATCCTAGATACCAATAGCTAGCCTGATCTACTTTTCTTTGCTGGCAATTGTGTACTAAGAGATGGTAAATGGGGAGTTGCAAAGAATCATCATTTTCTTTTACTTTACTGGTTTTAAAATCGATGATATGGACACTATCAGTATCCTTGAGATATTCTAGCCAATCAATTTTACCGCACAGAATAATTTCATCTTCTTCTGATAACCAAAAAGAAGGTAAATCTTGTTTAATTTTGATAGCTAATCTTTTAAGTGGTCCAGGGTTATCCATTACTTTGCGTAGCATCTCTTCACCTCTTCTTTTATAACGCTGTTCTGTATTTTCGTCAAAAAACCCACCTTTTTTACCGCTTAGATTTTTCCAGCTACGATCAAATTTAGCAATCAAAGATTCTTTAAATCTTTCAGCAGTAGGGATAATAGATAAAGATTCCAGAACATCATGCACAGCTTGGCCTAGAGCTAGAGGAGGACTCATTATTTGTATCTTACGATTAGTTTGTGGATCACGATAAACATTTTTTAAATAATATGCTCGAGGACATTGCAAAAAATCAGTAATTGAAGAATGAGATACCCAGGTCGCAGAAAATTTATCTTTTGCCATAATGCAGATTATAAACTTAGTTGTAAAATAAATCTTGCAGAAAACTAACTTTAGTTAATGTTTTTTAAGAAATTTATTAAACCTTCTATAAATGCCTGAGGATTATTTTTAACAATAGTAATATCTACACCACTCTCTTCTAAAGCAGGATAATTTGCTTCTTCAGCAGAACAGCCAATGATTTTAGCTTTTTCAAATTTTTCTCTTAAATGAGGCACAAACTGGGGCCCGACTGGATGCTGAGGGCCAAAAAAATAATCTAAAAGAATTGCATCTAAGATCAATTCTCCATTAGATAATGGTAAGTTAAACCCAAGTTTTTTATAAGATAATAAAAATGTGGGAGAAGTAAAACCTATGACTAGCCAATTAGGAAGAAATCTAGCCATTATTATTCTAATTATAGATATATTGTCTGGATCATCATCTACTACTGCTAGAATTGGTCTTTCTTTTGACATGATCTTTTATCCAGATGCAAGCAGATTGGCAATCACAATAGGAAGTAGTCTAAGTTCTCTTTTTAAAACTACATTATTTGCACCTGCTAAAATAAATTTTTCTAAAAAATTTTGGTGAGCTGAGAGACCTATAATTATAGCATGTGGAAATCGTCTTTTTAAGACAGGCAACATCTGTATTCCTGTGTATCGACCTTCTCCAAAGGAATGATCTAAAATAATAATATCCATTAAAGATGCTGGTTCAAGTAAATCTTCTGGATAAGCAAACTGGTTTATTTCAAGACCTATCTGAGCCAGTTTACTTCGCTCCAGAAAAGTTTTAGTCATGAACCTACTAGCATCACTATCATCAACAATAGCAATTTTTATTTCTTTTGGCATAATTATTTGATACCTTTTAATATAGTCTTATAAGACCCATATAATACGATTATATTAATAACATCAAAAATTGTAAAGTTCTTTATGATTTTATTGATTTTAAAAAATTAACTACTTTGTAATCAACCTTCAAATCATTGTGTCTTAAAGCTCTAGCTAAATATAGGCCTTCTAAGCTAGTACAACGGCTCAGGGCTACATAAGTTTGCCCATAAGCAAAAGCTCCTCTACCTAAATCTATCACCACTTCATCAAATGTTTTGCCTTGGCTTTTATGAATAGTCACAGCCCAAGCTAAACGCATTGGCATCTGAGTAAAGCTGCCAATTACTTTTCTCTCAATTGTTTTGCTTTCCTGATCAAAATAGGATTCACTTAATTCCCAGATGTATTGATAGACCTCTGTTAACAAACCTGAATCAAGTTTTACTTCTACTGTTTTTAGATCTGGACATTTTTCATTTTGTTTAAAAGCAGTAATAGTACCCATACTGCCATTCACCCAGCGATCTTGAGAATCATTATTGACCATCATTACCCGTGCTCCGGTTTTAAGATTTAAAAGCTCATCAGTGGGATAAGCTGATCGTTCAAATTCTCCAGTCACTAGGCCATCAAAGCTATGGATTTCACTCTCAAGTCTTTTTAATTTTTCTAAATTAATACTTTCTGCTAAACGATTAGTGGCAGTCAGAATAATAGCTTTTTCAGGCAAAGCTTCCAGATCGGCGTCAATCAGTCGTTGATTTAAGCTCAGAAGTTCTTGATGCTTAATACTTTTGTTTCTAATAGCATTTAAGAAATCAATAAATTTCTGATCAGTTTGTCGATAAATTTTTTCTAGTTCTAGAAATTCTAATTGGCTGGGATTAGCTGAGAGCAAATCTTTAAAAACATGACTAGAAAAAAAATATTCTGATTCATAGACTTGGAGAAGTTCATTATATTCCTCTCTTCTGACTACAGGTGGTAATTGATACAGATCACCAAAACAAATTAACCTGATACCTGCAAAGGGTTTTTCACTTTTTCTGGCATTTTTGAGAAAAACATCAACACAATCTAAAAAATCTGACCTGACCATTGAAATTTCATCAATCACTAGTGTGCTAAGTTCTTTATAAAGTTTTCTTCTTCTGCCAACTGTTTTACCCAAATGAGCTGCTTCTTTAAGAGAAATATTAGGCCAAAAAGCAAAAAAAGAATGAATTGTTTCGCCTGCTACGTTTAGAGCTGCAACTCCAGTTGGTGCAAGTACTACTAATTTTTCTTTGCTTTGCTTACGAAAGTAATCGAGTAGAGTAGATTTACCAGTACCAGCTTTACCAGTGATAAAAAGATGCTTTTTACTATTTTTAAATAGATTCAGAGCTTGTTTAAACTGAGAATTAAAATCAATTTTAGTCTTAGCCACGGACTTTATTATAACTGATGAATTTGATTTTAAATTGAATGGAAAAGAAAAATTTGTTTAAGAATTTTTCATCATTGATAAAATTAGTTTAAAGATATTTTCACCACTTATTTTGATATAGCTTTCGAAGTTGGGAAAAAAATTAATTTCTCCTAGCCAGAGTTTTCCAGTTTTACTGGTGAATAAGTCCAAGCCTGCGAAATCTAGATCAAAGATATTTAAGACTTGTTTTACGATTTCTATTTCTGCCTTTCTTAGTTTAACTTTCTCAGTTACTTTAACACCCACATGTCCATCCTCTCTAACATTGACTACTCTTTTGACAGCACCTAGAATTTTCTTATCTAGGATAACTACTCTGATATCACGCCCTAGATCTAAAAAAGGTTGAACTACAAAAGAATCTAATCCTTTGATCTTTTTTTTAATAGCCAATAATTCTTGGGAATTTTTTGCCAAATGAGAATCTCGACCAAAAGCAGTATATCTTTTTTTGATTAATAATGGAAAATGATTGGTTTTAATTTTTCTACCTAATCTATAAGTTGAGATATGGGGAATATTATATGCTGCAAAATAAGCTGCTTGAAATAATTTGCCACTATGTAAAGGGAAATTTACCATAAAGTCTTCGTTTAAAACTTTGGCTCCAGCATCCCTAGCTAAAGTAGCTAATAATCTTAACCAGAAATGTTGTTTAATCTTTTCATAGGCTGATCTTCTAAAAAAAACTACATCTTGTTTTGTAAAGTTAGGAAATTTTTTTCTTCCTATATAAGTTAGTTTATTGTCTTCAAAAGAAAAGTTTTCATAACGATAGATTTCAATTTTAAGATTCATTAATTTTGCTTGAATTCGAAATTTTTTTAGATAGTCATCTGTTCTAGTAGAAAAAATACGTATTTTTTTCATTGCTATTTATCTTTTTCTAGTTTATATAGAGGAATACTCTCAAACCATTTATCCTTCCAACCATAACTCATTTCTAGAAAATCTATTTTTTTCATCCCTAAGCTTAAAGCATCTTCTATTTCAAAGAGATTAGTAAAATTTCCTATTCCAGGAAATTCTGCCACATTGTAAGCACATTTTAGAGGATAGTAATTCTTTTTATAAATAGCTATTAAATCAATAGCAGCAATTTTTTTATTAATTTCAATACTAATCATTCTTATCTGATAAGTCCTTTTTTTCTTAGCTAGCTTTATTACTTGTTTAAAAGCCTCAACTCTACGGGGATCTTCCCAATCAGTACTTTCATTTTTTTCACAAAATCTTTTTTTACTTAATTCAACTAATTTATCAAAATCTTCGAAACGATTATAAATAATCTTAGGTTTCAATTCATTGATTCTTTTTTGATCACGTTTTATATTGTAGCGTCGTTTTTTCTTTAAATTAGCAATAAAATCATCAGCCTGTTTAAGATTTCTTAAATTCACTATATATTTAGGATCATCTGCTTGGAAGTCAATAGAATTGTTAATTTCTCTTAATTTATGAATAGTAGAAGCCTTAATGGCATTGAGATGTAAGGGAGGTAAGGCTAAGTCAAGTAACATCGGTACATAATTTAAATCTTTAACAAAAAAACTATTGTCCTCTTGCCACCAACTACCAAACCAAAAATATTTTTTCCGATCAGCTTCGTACCATAAGGGCAATAAGGCTAGTTTTTCTCCTTTTTCTTTTAATAAAATAAAATACGGGCTATGTTTATAAGCAAGATAGAAAGCATAACGAAATTCCCAAGTATCAAATAAACTTTCCAGGGGACTAAAAAAACGCCATAACTGTTCACATTGAGGCAAATCTCTAATAATTTCAACTTTAACGCCTGGGACTAAATTAGTAGACTGTTTATTAGGAGTTTGAAAAATGGAATATTCGTTTTTAAAATCATCCAAGTAATCGTTAGAAAAATTTTCAATAAAAAAATCATCATGACTTGATGATTCTAAAAAGATATTTAAATCTCTTAAACTAGGAGGAGGGTCTTCCTCTTCCTCTAAAAAGAGGTCTTTATTTTTATCTGGCATGCCTTTAAGCTCTTAAACAAGAGTAAAAAAGACACATTTTTAAAATATTAATATTGAAATAATATATGCTATTTTTCATGAAAGTCAATTGTTAAAAATAGATTTAGCTAGATAGCAGTAAAGTCACAAGCAAACTGAATTATTTAAGATAGGAAATTTAGAAAAAATAGCATTACCAATTTCAATCTTTCCTTCTTTTCTTACACATAAAGATTCTGGGGCAAAGTGATAATCATAGTCTTTAAAAAATTCTTTTAAAACTTCAATAGATCTCAGATTCTTAGGAAGATTTTTCTCTTTACTATCATTTACTTCTTGAAAAGCTATAACATCTGGTTTTTCTTTTTCTAAAAATTCTAAAACATCATCAAATAAAAGCCCACCTTCATATAAGTTAAGACAAATAAATTTTATTTTCATAATGAAATTATAACTCTATTTTATAAACGTGGGTAAATATGTAAAAATATATTGATTTATCAATCCTTTGATCGCACTAGTGTACTATGTAGGAACGTGTTTTACTTTTTCACCTTGCAAGATAGCAAAGAATAAAGCGTTTTATTAATTGGAACATTTAAATCATACTTCTCTGCCAACTCAATTACTGTTCCTGTAAAAGCCTCTAATTCAATTGGCTTTCCTTTTTCTACATCTTCAAGAGTAGATGGTTTAAAATGACCTAATTTTTTAGATAATGCCATTCTTGCTTCAACAACATCTTCATTTCCAAAATCTATTCCTTCTTTAATAGCAATTTGTTCAATTTCTTTGATTGTCTTAACACATAAATCATAAGAGGGTTTGTGATCTAAAATTACATCTAAAGGTTGTTCAACAATAGCAGCAATAATATTAAAAGTAGAATTCCAAATAAATTTCTTCCATCTTGAAACTTGGATATTCTCATGAACCACTGCTTCAACATCAGCATCTAAAAAAAGTTTTTCTAAAGCTTTAATTCTTTCAGAAACACTACCATCATATTCTCCAAAATTAATAATACCCAAGCTAGTATGTTTAACATAAGCTGGCTTTGGCATACCTACACCAACTTTAGCAAACCCAGGAATGACTCTGTCATTACCAAATTCTTGGGCCAGCAACTTATCATTAGAGATACTATTTTGTGGTGTAAGAATAATAGCGTTTTCTTTAACATGATCCTTGATTTGCTCGATAGTATTCAAAGTATCATATGATTTAACTGTAAATAAAATTAGATCACAATCATTTAGTTGACTAGCATCGTCAGTAAAAATTACATTTTTAATTACTGTTACTTCGCCTAAAGAATCCAAAGTCAAACCATCTTTTTTCATCTTTTCGAGATTCTTGCCTCTAGAAAGAAAAACTACTGAAGATCCCGCTAAAGCTAATTTAGCTCCAAAAAAGCCTCCTACAGCTCCTGTACCTACTACTCCGATTTTATTGAATTGTTGTTTTTTATTCATTTAATATTTTTTCCAAATCATTTTTAAGTTGTGGAACATTTTTATAACTAATCGCTGTTAATCCAGCTTCTTTAGCAGCAGTTATATTTTTTTCTTTATCATCAGTAAATAAAATTTCTTCTGTTCTCTTTCCTAATTTTTCTGCAATCAATTTGTAAGCTTCAGGGTCTTTTTTATCAACACCATAATCTTTAGCTGTGTGAATATTATCGAAAATTGGATCAATAATTTCTCTAACAGCTGGAACATTTTGTACTACACCTGTTGTGAAAACATTCACAGAATAATTTTCTTTTAATTGTTTGTAAAAATCTAACAATTCTTGATTTAATTCAAAGTATTCAAAAAAGTTGTAATCTCCTTGCTCGGCTGTTAACTTAGCGTGAAGATCATTAAGTTTACCTGTATAAGTTTTGTCTTTTGGAAAAAGAATTACTAAAGAAAAGTCAGAGAGAATTGTATTGATCATAATATTGTAATTATACACCCAAAAAGGTTCGAACCGTGCTAATGGTAACGCTGTTATAGTGACGTTGTCTTGAGGGAAAATAAAAGATCCCGGACCAGGATTCGAACCTAGAATAACTGATTCAGAGTCAGTTGTGATGCCATTTCACTATCCGGGATTATTAAGTTATACATAAATCACTTAATTTTCAAACTAAAGCTAAAGTATATCAAAATTAATTAATAAGTTCACGGCTTGCTTTTTATAAGTTTTAAGTTAGCATCAGCACAATGACAAAAATTCTTTTGGTCGAAAATGATTTTTCTCTAGCTAATTCCCTTGAAGAAGTTTTATTGAGCAAGGGTTATGGAGTCAAAAAATCACGCAGCTTAAGTAGAGCTTGCCAATTGATTAGTCAAGAAAATTTTTCTTTAGCAATTATTGATCGTGTGCTCGATGATGGTGATGGTTTAGATTTATTAGCTTATTTAGATGCTTTAAGTTATTCGACTCGTACTTTAATCCTTAGTCAAAAAAAACAAATATTTGATAAATTAGCTGGTCTATCCAATGGTGCTGATGATTATTTAACTAAACCCTTTGTTCTTCCAGAATTAATTCTACGAATTCAGAGTTTGTTAGAAAAAGAAAAAATAATTAAATTTGAAAGTTTTAAAATTGGAACTTTCAAATTTTTTCCAGATACAGGTTTATTACAAAACAAAAAAGTTAAACTCACTCTTAGACGCAAAGAAGCTGATCTTTTAACACTATTATTTAAATATAAAAATCTAACAGTCACTAAAGAAATGATTGTTTCTCATTTATATATTGGAGAAAGTAAAGTTCCTTCTTTCAAATCAATTGCTGTTTATATTAGAAGACTACGGATGCAGCTAGGTAGTTATGGTTCATTAATTAAAACTGTTAAGGGTTTTGGTTATCAGTTGAGGCAAGATTAAAAATAATCTTTACTCTAGTACCTTTACCTTTTTTACTAAAAATTTTAAGTTTACCATGGAAATGAGTTTCGATTGTTTGCTTTGCAAAATCCAAACCTATTCCACGATGGTTTTTTTTATCACTTAAGCTAAAAAATGGGATTAGTTTTTGTTTTAACCAGTTAATCCCTTGTCCACCATCAGTGATATTGATTTCAACTTTTTTTTGATCTTGCTTTGCCGAGAGAATCACTGCTTTGTTTCTAGCATTTTTTTGATAAGCTTCAAAAGCATTATTCAAAAGGCAAATCAAAGCTTCTTGGAAATAAAATTTATTACCTTTTATCATTACTTTGTTTTTTAATTTCAAATATGAGATAAGATAAATTCTTTCTCGTTTTCTTTGACTTAGTGCCACCACTTCTTGAATAGCTTGTTTCAATAAAAAATTTTCTATTTTGCCAGGTTGATTATCAACTGTATCTAATACAGATTTTAGATATTGAGCAGCTAAACTAGCTTGTTCTAAGTAGTATTTGTAGTTTAGTTTCACCTTACTGTTAGTGAGACAAGCATGGGCGAGTTCTAGATTAATCAATATATTAGTTAAAGGAGTGCTACAGGCATGTTTTAGAATCTTACTATTATTCAGGTTGGGAAGATTGTTTTTTTTCATGTTTAGCAGTTTACAGTAGAAAGATTAAAAAAAGATTAAAAAATTCAGGACAATTTGTTGTTTTTTTGATAAAAATTATCTTTTTCAGGATTGTTGAGTATAGAGCTAATTAAGAAAGTTCAGTTTTAACTTGGCTGCTCAGTATTTTTCTATTCTAGAAGTTTTAGTTGAGTTTTGCTAAATTCTGTAATATCCCAAATTTCTTGACATGAGGAGTTATCTGGTCTGCAATCTTCGCGAATTTTAAATTTTTCTTCAATTCTTAAATCCAAGCGATGAGAATTAACTACTAAGATTACTTGATCATAGTTTGGAGTTTGCTTAAGGAAATCTTCTCTTAACTCACGCACTGGTTGACCAATACCTTCTATTCTCAGATTACTTACATCTCTACGATGTAGGTACATTAGGATTGCATCTGGTAAAGTACCAAAATATCCTTCAGTAGCTACTAATACTTTTTTATTTTTAGCTTGTTCTTGGATATAAGTGACTGCTTTTTTGACTCCGAAGCCAGCTGACCATTCATAAAGATACTGAGTTTTGTCTTCTTTTACAAAAGGGATTTTATTAATGTTAAAGATAGAATAATAAATAAATTTAAAACTTTGCAAGACAGTTAGGCCGACTAAGAGAATTAAAGTTAATTTCAATATTTTTTTTGAAATTTCTAATTTTTCTTTTCTAAATCTTTGATAAAGTTCTTCAAAGGCTAAAGTTGCTGAGCAAGTAATGCTAATAATTGCAGGCATAAAATAGCGAGCATAAACTACTTTGCCCAAGATTAGAATTGGTAAGAAAAAAGAAAGAGCTATTAATAAAAGAAAAAAATGTTTAATTTTTTCTTTACTTTTGACAGCAGCCCAAATAGGAAGTACTACTACAGGTATGCTTAAGTAACTAAAGAAAAAGCTTAAATATTTGGGAAGATTTTTTAAACTGTCTTGCCAAGCACCAGTTATGATCTCGGATAAAGGATAAAGAAAGTCATTTCCTCGATTAAAAAGCTGGCCAAAAGCTGGGTGGAGTTTTAACAATAGAAAGATGGCTAATCCTAAAAAGATGGCCATTGAGTTCTGGCTCATGCTAATTAAATAAGCTTTGAAATTTTTTTTCTGATTTAAAAAAGGTGTAAGATAGAAAGTGGGAATAAATAAAACTGCTGGTAGTTTAGTCAGTAAACTTAGACCAAAAAACAGACCTGCTAAAATTGCTTGGCTATTATAAAGTTTAGCTAATTGAGTTTGACTGAGAATTTTAAATTTGAGTAAATATTTATTAAAGTTCTTCTGCTGATTAACTTTAATTAAATAAAAAAATGTGAGCGATAAAAATAGTGTTAGTAAACTATCCATTAATGCCATACGATGATGAAAATACCAAAAAGGTAGAATACAGCCTAAAATAATAGCGGTATATTGAGCAACTAACTTTCCTTTGAGAGCCTTAACTATTTTAGCCAGAACAAAGACTTGAATTAGACCAACCAGCACTGATACAAATCTTCCAGCAAAGAGTTGATCGTTAAATAGAAATTGAAAAGGAACTAAAAACCAGATAAATAAAGGAGTTTTACCATCATTCATGGCAAAAACAAGGTAACGTTGCCAATCTTCCATGATGAGTTGAGCCCAGCGAATATAGATTGACTCATCAGCAAAGACAGGCAAGGCTGTTAATCTATATAAATGGGAAAGCAGATAGAAAATAATAAAAAAACTAACTATTAGTAAGCAAGTCATCTTTTTTTTCTGCAATATTTTAAACATAGAATTTAATTTTTATTTTCTTCAAGAAGCACTGCCTCTTGAAGAAAAAAGATAATATTTTTTTAATCCTTTGAAAAGTAAATAAATCACTGGCACTATCCAAGTAATCATTTTTTGTCTAAAAATAATGGCATCATTAAATCCGCCAGCATAAATCCAAGGAACATATCTTAGCATTGAAGTATAAGAGAAAATCAAAATTGTTCTCTTCCAGCTTGATTGCTTAATCCAAGGTAACCAAACTAATATCCATGTTAGATACCATGGGTGAAATTGTTGAGAGCGGCTAGTAAATAAGGGAATGAAAAACAATAAACTGGCTATTGTTTGCCAATTAATTTTATCTATGCTTAAAAAAGCAGCTAATTTTTTTAATTTAGTTTTAACTAATATTTTTTTAATATTTTTTTGAAGTCGTTTATAAACTGAATTTTTCTTCAAAAGAAAATGAAGCCAAATAGGTAAGAGAACAGCGGAAGCATATTTGCTAGAAATAGAAAAAAGCAATAATAGAAAAGATAAAAGTATTGTTTTTTTTGTTTTTTTCTTAAAAATTAAACCTAAAGCCAGCATCGCTGGCAGCATCATCCATAAATCATTGTGTGAATTGGAGATTAGCTCTACTAGAAGCAGTGGGTTAAGAAATAACAAAGCGTAATTATAAAAATTATTTTGATTAATTTTTTCTTTTTTGAGATAAAGAACAGTAATAAAAAGTAAAATAATGCTTAAAATACTCAAGAGTCTGAAAAGCAGCCAAGTACTTAGGAATTTATTAAATCCCAATAAATAGGGCAAAAGAGAAAAAATTGTCCAACCATAAGCATATGGCGCTGGAGTGTGAGTATTATGCATAAATCTAGTCCAAGGATCATGAGCGAAATCTAAAGCCACCTGTTGATGAGGATTAGCTTTATAAATCAGCACCATTTTGGCATTGAAAATATAATTAAAGACATCGTGAGATAGGGCGTTATAACTAAAAATTAGAGGTGAGATCAGTAATAAAAAGTAAAGTATTAGTTTTTTTTTATTATTTAGCATTGATCTAGATAATAATTTTGTTGATTTTTTTCGATCTGGCTTATCTAATCTATATAGTTCTTTCTCTTCTCTTTCTTCTTTAATTTTTTTAATAATCAAAAAATAATTGAAAAATAAGAGATTGACAATTAAGGCATAAGCATAAGTTAAGAGTCTCCGGTTTAGAAAAAAATTTTTCCACATTAAAATCTGAAATTGCCAATAAGGCTGCCATTGAATTAAAACTAAGTTAGGATCAGTTAAAGAATAAGTTAAAACTGAATAAAGAATTAATAACAGAAAAAAGGAAACTAAACTTAGTTTAAAAAATAATTTTTTTGTACTTGGCATAAACTTAAGCATATCTTCTCAAAATATCAGCTTTTCTAATTCTCAAAATATCTCTAAACATTCTAAATGAATCCTTGATTGGGCTAACGCGTTCTGTTTTAAAATGTTTCCATTTGATGGCTACTTCTTTAATTTTAAAATCAAATTTTCTTGCTAAATAAAGTAATTCTACGTCAAAAGCCCCAGTAAAGGCGTCTCTAATTTGTCTTCTACCCCCATAAACATAAAGTTTTTTAAACAGTTTTTCAGCTGCTTCCTCAGAAAATAGTTTAAAGCCACACTGAGTATCCATCAAGCCTCTAACAGCAAAAAATCTAACTAAGAAGTTAAAGCCTCTACCCATTAAATGACGATAAAATGGTTCTTTAGCTCGTAAGGCTCCTTTAATTTCACGAGAGCCAATAATGACTTGATATCTATCAGTATATTTTAATAATTTTTTTACTTCTTGAATTGGGGTTGATTGATCAAAATCAGTATATAAACGCCACTGGCCATTTGCTTGTAGAATTCCAGCCTTAACAGTAGGTCCTTTACCTTTGTGGCGATTCTTAATTACTTTGATTTGCGCATGCTTTTTTGCAAATTTTTCTAAAAATTCAATAGTTCCGTCACTAGATTCATCATCACTCAAAATCAATTCCCAATCATAGTTTTGATTTTTAAGGTAATGTAGTACTTCATCAAGTACTCCTCTTTTTAAATTTTCCATCTCATTATAAGAGGGAATAACAATAGATAAATATGGTTTTTTAAACATATTATTATCTTATCCTTTTTTAGGGAAAAAGTTAACTTAGAATTATTAAGACTCATTGTTTTCTTAAAACAGTAATTTCTGGCCCGTTTTTTATTTCAAAAACCTCAGCAGGTTTCTTATTTGGAAAGACAACTATCTCATAGATTGGTGAGTCAGTCACCTTTTTAAGTTGTCTATCTTCATTAATAATAAAAAGAGTTTCAACTTCACCTCGTTGTTCTATTTCAACTGGTTGACGGTCACTAGTTGTTAAAAAATAGCGATAATTTTGACCATCAATATCTCCTGACTCAGATAATAAAACAATATTATATTTTTCTCCTTCAGTCACTCTTTTTAAAATTTGATCACTAGTTCTTTTAATATCATCAATTGTCCAACCTAAACTACCAAGTGGCATACGCGCTAAATTGTAATAAAGGAAAAGGATTAGAAAACTTAAACTAAGTATTTGTCCAATTATTTTTTTGTTTAATTGACTAAAAACTATACCATAAACAATGGCAGCTACTGGAAAAAGATAAGCTATGTAGTGATCAAAAATTGTATGTTGGTAGGTAGAAGTGCCTAAGATACCAGTAAACAGATAAACTAAAATTACAACTAATCCCAAAAGTTTGTTTTTATCTTCTTTTTCTTTAGATTTTGCTAATTTAGCTAAGCTATAAAAAAGAACAATAATAAAGAAAAAGTTTAAAAAACGATTTAAATTTCTGTTTTTACCTAAGTTGTACTCAAATAAGATATGCATGGCTCTACCTTCAGTTTCAGCAATGGTTTTAGTAATTTTTTTACTTAAACTTAAATTGGCACTATGACTGAAGTTTTCTTCTTTAGTTAATAAATTTTGAAAGGCTTTGAGATTTAAGTTCTCATGTTTGTAATCAAATAAAATAATAGGTGTGAATGAAAAAATAAGGATAGCTAAACCAAGAAAATTAAAAAACAAGAATTTTTTTGTATGATTGAAGAAAAGCAGAATTTTTGTTTTTAAAGTTATTTTTTTATTTTTTTTAATTTTATTTTTAACAGCGAGACTTAAGTTTATAAATTGTCCTAAAGCCAATATAGCAGCGCTGACTAAACTCAAGATTGTTAAATAGTGAAGTTGAATCAGAATACTAAAAAAAAGAAAAACCAAAACCCAATATTTTTCATCTTTTAAAGCTTTGTAAGTGCTAAAAATCATTAAGAGAGCAAGCAGAGGCGCAGGATTGGGATTCCAACTAAATCTAGTATAGATCACCGCTGTAGAGGAGAATGCAAAAAAGAAAGTAGCAATTAAGGCAGTATTTCTATCGAGCATTTTTTTGCTAAACTTGTAAATTAAAAAAACAGTGATAATCCCTAAAATAGCCACAGCATAAACAGGCCCCATTGGACTAGGGTAGCTAAGCCATAAGAAAGGTAGCATGAAGTAGTAATAAAGAGGACCCAGATACATATTTCCCACACTAGTAACTGGCCCAATGAAAACAGGATCTTTTTGTCTAAAAATTTTAGAAACAATAATTGCATCTCTACCTTGATCTCCTTGAAATTGTAAAGATCCTTTTAAATTGAAAAGTCTAAAAAAAGCAGCAAAAACTAAAATTAAAATCAAGATAAATTGAAACCCCAAATTTTTTTGTTTCAGACAATTTTTTTTCATCAATTTAAGGGAATTCAATAATCTCATAGAGCAGAATAAGATTGATAAGATTTAATTTTCTTTTTTGGCCTTCCAGATAAATTTATTATAAGCAAAAAAATTCCAGAACATACCCACCAAAATACCAATCACCGCATATAACATACCAGTATCAAAGATAGCGCCAATAATTGGAATTTTAAAGAGAGGCTTTAAACCAATCAAAAATTCTCCTAAAAGAGCAATGATTTGTTGAATCACAATTGAACCTCCAGCAGCCAAATTAAATTGAACAAATTTTACTGGAACCTGTCTTAATTTTAATTTTCTATCAGAAAAAGTCCAAAAATTGCTGAGAGTAAAATTAACTACAATTGAACATTCAATACTCATGAAAAAAGCTAGTTGATAAAAGATACCAATTGTACGCCAGATCTGTAAAGTGATTAATTGAGTAAATGCTCCTATAGTTCCTACTACCACAAATTTGAATACTCGATGTTCCAAAATTTCCTTAGCTCTGACTCTGATAAGATAAACTAAGTTATTAATAATAAATTCAGGACCAATCTTACTTTTACCAATTGTTCTATCTCTAAATTTAAAAGGTATTTCTACAATTTTAAATCCTTTTTTTTGAGTTTTATGTAAAAATCCAACTTGAAAGGTGTAACCAGAAAATTCCTGACCAGTCATTTCAGGACCGACTGCCTCAAAAACTTTCCTTTTAATAGCTCGATAGCCAGTTGTCCAATCTCTGATTTTAAAATTAGATAAAATTAATCTAATAATCACATTACCAAAAATACTCAGGAACTTACGATGGATTCCCCAATCTTCAGGAATGCCACCTCCTCTCATATAACGAGAACCAAGTACAAAATCAGCGCCCTCATTAATTTTTTTGAGCATCAGAGGAATTTTTTCAGGATCATGTGAAAGATCAGCGTCAAATTCAAAAACCACATCAGCTTTAAGCTTAGTGAAAGCATAATTCATACCTTTGAGATAAGCTCCACCAAGCCCAGATTTTTCTTTATTGAGTAAAAGGTGAAGATTTTTTTGTTCTATTTGTAATTCTTTAACCAATTCGTAAGTTTTATCAGGAGAACTATCATCAACGACCAGCATATTCATTTGCCAGTTTTTTATTTTTTTAAAAACTGCTTGCAATGCTTGAGTTGTTTTCTCAATATTGCCACGCTCGTTATAGGTAGGGATAATAACTGTTGCTTTTTTCATTTATAGATTTTTACCTTCCTCTTTGAGCTCTGCTTCTACCATTAGTTTAACAAGTTCTTTAAAATTGATTGAAGGTTTCCAGCCTAATTTTTTTTCAGCTTTACTAGCATCACCAATTAGTAAATCAACTTCAGCTGGACGATCAAATTCAGGATTATGTTTATAAATAGCTTGCCAATCCTTAATGCCTACGAATTTACAAGCTAATTGTAAAAATTCTTTAACTGAATGAGTCTCACCAGTTGCAATTACATAATCTTCAGCTTTGTCCTGTTGAAGCATGAGCCACATTGCTACTACATAATCCTTAGCATACCCCCAATCTCTTTTTGCTTCTAAATTCCCTAGTTCCACATATTTTTGTTTAGCTAACTTAACTCTAGCCACGCCATTGGCAATTTTTCTAGTCACAAATTCCAAGCCTCTTCGTGGGGATTCATGATTAAATAAGAGGCCAGAGACAGCAAATAGATTATAAGATTCTCTGTAATTTACAGTAATCCAATGACCGTAAACTTTAGCTACGCCATAAGGACTACGAGGATAAAAAGGGGTTTTTTCAGTTTGAGGTGTCTCTCTGACTTTACCAAACATTTCGCTTGAACTTGCTTGATAGAATCTTGCCTGAGGGCAAGCTAGTCTCATAGCTTCTAACATTCTGGTCACTCCAAGACCAGTAAATTCTCCAGTTAAAACTGGTTGTTCCCAAGAAGCTTTAACAAAAGATTGAGCTGCCAAATTATAAATTTCATCAGGTTGAATTTCTTTTAAGGCAAAAGTTAAAGAATGTTGATCAATTAAATCTCCAGAAATCAATTTGATATTATCATGATGCATCAGATGTTCAATACGAGCAAAATTTTGAGTACTGGTACGCCTAGTTAGACCATAAACTTTATATCCTTTTTCTAGTAATAATTCTGCTAGATAGGATCCATCTTGGCCAGTAATGCCAGTGATAAATGCTTTTTTCATGATAGTTCCTTTCTCCAATAATCTAAGACACGGCTTAAAGTAATTTTAATATTAATTTTTGCTTGCCAACCTAGTTGAACAATTTTACTATTATCTGCGATCACTGTCTCAACATCAAGAGGACGAAATTTATTCTGATCAATTTTTATAGAAATTCTAGTTTGGGCCAAAGCGATCAGAGAGTCAAGCATTGATTTAATTGAGTAACCTTTACTACTCCCTAAGTTATATATTTCTCCGATTTTGCCTTTTTCCATTAGTAAAATATATGCCTGAACCATATCTTTTACATCAGTAAAGTCACGGATAGATTCTAAGTTACCTACTTTAATTACTTTTTCTAAACCTTGTTCGATTCTTACGATTTGTCTAGCAAAATCTGGGATCACAAAGCCTAGTGCTTGGCGTTCGCCAATATGATTAAAAGGTCTAGCTATCACAATTCGAAGTTTACGAACTTTAGCATAATAAAAGGAAAGCATATCTTGCAGTACTTTTGAGACAGCATAAGGATCAGCCGGACCCAAAGGGTCTGTTTCTTTTAATTTTTTTGGTGAGTCAGTATCAGTTTTATATTCTAGAGCACTACCAATAACCAGATTTTTTGATTTGGGAACAACTGTCTCCACTGCTTCTAAAATATTTAGTTGTAAATTAAGATTATTATTTAAAATTTCTCTAATTTTTTCAAAGCTAGTTCCAACTACACTAAAGGCTGCAAGATGGTAAATATAATCAGGTTTAATTTTTCTCATTAATTCAAGAGCTGCTTGTTGGTCACTAAGATCTAATTGATGAATTTGCCCATTTTTCAATAAAGACTGCACATAGCCGGTATTTTTACCAAAGCTAGTAACATGAATTTTATGATAATTTTTTTCTAATAATGCTTCAACTAGATGAGAACCAGCAAAACCTGTGCCTCCAGTAATTAAAATAGTTTCATGTTTTTTTGTGCCTTTAATCATAATTGTTTTATTGTCTCCCAATACCAAAATATTTGAAACCCCAATTTTTTACTATTTTAGGATCAAACTGATTTCGTGCATCAATAAAGTACTGATTTTTCTTACTCTCTCTTACTTTAGAAAAATCAAAACTAATGATTTGTGGCCATTCAATTAAAGCAAAAATTACATCTGTATTCTCACAGGCTTTTTCAACACTATCCACTTGCCGATTTTCTATATCAGGATAAGAATTTGACCAGTTCGCCATGGGATCATAACTTAAGACTTTTGCTCCTTTATCTAAGAGAATAGGAATGACTTTAGTAGCGGGGGCTTCTCTCATATCATCAGTATTTGCTTTGAATGAAAGACCGAGTATGCTAATTTTTTTATCTTGCCATCCTTCAACGATCTTGGCAAATTTCTCCAAAAGTGTAGGAATTCTATCTTCATTAAGCTGATTAACTTTATTTAGTAAGTTATTTCCTTGTCCAATTGCTCTAGAATAAGCTGCCAATTCTTTTACATCTTTGGGAAAGCAGGATCCTCCATAGCCAAAACCAGGGTACCAATAATGTTTCCCCACTCTTTTATCTAAACCAATCCCTTGAATTACTTCTTCTATATCAGCCCCATTTAATTCACAAAGATTAGCAATTTGATTAATAAAAGTGATTCGCGTGGCTAAGTAACTATTAGCAGTATATTTAGCCATTTGAGCAGACTCTGGTTTCATTTTTAAGATTGGAGCTTTAAAACTTCTATGTAATTGTTCCAACTTATTGAAAACAAAATCATCAGTCGCTCCAATGATAATTCTATCTGGATTTAAAGTATCAGCCACAGCACTACCTTCTCTTAGAAACTCAGGTAAAGATGCAGTATAAAATTTAGTTTTAGTTTTGGCTTTGATTACTTTCTCAATTCGTTTAAGTGCTCCTGGAGGGACAGTGGATTTAACAGCTACAATAGTATTTTTTTTCAGATAAGGAGCTAAAGTTTCACTGCTAGTATCAAGATATTTTAAGTCTGCCTGACCATCAGCAGCTGAAGGTGTACCTACAGCAATAATAATGATTTCAGCATCTTTAATAGCTTTTTGGTAGTCAGTAGTAAATTTAAGTAGCTTCTTTTTTTGTTGTTCTTTTAAAAGCTCTTCTAAATTTGGCTCGTAAAAAGGAACTTGGCTTTTTTCTAGAGATTTAACTTTTTTTTGATCAATATCCAGACCAATTATTTGATGGCCTAAAGAAGCATAAACTGCGGCTGATACTAGTCCCACAAAACCAGTGCCAATGATTGTGATTTTCATAGATTAAATTTTCTTATTTTAATAATAATCATATCATGTTGACATAATTTCACGATATAATAATCTGCAAGATGCAGATAAATATCTTAACTCTTTTTCCCAATTTTTTTAAGTCCAGTCTTAATGTCTCGATTTTAAAAAGAGCTCAAGAGAAAAAATTAGTTCAGTTTAATATTGTCAACATTCGTGATTTTGCTACAGACAAACATCAACTCACTGACGATCGACCTTATGGTGGCGGTCCAGGAATGGTGATGAAAATTGAGCCTATTGATCGAGCATTGGAATCTATGAGCGGAGCGAAGGCTTTGAAAAAATCACAATTTAATATTTTAACTTCAGCCAAGGGAAAACTTTTTACTCAAGCAAAAGCGCGACAATATAGCAGTTTTAAAAAACTTAATATAGTCTGTGGTCATTATGAAGGAGTTGATGAAAGAGTAGCAGAACATCTAATTGATGAAGAAATTAGAATAGGTGATTATGTTTTAACAGGAGGTGAGTCTGCTAGTTTGGTGATCGTTGATGCAGTTACTAGATTAATCCCAGGGGTTTTGGGTAATGAGGCCAGTATTGAAGATGAATCTCATAGTGAGCCCGGGTTTTTGACTTATCCACAATATACCAGACCTGAAGTTTATAGGAATTGGAAAGTACCAAAGGTTTTACTCAGTGGTGATCATGAAAAGATAGCAGAATGGAGAAGAAAGCAGCTTATAAAATCAAATTTATAGCTAATTATAATTTAATTTCTCTTATCGCTTCCCTTATACTTTTCATTTTAAAATCCAAAACTTTTTTCAGTTTTTTACTATCAAGAGCTGTGTTTCGTTGATATGGTCTTTTTGTTTTTTTTAGATAATCATCCAATTTTCCTTCAGTAATTTTGCCTTCTAATTTCAAACTTTGTTTTACCAAATTAGCAAAATCAAAATCAGACCATTTTTCACCACTGCTAGCGTGAAAAAGGCCAGTTGTTTTAGCTCTCACAAAAAAGTCTAAAATTTTAGCAAAATCATCAACAAAAGTTGGTCCAAAATAATGATCCACAAACTGAGGATAAAGGTTTTTATTTTTCAGACCATTAATTATGCGATGAACAATATCTATTTTTTCAAAATCATCTGAGCGAAAAGGTTGGTCAATTCGCAAGACAGTCCATCTGAGATCTGCTGCTTGTACGATTTTTTCAGCAATTAATTTAGTTTCACCATACCATTCTATGGCATGAGTTTTGTCAGTTTCTTTATATAAACCTTTTTTTTCACCATCAAAGACATAAGCAGTAGAAATATGAATTAAATGTTTTCCAGTTTCTTGACAAGCCCTAACAATATTTTCTGTGCCTTTTACATTAACTTGATAAGCAATCCCCTTTTTATCAGCAAGTTGCTCCCAAGCTGCACTGACATTAGTGAAAGCTGCTAAATGAATAACTGATTTAGCCGCAGATTGCTTAAATTTTTTAATCACTTGTTCGTATTTAGTAATATCAGTTGGGTTTTTAGAGTGACGAAGATCTAAATTTTCAAATCGGTATTTATCAGCAAAATCAGCTGCAAATTTAGAGCCAACTAAACCATTTAACCCTGTGGTGAGCAATGGGATTAATTTTTTATCTTGTTTTGTCATAAGATTTTAGCAGAAAACTCAATTAATCGAATTTGTAATACAAATTTAATTTTCATAGTGTTTTTTAAAATATGTTTTATTTTTTTCTTTTAAAGCTTGCCACCAATTAGCATTAGCTTTATACCAGGCAATAGTTTTTTTCAGACCTTCTTCCAAGTTAACTTGAGGTTGCCAGGCAAATTCATTTCTAATTTTACTCCAGTCAACAGCATAGCGCCTATCATGACCTGGGCGATCTTTAACGAATTCGATCATATCTTCTGATTTATTCATAATTTTGAGAATCATTTTAATTAGATTCAGGTTAGAAACATCTTTTTTTAGGCCACCAATGAGATAAGTTTCACCCACTTGACCATTGCTTAAAATCAAATCAATCGCAGAGCAATGATCTTGGACATAAAGCCAATCACGAACGTAAAGTCCATCGCCATAAATAGGTACTTTTTTATTTTCAATTAGATTAGTAATAGCTAAGGCAATTAATTTTTCAGGAAATTGATATTCTCCATAATTATTAGAACAATTACTAATAGTAAAAGGTAAATCATAAGTTTCTCCATAAGCTCTGACCAAATGATCACTAGCTGCCTTACTAGCAGAATAAGGACTGCGTGGATCATAAGCAGTTTTTTCTGTGAATTTTTCTTTACTATCAAGTTCCAAACTGCCAAAAACTTCATCAGTGGAAATGTGATGAAAACGTTTGATTTTATATCTCAAGGCAGCTTCCAATAAAACTTGAGTTCCCATGACATTTGTTTGAAGAAATGTATCAGGATTTTTAATTGAACGATCTACATGAGACTCGGCTGCAAAATGTACTACTATATCCACGTCATCCATAACTTTATCAACCAATTCTTTATCTAAAATATTACCCTCAATAAAAACATAATTGGGATTGTTTTTAAGACTAGTTAAATTTTCTAAATTACCAGCATAAGTTAGAGCATCCAAATTAATAATTCTATGCTCAGGATGCTTTTTCAAATAATAATGAATAAAATTAGAGCCAATAAAACCTGCTCCGCCAGTAATAAGTAAAGTCGGCTTTGTTGTTTTTGTCATAAAAAATTAATTTTTTAATTCTGTTTCTAATTCTTCCAATTCATGAGACAAATCAATTAATTCTTGTGTTTTTTCTCTACCGAGAATGCTTCTTACTCGCACATATTGGTCTTCTACTTTTTTATGTTCTTTTATTTCTAATTCTAAAGCAACTTGATAATAACCAGTTGCCAGTGACAAACAGATGATTATAAAAAGCAAAATTCTGCTTAAATGTTTTTGAGTAATTGATTGTTTTACTTTCATTAAACTAAGTATAACAGGCGTTTTAATCAAAGCCTAATTTATTTTTTGATTCTGTTCTAAATTTTTCTAGGTCACGTATTTCATAAACCCATTGACCTTGATATTTCCATAGAGGTGGATTAGTAATTACACCTAGCTCCTCTTCTGGATAGATACTTAGATTTTCACCAGAGATAGTGATTTCTTGATAATGTGGGTATAGTATTTTAGCAGTAGCAATAAGCTCCTCAATATTCAAAGATTGATTAAATTTATCTAAATAAAAGCGATATAATTTTCCGCTTAGTTCAGGATTAGCAGCTAGATATTCAAAATTAGAAATTTTTTTAAATAAAGCAGTAATAACTTTTTGTTGCCTCAATCCACGGCTAATGTCTGATCCCTCTTCACCTTGGCTGTGGCGACTTCTAATATATTTAAGAGTTCTTTCACCTGTCATTAGTTCTTTACCTTGTTTGAATTCAACTGTTTCATAAAGCTTAGCAGGATCTGTCTCTGTTTGGATATTTACATTAGATCTGGGAAATTGTTCATCAATAAAAGCCGTTTGAATTTCTACTTCTACGCCACCTAGCAAATCAATTAGTTGAGCCAAATCATTTAGAGAAACAATCACTATATGATGAATAGGAATATTCAATAAGTTCTCTATTGTAACTTTAGGAAAGCGTTCAGGTTTTTCAGGAAAGCGATCATGGCCATAAGCTAACAAGGCATTGATTTTAGTTTTATATTCTTCGCTCCACAAATCCCTAGGTAAAAGTAAAAGTTTAGTTTGACCAGAATTTAAGTTCAATGAAGCCAGAATGATAGTATCAGTTAATGCTGGCACATCACCTCTATTTTCTAAAGAATCTACGCCTAAGATTAAAATGTTTTTATGGCCTTGTTCGGCAACTACTGTTTTATTCCAACCCGACATCAAGGTTTGTTTTAATTCTGGAATACTTATTTCAGCAGCTTGAGTAAACTGATCAACTTTTCTATATAAAGAGAAAGCAATGACTAAAATTGTGATTAAAAAGAAGCATAATAAGAACACAAAGCTAAGTAAAGTGGCCCTAAGTAAAATCTGTTTTCCAGAAAGCAGTTTTGCTTTTTTGCTTTGATCGAGTTTATTTTTACTCTTTTTTTTAGCCGCTGAGCTAGATTTCTCTTTAACTGCTTTTTCTTGTATATTTTTTAGTTTAAACCTATTTGACATATTTAAATTAGATTTGTAATAAATTTTATTTCTATACAAATCTATTATCTCAATTAATTGCTTCTCCTTCAACAATCTATACGTTACAATAGAAACTGTGAAAAAGAAACTTGTTTATTTTATTTTACTGCTTATCTTTTTAGCTAGCTCTTGGTCATTACTTCATCCTAAGTTTTTTAGAGTACATGATTATACTCATGCAGCCCGTATTAGTGAAATGACTTTAGCTTTAAAAGAAGGTCATTTCCCAGTTCGTTGGACTAAAAATTTTGGTTTTGGTTATGGCATGCCACTTTTTGAATTCTATGCACCTCTACCTTTTTATGTAGGGAGCCTATTTTATTTTCTAGGTTTTGATATTGTTTTGGTGTTGAAATTTTTGTTTTTTATTTGTTCTGCAGGAACTTTAATTGGAGCCTACAAACTTGGCAAAAAACTAATTGATGAAAGAGCCGGTTTGCTTTTAGCAGCAGCCTTAACTCTAGCTCCTTACCGAGCCGTTAATCTCTATGTCAGAGGTGCCTTAAGTGAAGCTTGGGGTATGATGGCTTTTCCCTGGATTTTATTGGGCATGATTCAAGTGATTAATAAAGAAAAAAAAGGTTGGCTTACTTTGCTTTTCAGTTTAGTAGTTTTAATGCTTAGTCATAATATCTCTGTAATGATCTTTTTGCCTTTTGCTTTGCTTTTTGCTGTTTTTTATTTGATTTTCTTAATTTTAAAAAAGGATGAAAAGTATTATCAAAAAAGACTTAATAAACGGGCTATTTGTCAGAGCATTACTCGAATTCTACTCTCCATTTTATTTGCCACAACTTTATCAGCTTTTTATCTTTTTCCTGCTTTTTTAGAAAAAAATTTTACTAGGGTTGAAGATCAAATACTCAGTCTTTACTTTGATTATAATTTGCATTTTGTTTATCTTAGACAATTTTTTCGATCTAGATGGGGATTTGGTGGTAGCGAATGGGGTCCTAACGATGGTATTTCTTTCTTTTTGGGCTTTGGCCAATTATTAGGTTTGTCAGTTGCTGTTTTGTTTTTAGCTAAATTTTTGATTCAATTTTTACGTGTTCAGAAAAAAAGGAAATTTTGCCAAAAATTAATTGCTTCACATTTTTTAATCTTTTCCTCTTTAGCCGTATTTTTAATAGCTCTACTTATGACTACTTTTAAGTCAAAATTCATTTGGGATTTGATTCCAGTCTTAAAGTTTGTTCAATTTCCATGGAGATTTTTGGCTATAGCAACCATGTTTTTAGCTATCTTGTTGGCTCTTAATTTGTCTCTTATCAAGAATAAAGCTAAACAAAAATTATATTTTATTTCACTTTTATCAATTTTAATTTTAACCAATTTCTATTATTTTCGACCTAAAGAATACTTAGAACGATCTGCAGATTATTATTACACTGATGAAAAAAACATCCAAACTAGAATGAGTGAAATATTACCTGACTATATTCCTGCTCAGATGTCAGGGAATTTTCCAGCTGCCAGCAAATTAATCTTAAACGATCTGGATAAAAAAGAATTTAAAATTTTAATTAACAGAACACATGAGAAACTAATTGAATTCTCACTTCCTGGAGAAAGAAGAATTTCTTTAAGCTTAGCAGATTATCCAGGTTGGCAGGTAAGAGCTGATGGCCAAGATATAGAAAAAAAACAAGGTGAAGTAGGGAACATAGAGTTTGACCTACCCGAAGGAAAAAGTTTAGTTGAAATTGAGTTTGGCAGTACGCCTATCAGATTTTGGAGCGATTTAACTAGTTTAGCAAGTTTTTTGATATTATTAGCTTTATTAGTAGAATTTAAAGGTAAACATTATGACTGAACATACTGCAGCTGATACTACTGATGAAGTAGCAGAGATTTTATCTGAAACTGAAATCAAAGAAATTAAGAAAAGATCTGTGGCAGGATCAATTTCATATTTTTTACGATCAGCTTTTCTTAATGGAATTGGTTTTTTATCTAATGTAATTATTAGTGGTTTGTTTACCCCAGATGATTTTGGACTTTATGGCTTGGTGACTAATATTATTGCTTTTTTAGTTTTCTTTTCTGATATTGGCTTGGCATCTTCGCTTTTACAAAAAAGAGATAAACCCAGTCTTAAAGATTATCGTACAGCTTTTACAATCCAACAAATCTTATCATGGGTAATTGTTCTAATTTCAGTCTTCGTTTTTGCCACAGGTTTTGCTCAAAGTAAATTTGGTCCTGCTGCTGGCTGGGTTTTATTAAGTTTAGCTATCTCATTTCCTTTGAGTAGTTTAAAAGTAGTACCCTCTATTATGTTAGAGAGAAAACTTGATTTTTCTAAATTAGTTGTCCCACAAATTTTTGAGCAAATTGTTTATCATTCTATTTTAATTATTTTAGCTTTAAATAAATTTGGAGCTATTTCTTATGCTTATGCT
The DNA here is from genome assembly GCA_050123235.1 of Candidatus Woesebacteria bacterium. GTDB lineage: Bacteria > Patescibacteriota > Microgenomatia > UBA1400 > PJMF01 > JASFHL01. The sequence continues at coordinate 7,723 of JASFHL010000010.1, read as the reverse complement.
ATTTTGGCCAGATCAATAATTGGCGTAATAGTAATGTACTATATTAAACCTTGGAAAATTGGTTTTGAATTATGCGAGAAATCACTTAAAAAATTATTAAATTTTGGTGCCAAGTTTCAGCTCAATGATATTTTAGCTAGACTTAAGGATCAACTCTTTTTTATTTTCTTAGCCAAATTTTTACCCAGCACGGAGTTTGGTTATGTTCAATGGGCTAAAAGCTGGTCAATGTATCCTTATAATCTAACTGTACAAAATGTAATGGCTGTGACCTTTCCTACTTTTTCAAGGTTGCAAGAACGCAAAGATTTACTCAAAAAGGCAATTGAGAAATCTATTTTTTTCATTACTCTTTTGATTTTTCCTATTTTGACCGGGATGAGTTTATTTATTTTTCCCTTAGTAAAAATCTTGGAGCAATATTCCAAATGGCAACCTGCTGCTCTGAGCTTTGTGCTATTTACTATGAGCATTGCTTGGGCTGCTCTATCAACACCTTTAGTTAACACGCTCAATGCCATTGGTCATATTAATAAAAGTTTGAAATTAATGATTATGTGGACAATTTTAACTTGGGTGTTAACTCCAATAATGATGAAGTTTTTCGGTTTTAATGGGGTAGCTATTGCATCTATGATTATTTCTTTTACTGCTGTTTTTTCAATTCGTCTCCTAAGAAAAGTAATTAGAATTGATTTTTGGCCCAATATATCTAGTCAGGTATTAGCAACTATGGCTATGGCCATAGTTGGGATTTTAGGAATGAGTATTTGGTCAATGGATTTAATTAGAATGATTTCTGGTATGGCCCTTTGTACTTTAGTTTATTTGATTGTTGTTTTTTTATTTGGTAGAAGAAAAATATGGGTAGAAATTAAAAGTTTAAAAAGATGAAAAAAAATTTGCAAAAATTTTTGAAAAATTTTTCACAAAATAAATATCTCTTCTACTTAATCCTTATTATAATCTTAGGCAGTTTTTTGCGTTTCTATAATTTAAATAAAAAAATGCGTTTTATTTGGGATGAAGGTCGAGATATGTTGGCTATTCGTAGAATGATTGTTGAGAAAAATTTGACTTTATTTGGCCCGTTTAACGAGATTGATGGCAGAATAGATTTTTTTGGAGTTTTTCATTATTATCTAATGGCTCCTGCCTTATACCTAAGCGCTTTTGATCCCATTGGACCAACTGCTTTCACAGCCTTTTTAGGAGTAATTAGTATTATTTTAGTTTATCTTCTGATTAAAACTTGGACAAAGAGAGAAAACTTGGCTCTAACTACGAGCCTAATTTATGCAGTCAACCCTTTAGTAATTAAATATGTACAGTGGTCATGGAATCCTAACACTACACCCTTTTTTGCTTTACTTTATTTTTTAGCTTTAAGTAAATTAAAAGAAAGTCAAAAAATAAACTGGTCAGCGTTGGCGGGTTTGTTTCTAGGACTAATGTTCCAATTACATTATTTTACTTTAGCTGCCGGAGTGGCTTGGTTGATAGTAATTGTTTATTCTCTATCAAGCTCTACTCACAGTTCAAAAAGTCGTGCTCAAGTTCAAAAAATTAAATTAGCTAAATTTCAATTAGCCAAACAACTGTTTAGAAAAATCAAAAGACTTAATAAAATTTTTTATTTAGAGTTTTTAAAACACTTTGCTCTTTTTATAAGTTTTTTTATTTTGCCAAACTTAAGTTTTATAATTTTTGATCTAAGTCATGAGTATTTTTATTGGAATATTATTAATAGATCCTTTAGCAGTGGCTCGCAACAAATAGTTTTTTTTAGTTTAAAGAATTTATTATTTAATCCGATTAAATTTTCCCAATTGCTTATGCAAGGATTATTTTCTTTGTCTGCTCATTTTGCTTTAGGATTAGCTCTTTTTTTCATTCTCTATTTAGCTAAAATAATTTACCAAGCTGTCAAAAATAAAAAATTATCTTTATCTTTTTTAATTGCCATTACTTTTTTTAACTTTCTAATACAAATCTCCTTTTTCCCAAAAACTTATGATGATTACCACTTGGCTTGGCTTTATTTTGGCATTCTTTATTTGATCATTGATTTGATATTTAAACTTTTAGCAAAAAATAAAAAGATTTTTTATCTTTTTATTTTCTTTTTAACGACTTACATGTTGGCTAATATCAAAATCTTTCGTCAATCACTTTGGTCAGAAAACATGCCTTTAATTAGAGAGATTGCTTATAGCATTGCAGCTGATGTGAAGAAAAATAATCTTAATCAAAGATTTAATATCGCTGCTTTTACTGATTCTAATACTCGTGGCATTCGTTATCGTTATTTTCTTGATGTGGCAGAACTAAAACCCCTTGACATTTATCATTATCCAGAAGCAGAAGTCTTGTACGTCATCACTCCACATGATGAAAAAATAACCCAAACAAACAATGTTTGGGAGCTAGATACTTTTAAAAATGCTAGAATTAAAAAGGTAAGCGAATTCGAAAATATTAAAATCTTTAAATTGGAAAAATAAACTTATGATAAGAACCAAAACAGCTATTCAAAAAGTTTTTAGTAAGAGATTTATTAAAAAACATTATTTATTATTATTAATTTTACTATTAGCTGGATTTTTAAGATTTTATCGCTATCCTAATTTTCCAGTAGTAGGTGAATCAGAAGATGAACGTGCTTGGACAATGATTGGTGCTAGTCTTATTCAAGAAGGAAAGCCGTCTTCTTGGTCGTATTTTGAAGTTTATGAAGAAAAGGGACTGCGTGAATGGCATGGCAAAGATCCAATTGTCAGCCCAGCTTTGGATCACCCTCCTTTATTTGCTCTCATTCCGGGTGCTTTTCATAGTCTCAAAGCTAAGTGGTCAGTTTATCCTTCTATTAAGTTGATTCGTTTCCCCATACTTCTAATGGGAGTGTTTAATGTCTTCTTACTATACTTAGTTACTCAAACTCTATTTAAGAAAAAAACAATCTCTTTATTGGCTGCCTTGATTTACGCCACTGCCCCGATTTTTGTTTTTTCAAGTAGATTGGTAATGGCTGAAAATTTTTTAGTGACACTGATGCTGATACTAATTTATCTCTTAAAGCAAAATAATTGGGCTAAAAAACAACTATTAATATTGATAATAATCTGTTCTTTAGCTATTTTTAGTAAAGTTTCTGGAATTACTTTAGCGCTAGGGACTATTTTTTATGCTTTATTAATTAAAAACAGACAAGTTCTTATTGCGGGAATAATGGGCCTGATTTTTGGTATTTTCTTATTTGCAGTTTATGGAGCTTTTTATGATTGGTCGATATTTTTTAAAATTTTTACCTCCCAAGCAGGTCGTAAGTTGGGTTTAGCTACCTTGCACAATCGTTTCTTTTTGCATCCCACAGTAGTAGCTAAAATTTTTTTTGATGGTTGGCCTATATTAGGTTTGATTTCTACTTTGGCACTATTCTTTCAAGATGATAAAAATTTTTTGATAATTAAAAGTTTTTTTCTAGTAAATTTATTCTTTATCCTAGCCACTGTAGGTGAACAAAGTTTTAATGGTTGGTATGATATTGTATTTCATCCTTTGTTTGCAATCAGTATCGCTTGGCTGTTTGTTGATTGTTTTTATAAAAAAAATTATTTATTCATTAGCATCATGGCAGTTTTACTATTGCCAGTAATTAGAATGGCCTTAGTACAAACATGGGCATATTTTGATTTGTCAAATTTAGCTTTGAGAATCTTGATGGGTTTTTGTCTTTTACCTTTAGTTCTATCTTTAATTTTACCTAAAAAGAAAAAACTAGCCCAATATGCTGTGCTTTTCCTAGCTTTATTTTTTTTAGTCAACAATATTATCAGTGTACTAACAATTAATGATAGATCTTACGGAGAAACAGATAAATTTTTTGGGGTATATTAAGCTTGAAGTAATAGAGAATTTATTGAGGCTGTGGAACAGGACGCAACCTTCTTCTTCCAGTTCTAGCAGGTGGTCGTTCTCTTCCTCGCGGACCCAAAGGTGTTCCTGGTGGTGATAAACCGAGGGTGGTCCCAGTGGACTCTTGAGAGGGAATAACAACTCTGCCCTTATGTTCTCTTACTGGAGGAGTTGGCCTAGGACGAGGACCTAATGTTTCAATAGTAAGTCCTAGCATATTATATTTTAAGCTGGAGGACGTACAGGCTGAGCTGAAGGTCGTTCTGATCTTTTAGGTCTTCTTTTTCTTCTTCTTTGCTGTTGTCCATCCGAAGCAGCTAGTCTTTGAACTACTTCAAGTAAGACAGCAGGTTCTCGTCTAGGAGTAAAAGGCGCTCCCAAACCAGGACTTGTTACTAGCCTTGCTCTCCGCATTAAGTCACGTTCAGACATAATATTTTCTTTAAAAAATAATAGTAAATATACCATAACTTTACATTTAAATTCAAGTACTATATAATTTATAATCTGAAAATTATATACATATCAAATACGTAACAAATAAAGCAAAAATAAAAGAATTAAATAGAAAATGTTTCAAAAAGAGCAATCCATTCGAAATTTTATTCCTGACCAGCCTAATCAAGAGTTTCCTTTTCCTTTTCCTTTTCCTTTTCAATTGTTTTATCCTCATTTAGCTCAATTAGAAATGAAATCTCAAATTCCAGGAACAAGACAGATCATTTTCCCTGGTTTTCATGAAAAATATGAAGAAGTTCTAGATAACCTATGCGTACACTGTGTTTATTATTCTGAATTATCAACTCCAGAAGGCAGAAGACAATTTTACGCTATGGAGTCAAGGGGTGTTTTTAGAGGAAGTATACATGTTGATCTTAGCTTTGATACCAGTAATAAAATAATGTCAATTTATCTTAAAGTCATTGTTCCATCTTTATCAACTCCTCTGATCCATAGAATAAATGTAAAATCTAAACGCGGTAGTAACTTCCCGGATATTTTTAGAAAAGCAGTTGAGCTCGCTGCTAATGATAAGGAATTTTTTGATCACTGTGGGATTTTCGCACTCTCTACGCTCATGAATCCAGCATATAAGAAACCGTTAGTGGCAGTATTTCAGAGAATTATAATAAATCTTGCCAATGATTTATGGGAGGAATTAAATGACTTAGCTAGATGTAAGGCCAGCAAAATCTCTAAAGGAGAAAAAGTAAATGCTGCAGAATTAATGAATATTTTCCAAAAAAACCCATTATGCGCTATCACTATGTTAGACGATAGAGCCTTACAAGGTATTTTAGGCAGTGGTATAGCTGAGATGTTAGCGGCAGCTATTCTTGAGCGCAATGTAACACAGATAAATAAACAAATACTTACTAACAGTGTACCTCGATTTCTTTATATAGAATTTGAAAGAATAGTGCAAGAGATGATGCGCAGCCAATTTAATCTAAGAAAGATTTTTCAACAGGCCCCACAACTGAGCAATCAAGATTTACAACGACAGAGTAGCTTTATTGGCACTGGGAATTTAATGTATTTTGGAATATTTCTACGTCTCAGAGAAATAGGTTACAATAATCAGGCAGCCACTGCCTTAACTAAAGCAACAATCACAGCAATTGCTACAATGTATGCTACTTTGTTTCAAAATGAATCTGGTAGTCCTCCTATTGAGATCCCTAGATTTTAAATTCCATTTATTTAGTCTCTTCCCTCAAACTCCCCTTAATCAAAACTATCATAACCAACATTGGTAAAAATCTCATGCCACCTCTAACGATCTGAATATATTTTTTATAATCTCGTATACAGTCTAGTTTGGGAATAGCTAAAATAGTAGTCATATCTAGCAATAGCATCAATAGAACTAACGCAATCATAAAATACCAATGTTTTTCTTTTTTAAATTGTAATAATGCTAAGACTGGCAGATACCAAATATGAAATGGTTGAGAAAATATTTTAGCTGTTAAAAATAAAATAAAGATATAAAGACCATATATTTTTAATAAAAGATGAAATTGCATTTCATTATTTAATGGATTTTTGAATTTAAAAAGGCTGACTAATTCTTTTTTGTCAAAATTAAATAGTTTTTTTAGATTGATTTGTTGTTTTTTGGCAATAAAAAAAGCCACCAAGATTAAATAAATCATCAAAATTACAGGAAAACTGACTTTATTGACCTTTGTTATTACATCAGCAACAGGTCCTTGCAAAGGAAAGTCAGGGGCCTTGTTTAAAGGCACTTCAGATTTAGTAAAAACATTGATTGATTCCACAATATACGCAGGAAAAGAGGCATATTTTAAAGGTCTAGCATTGTTATAAACAAAACTGACCATTAAGGAAGATCTAAAAATCATTAATGGCAGACCCCAAACAATTAAGAAACCTGCCACAATCGCTAAAATGTCTTTTTTAAAATTAGAGCGTGTCACTAAATACAAGGGAATTATCATCGGGAAAGTTAGAAATTTGATGCTAGTAGACAGCCAGAAAAAAGTCCAGCTTAAAATTTTACCTTTCCAGGAATTTTTTTTCTGCCAAAGTAAAATCAAAAAGGAACTAATAATAGCAGCCGTATAAGCCAAGTCTATGCCCTCATAAAAAAACGCTCTGGTAAGGGTAGTTAAAAAAAGGTAAAGATAAAGACTGCGATATTTAGTTTTATTAGTTAAATTCAATTTTAAAATAGATTTAAATAAAAAAATGAAGAAAACAATATCGATTAGTAAAATTTCAATTCTATAATTGGGATAATATTTACCAATCCCCATTTGATCTAAAACCAGTGGCAGAAGTAACATTGGTACAGTGCTGGGAGGGTATTCGTAAAGATGTTCAAGATAAGGAGGAAGGCCATAGTACCAAATATTGGCATAGCGTTCATAATCAGCTTTAACATCAGAATAATAAGGAGGTGGCGTTGCAAAGATAAAAAATCTAGAGGCTATAAAACAAATTATGATATAGAATTTCCAGTTTTTGCTTAATAAAAAAATCTTTTTTAAAAATTCTGCCATAGTTCATCAATTGCAATTACTATTAAGAGTCATTTACAATAGCATTGTAATCTATCCACTAAATCTAGCAAATGGGAACTTATGTTAAAACTTATCAAAAATACCTTTAAAAAATTAAAAAAAAGGAACTGGAAAGAAACTGTTATCTGGTTGTTGATAGCTTTTGTTTTTTTGGCCAATAGTTCACACGAAAAATATCCTGATGAGTTTGATAATATCTGTGGTGGTTGGTTGATTCGCAATGGCAAAGTGCTTTATCGTGATTTTTTCACTCATCATAATCCTTTAGCTTATTATTTATCTGCAATTATCACTTTTTTTTCTGGTCAATCTTTTGTTAAATTTAGAATTATTCTAGCTTTGTTTTGGTTTTCTTTTTCGCTATTATTTTTTAATTATTTTAAAAAAAGATTTGGTAAAAAAATTTCTCAATATTATTTAATTTTTACTGCTGTTTTTTCAGTAGCAGCTACTTTTAATTGGTTGCATATGATGCTAGCTGATTCTTTAGCTACTTTTTTATTTATTCCCGTGTTTTTAATGATGATCACCTTTTTATTGGAGAAAGAAAAAGTTAAAGATCAAGATCTAATTTTAATTAATTTAATGAATTTTTTTGTCTTTCTAAGCACTCAAAGTTATTCTTATTTAGTTGCTTTTCTTAATTTATTCCTTGGCTATTTATATCTCAAAGATAATTATAAAAAACTAAAACTTAAGAGAATTTTTAAAGTTGGAGTATTAATAATTTTGCCGTATTTGATTTTTGGCAGTTACCT
>JASFHL010000009.1:0-52479 GCA_050123235.1 Candidatus Woesebacteria bacterium | reverse complement strand
TCATACGCTTGTCAAGTACTATTTTGATATATAATCTTTTTTCCTATCCAAAGAAACTAGGTTATTCCAGCATAAGTAAATCCCATCTATCTTTAAATTCGTTTTGAAAATCTTCAACTGCTTTATCAGGTAACATAATTACCTTTCGTCAAGTATTTCTAATATTTTTTTCCCTACTTCTCGTCCAAACTAAACATCAACTTCTAATCTAATTCTATCCTTAGGATATCTATAAATCCCGTAATGGGTGGTATACCGGATTTGAACCGGCGACCTCCGCTTCCACAGAGCGGCGCTCTAACCAACTGAGCTAATACCACCATAAAAAATGATTTTAGTTTAAAAATTGTGCGCCCAACAGGACTCGAACCTGTGACCTACTGTTTAGAAGACAGTCGCTCTATCCAGCTGAGCTATGGGCGCTCGAGTTTATATTTTCTCAAAAAATATGCAATTTGACCAGTCCAGAGCTAAAATCATGATATAAAGATATATAATAGAGTTTTATGTCTTTTCAATTACAATCAGCATTTAAACCCACTGGAGATCAACCCGAAGCTATTGCTCAACTAACAGCTGCCTTTGAAGCTGGTAAAGAATACCAAACTCTCTTGGGAGTGACTGGCTCAGGTAAAACTTTCACCATGGCTAATCTGATTCAAAATTTACAAAAACCCACTTTAGTGATTGCTCATAACAAAACCTTAGCTGCTCAGCTTTATCAAGAATTTAGAGATTTTTTTCCCAATAATGCTGTTAACTATTTTGTTTCTTATTATGACTACTATCAGCCTGAGGCATACTTGCCAGCCTCTGATACGTATATTGAAAAAGAAGCTCAAATTAATGATGAAATTGATAAATTAAGGCTAGCTAGTACTACTAATTTATTGACTAGACCTGATGTTATCATTATTGCTTCTGTATCTTGTATTTATAACTTAGGCTCACCTATAGAATATGGCTCTTATATTCTAGAAATTATAGAAGGGGAGATTATTGCTCGCAATTCATTACTACTTCATTTAACTGAATTACAATATGAAAGAAGTACTACTGACCTTAGAAGAGGTACTTACAGATTAAGAGGCGATATCATCCAAATCTGGCCAGCATATAGCAGTACTGCTCTAAAAATTGACACTCTAGAAAACCAAATCGTTTCAATTGAAGAAATCGATCCAATTTCTGGTACAAAAACTAAATATTTACAAAATAAAGCTCAAATCATTACTCCCCAAAAATCATCCAAGCCAAAACGAGCCATCATTTATCCTGCTAAACACTATATTGTTAATCCTCAAACCCAGATTGCAGCCATTGAGGAAATTAGACAAGATCTGAAAAAAAGATTAAAAGAATTGAAAGCAGCAAATAAAATCATTGAGGCTTATCGCTTAGAACAAAAAGTAAATTATGATTTAGAAATGATTCAAGAATTTGGCTTTGTTAATGGCATTGAAAACTACTCTCGATATTTTGATGGACGCCAAGCCGGTGATCCTCCCTTTACCTTGCTTGATTATTTCAAAGAAAATCAAAAAAGATTTAAACAAGATTCCTTTTTAACTATTATTGATGAAAGCCACATGACTATTCCTCAAATTAGAGGCATGTATAACGGTGATCAAGCTCGTAAAAAAACCCTCATTGAATATGGTTTTAGACTGCCTAGTGCCATGGATAACCGCCCACTTCAATTTAATGAATTTTTATCTAAAACAAGTCAAAGTTTAGCTGTTTCAGCTACTCCCAATGATTGGGAAATTAAACAGTCAAATGGAAAAGTAGTAGAGCAACTAGTCAGACCAACTGGTCTGCTTGATCCAGCAATTGATATTAGATCTAGTAAAGGACAAATTGAAAATTTAATTAAAGAAATTATTAAACGCGTTGAAAAACAGCAAAGAGTGCTGGTCACCACTTTAACTAAAAAAATGGCTGAAGCTCTTACTGATTATTTAAATGATACTAAAAAAATTAAAAAACTAGTTAATACAGATTTAGTCCTACCAAAAGTAGCTTATTTACACTCCGATGTCGAAACTTTAGAAAGATCAGACATTTTGGCTGATCTTAGAAAAGGCAAATATGATGTTTTAGTGGGTATTAATTTATTGCGAGAAGGTTTAGATTTACCAGAAGTATCATTAGTCGCTATTTTGGATGCTGACAAAGAAGGATTCTTAAGATCAACTACTTCACTAATTCAAACCATGGGTAGAGCAGCTAGACATGAAAATGGGACTGTCATTTTATATGCTGACAAAATTACCAAATCAATGAAAGCGGCCATTGATGAAACAAAGCGTCGTCGAGCTATTCAGCAAAAATATAACAGAAAACATGGCATTACTCCTACAACTATTGATAAACCAATTAAAAAAAGAATGATTGAAAAAAAAGATGAAGATTCCAATTGTAGACTAGGGAAGAAAGGCAAAAAAGCAGTTGGCAGTAAAAAACCGATCTTCATTCAACTTAATAAAAAAGAAACAATTGATTTGAATCAAGTGGATGCTGATGCACTTACCCCAGCAGATAGAAAAAAATTAGCTCAGCAACTTAGAAGAAAGATGAACCAAGCAGCCAAAGATTTAGATTTTGAACTGGCAACAGTGATTAGGGATGTGATACGGAGTTTAGGAATTTAAACAAGCAGAACTTCTTAATATTGACAAGTGTACATAAAAATGTACAATAAAATTATGCAAAAAATTATATCTATTACCCAAGCCAGAGCTCAGCTACCTTCATTAATAAAGCAAATTAATCTCAAAGATATATATATTTCTGTAAAAAGCAAAGTCAAAGCTGTATTGATAGATGCTACAGAATATGAACGTCTCAAAGAAACTATTGAAGTCTTAAGTGACCAAAAACTTATGAGAAACTTAGAAAAAAGTATCAAAGAATTTAAAAAAGGTGAGTTAACTGACTGGGAAGATCTTAAAAAAAAGTTAACTTTAGACTAATTTTCTTAGATTGAATCACTATATGTACCAAATTAAATTTACTCCTACAGCCCAAAAATCAATTAAACACATTGACAAAAAATATCATTCTACATTTGCTAAAGCCATAGATCGCTTATCAGTTAATCCAAATATTGGAACACCGTTAACTGGAAAATTAAAAGCTCTCTGGAAATTACGTTTCTCACGATATCGCATTATTTATCTCATTAAAAATAAACAACTAATTATTATAATTTTAGACGTCGGCCATCGTAAGGAAATATATAAAAAAATTTAGTAAATTGTAAATTTCCACTCAGAAATGTGTAGCTTTCGCTCCACTGGTATATAGAAAATCTCCTTTTTAGACCAAGCGGGCGTCCCTTTTACAGAACGCCCACTTGCACTTTGCTGATCTTGATTAGCAAATAATTTAAGCTATATATCACTTTTTCCCTCTCCTATACTTTTGCGATATAATATACTCTTTATGCAGAATCAGATTAAAGTCACTGGAGCCAGAGAACATAACCTCAAAAATATTAATCTCTCAATCCCTAAAAACCAATTAGTAGTTTTTACTGGCCTTTCTGGTAGTGGCAAAAGCTCTTTAGCCTTTGACACTCTTTATGCAGAAGGTCAACGTCGCTATGTAGAATCACTTAGCTCTTATGCTAGACAGTTTTTGGGAGGTATGAAAAAACCTGATGTTGATCAAATTGATGGTTTGTCACCAGCTATTTCCATTGACCAAAAAACCACTTCTCATAATCCACGCTCAACTGTGGGCACTATCACTGAAATTTATGACTACCTAAGATTGCTTTTTGCTAGAATCGGTCATCCGCATTGCCCAGAATGTGGCCAAGAAATTTCTACTCAAAGTGTAGATCAGATTGTGCGACAAATTATTAAAGAGCTAGAACTTAAAGCTGGATCAGCCCCAACTAGACTAATGCTTTTATCTCCCGTAGTTAGGAATCGTAAAGGAGAATTTAGTTCTTTGCTGGCATCTTTAGGCAAAAAAGGTTATTCACGTATCAGAATTGATAATAGTTTTTATAACGTGGCTGATGATCTAACTTTAATCAAAACCAATAAACATAATATTGAAGTAGTGGTTGATCGTCTAACTGTCTCCAAAAAGCAATTACAAGACAATCAAGAATTAAGAACTATCAACAGTCGCCTCAATCAATCAATTGAAGAATCACTCAAGTTAGCTGATGGTTTAATTATTGCTTCCTTTATTAATGATCAAAATTTTAACTTTCCTGAAAATCCTAAAGATTTCGAAGATAAACTATTTAGTGAAAATCTAGCTTGTAGTGATTGTGCTATTTCTATCAATGAACTAGAACCTAGATTATTTTCTTTTAATTCACCAGAAGGCGCTTGTGAACTCTGTAATGGTTTAGGTTCAATTCTCAAAATTGATCACGACAAGATTATTGCTCCGGAATTGACTCTCAGTGAGGGAGCGATTATTCCTTTTGCCCGTGTTTTAAGTAATGATTCTTGGACAGCCAGAATCATTAAGGTGGTCACTGAAGAGGCTGGTTATGATTTTCGTAAAACTCCATTTAACGAAATGGATGAGCAGTTTCAAAAAACTTTACTCTATGGTTCAAATAAAATTTATCAAATCACAGGTGAGAATCGTTATGGCAAAATGACTAGTTTTTCTGAAAAATTTGAAGGTTTCATTAAAAATTTAGAAAGAAGATATGAGCAAACTGAAAGTGATTTTATTCGCAGAGAAATTGGCCAGTTTATGGTCAAAGAAACTTGTTCTAGCTGTTTTGGTAAAAGATTAAAAAAAGAAGCTTTATCTGTGATTATTGATAAACATAATATTGCTGATGTGACTGATCTTACTATTTACCAAGCACTGGAATGGAGTAGAAAATTAAAAACAGCTAATATTCTTAACAAAAAAGAACAAACTATTAGTCAGCCTATTTTTAAAGAAATTATCAGTCGTCTGTCATTTTTGTCTTCTGTGGGTTTAAATTATTTAACACTTTCTAGAGAAGCTTCAACCTTAGCCGGTGGCGAGGCACAACGAATTCGTTTAGCTTCTCAAATTGGGACGGGATTGACTGGAGTTCTTTATATTCTAGATGAACCTACTATTGGACTTCACCAAAGAGACAATCATCAATTGATCGAAACTTTAAAAAACTTGAGAGATAAAGGTAATACTGTGATTGTAGTTGAACACGATCGAGATCTCATGCTGGCATCAGACTATATTATTGACTTCGGTCCTAAAGCTGGCAAAGAGGGTGGGGAAATTGTGGCTACTGGCACTGCCAAAGAAATTATTAAAAATAAAAAATCATTAACTGGTAAATTTCTGGCAAGAAAAAAAGATGTAATTAGAACACAGAGAACTACTGCCAGTTTATTGAATCAAAAAAGTATCGGGAATATTGCTATTAATGCTGCTTCTCATCATAATCTAAAATCCATTGATGTGGATTTTCCCATTAATCAATTAACTTGCATTACTGGTATCTCTGGTTCTGGAAAATCAACTTTACTTTACGATACTTTATATTTAAATCTAGCAGAAAGATTGGGTAAAAAAATCAAAGAAAAAGCTGGTCATATAGTTAGTATTTCCAGTCCACCAGAATTAAAACGTCTTAGTTTAATTGATCAAAGTCCGATTGGTAAAACTCCAAGATCTAACCCAGCTACTTATACTAAGGTTTTTGACTATATTCGAAAAATTTTTGCCAATACTAAAGAGGCTAGAATTAGAGGTTATAAAATAGGCAGATTTAGTTTCAATGTAAAAGGAGGACGTTGCGAAAGCTGTCGAGGAGATGGCCAGATTAAAATAGAAATGCAATTCTTACCTGATGTTTATGTTACCTGTGATGTCTGTGAAGGCAAACGTTACAATCAAGAAACTCTTCAAGTCACTTACAAAGGTAAAAATATTTTTGAAATTCTCAAAATGAGCATTGATGAAGCTTATCAATTTTTTTCTGCGCACAGCACTATTAGAAAAAAACTTAAAACTCTAATTGATGTAGGTTTGGGCTATCTAGAGTTAGGACAGCCTGCTCCTACCTTAAGTGGAGGAGAAGCGCAAAGAGTAAAATTAGCCAAAGAACTTTCAATTAGAAGCAATGATCATATTTTATATCTCTTAGATGAACCAACTACCGGACTTCATTTCGCTGATGTGCAAAAACTGCTTGATGTTCTACATCAGCTAGTTGCTCAAAATAACACAGTCGTTGTTATTGAACATAACTTAGATATTATCAAAAATGCTGATTGGATTATTGACCTTGGTCCAGAGGGTGGGGAATATGGAGGAGAAGTAGTTGCAGTTGGAACTCCAGCACAAATTGCAGAAAATAAAAATTCTTTTACTGGGCAGTATCTGAAAGAAGAGTTGAAGCTTGTAGGGCCTGCAAATAAAGTTGATTAAATTCTCTAGATCCAAGTTCTGCTAAAGCTAACTCAGACCTCTCAGGCAACAAATTAGCTACATTGTCACCGTACTTTCTTTTAAAAGCAGTCTTTAGAGCCTGACTCAAGACTTGTAAGATTTTTTCTTCCTTTTGCTTTATTTGTTTGGCCAATTTTTGGACTAAAAATAAAAATCTCTTTTCCTTTAATTGTTCCATTGAACCATTACAATCAAAACCTTGTTCAATAAAACTGCTCAATAAATATTCAATCACAATATAGTCTAGACCAAGTTGCTCACTAGCTAAATTTTTCTCTGTTACCTTTAAACCATCACTTGGTTTGGAGTTTAAAATTATTTCTGGTACTCCCAAAAATTTAGCTAAATCATAGACTTCCGTCTTAGTTAAATTTTGAATAATTTTCAAATCACCTTCATCACCATGTTTAGTCCAAAAACCCATTAATTCTTCTGACAAATCATCAGTATCCAAATAAATATGATTATTCAATTGAGTGGAATGATAAAGAGCAATCATTCTTAATCTCGCTTTAATATTTCCTTTTGCAATTTTTCGTCTGGGATGATGCTTAGGAATCATTTTTAGAAGAGGAGAGCATTGATACCAAGTAGTTAAATCTAAATATTTAAGTCTAAAATCGAATTTTTTTGCCAAAGCTTGGGCACGTTGATAATCAAAATCATCACTATCACAATCAAGAAAAAAATATTCATAATTGGCTTCATAATTTGATTTTTTTAAATTCTCTATTGCCTTTAAGCCAATTAAAGACACTACAGCTGAATCTACCCCGCCAGAAATTCCCAAACTAACACCTCTCAATTGATTTTCTCTAAGATAATTAGCTGTTCTTTTGACTGCTAAATCCAAAAATGTTTTACATTGTTTTTCGGTTAGAATAAGCATAACTAGAATTATAAACTAATTCCTTGCCTAACCAATAGTAAAGACAGTAAAATATCCAATCATGATTAAAAAAATTTTTTACAGCTTCTCCATCGTAATTTTTCTTTTTTTGGCTATAGTAAAACAGGTCTCTGCCAATGAGAATTTTGAATTTTCACTTCACAGTATTTATAGTGTCAACCAAAATGCTGATACTTATGTGGAACATACACTTCAGATTAAAAATCTAAGTCCTACTTTTTATATTAATAGCTATGGTCTCAAACTTAGCTCAAAGGATATTCGAAATGTTAAAGTTTTTGATGGCTCAAAAGAAATCCCTGCAGAAGTTGTTAATGGAGACAAATATAGTAGTATTGGAGTAACTTTCCCTGATGAAGTAGTTGGAAAAGATAAAATTAGAACCATTACTATTAGTTATAAAGATCCAAATATATCGCTTGTCAATGGTAAAGTCTTGGAAGTCACAATTCCTCAATTAGCTAATACTAATACTTATCAAAATCTAAAAACTACTATTATCACGCCAAAAAAATTTGGAGCACCTAGTAGAGTTAATCTAGATCATCGTACTCAAGTTACCAATGATGATATCATTACTACTTTTGAAAATACTGCTGGCAAAGGTATTTCCATTATCTTTGGAGAAGAACAAATTTTTAATCTAAAATTAAACTTTCATTTAGAAAATCCTAATGATCAGACTGCTATTACACAAATAGCTCTACCACCAGACACAGCTTTTCAGACAATGCACTATCATAGTCTTGAGCCATCACCAGAAGATATTAAAATTGATGAAGATGGTAATTGGATTGCTACTTATAAGTTAGCTGCTAATAGCCAAACCGTGGTGAAGCTAGATGCCCAAGCTCTAATCAGTCTTAAAATTCAAAATCCTAGCTTAGGAAGCTCCTTTTCTAATAAAGATCTTAAAGCTAATAAATATTGGGAAATAAATGACAATAATATCCAAGCTCTAAGCCAAGATCATCAAGGTCCTGAAGCAATTTATGATTTTGTGATCAATAAATTAGATTATACTAAAGAAGACATTAATCAAGATTTCGAAAGATTGGGAGCAAGTAAAGTTTTGATTCAATCAGGACAAGCAACTTGTCAGGAATTTACAGATCTTTTTATTACTTTAGCTCGTGCTCAAAAAATCCCTGCGAGAAGAATTACTGGCTATGCTTATAGTCAAAATGAAGAACTCAGGCCACTTGGTCTGATTGATGTTTTGCACGCTTGGCCAGAATATTATGATCAAGAACAAAAACGCTGGGTTGCTGTAGATCCCACCTGGGGGGATACTACTAATGGGGTTGATTATTTTAACCAATTTGATTTAAATCATCTTGTTTTTGCTATTAATAGTAAATCTAGTGAATTACCATACCCTGCAGGTTCTTATAAGAATGATCAAAAAGAAAGCAAGGACCTAGAGATTGAATTTACTGAAAATTTCCCTCAAATAAACCCTGATATTGAAATCCAATTGCAGCCCAAGAAATTTTTCTTTTTTTCAATTCCAGGTCTTTATCAAATTAATTTTCATAATAAAACTGGTAGAGCTTGGTATCAAAACCAATTAAATTTTGAAGGTCTAAATTCAAAACTTGAATTTGAGTTTAATAAAAAAATTGATGAAATTAAACTATTGCCATTTCAATCTAGTTCAATTCCAATTACTATTTATAATAAGAAAGGATTAATTAGTCAGGAAAAAATTAAAATTATTATCAATAATCAATCATACAGTAACAGCTATGAATTCGTCATCAGCAGCATCTCCAAAAAATTTGAGTTCTTCTATAACCCCATCGTCCTTACTGCCATGGCTGCCATCATTATTATCATTACCCTCGCAACCGGGAGTTTATTCATTTTTAGGAGAAAAAAATAAGATTCTTTATGTCGGTAAAGCTAAAAATCTTAGGAATAGAATTAATTCTTATAAAAGATACTTCCAACTTACAGATAGAATTAAAAAATTAGTCACTACTGCCAAAAAATTAGAGTATCAAGTTTTGGAAAGTGATTTAGAGGCCCTACTAATAGAAGCAGAATTAATTAGGTTGCATCAACCAGTCTATAATATTCTATTAAAAGATGATAAAAGTCCAATTTATCTCCATCTTACTAATGAAAAATTTCCTAGAATATTGAAGATTAGAAAAAAACAATTATATAAAGGTAAAATCAAAGGTACAGTCCTGGGACCTTTTCCTAGTTCATATAAACTCAATGAAGTTTTAAAAATTGCCAGAAGAATTTTTCCTTGGTGTAATGAAGCTGCTAAAGGAAGGAATAAAGCTTGCTTTTATTACCAGCTAGATCTTTGCCCTGGGGCTTGTATTGGACAAATTTCTGCCACAGACTATCAAGCTAATATTAAAGAACTTATTTTATTTTTAAGAGGTAAAAAGAAAAAAATAATTAAACAATTAGAAAAAAAAATGAAAATTGCTGCCAGTAAAGAACTTTTTGAAAAAGCAGCTAGTTATAAAAATAAAATTCAATTAATCAAAGAAGTAACCGAAAAAAAATACAAGCTTCAACCGGAATTAATTTTACCAAAACTAAAACAAGGACAAATAAAACATGCTCTTGATCATTTAAATAAAATTCTTCATTTCTATTTATCATTGCCCAAAAAATATAAACTGGATCGTATCGAAGGTTTTGATGTGAGCAATATTCAAGGAACAAATCCTGCAGTCTCTATGGTTGTATTTCAACAAGGGCAGGCAGCTAAAAAACACTATCGTTTATTTAATATCAGAACTATTAATACTCCCAATGATTATCAAATGTTTAAAGAAGCTATTATCAGAAGACAGAATCATCCTGAATGGGGAATGCCCAAGCTTATTGTCATTGATGGTGGAAAAGGTCAAATTAGAGCAGTTTTATCTAGCCTAAAATGGAATATTCCTGTCATTGGCATTGCAAAAAATCCTGATAGAATAATCATTCCCATTAAAAAACAAGAAAAAAAAGAGCGATTAGAACTTTCATATCAAATCCTCAGATTACAACCTGATCATCCTAGTTTACAATTAATTCAACAAATTAGAGATGAATCGCATCGTTTTGCTAAAAAACAACATAGCAGATTGAGAATTAAAGAAATGTTGAAATAAGAAATCATTGCTAAAATAGTATCAATGCTGCTATTCTAAATAATATATGAAACTTCTTAAACCAATTATCATCACTATTCTAACAATCCTAATTCTAGCTTGGGCTATACCTACAGTCTCTTATCTTAACTGGACTACTTTAATTTTGGCTGGGGTTGTCTTAACTCTTTTACAAAAAATCGCTAAACCTGTGCTTAAAATTCTTTTTTTACCGATCAATATTGTGACTTTAGGACTTTTTTCTATAGTCATCAATGTTGCTCTGTTATGGTTAGCTACCTTTTTAGTACCTGGCTTTCAAATCCAAGCAATGAGCATACTAGGTATCAAATTGGGTTTTATCGGAACTTTAGTCGTTATTTCCTTTGCTATTAGCTTCTTACAATCCCTGATTGGGGTTTTTCTTTAACTTTAACATTACCCCTTTCTTCTCAAGAACTATCTTGTAATGATAAAAATAATCTCGCCTTATATCCAAGCTTCTTGCTATAATAGTTTGTTATGCCAATTAAGAATAAATTCACCATCCTTTTTATTAACTTTATCATAGCTTCTATAGCCTTGATTAATTCAAGTAAAATACAAGCTCAAATCACAGATATTGAAGTAATCAGAGCCGCAGAAGATCTGAGTGTCTCAGCAGCAGAAGGATCTACTCCTTCTGCTGAAGCTACTGAATCAAGTAAACTTTCCTCCCCATCAGCTGAAGTAGTAGAAAAGATTCAAAAGAAAAAAGATGAAGATATTACAGATCCTAGTAGCCAACAACAAAGCAATCTTGTTCAATATCTAGAACAACACCCGATTGGAAAATTAACTTGGCATAACTTTCTTCAACACGCTATCAGAAACTCTATTGAAAAAGGACTACCTGCCAATATTATTGTCTTGCTTATTTTGTTCCCAACAATTGCCTCAATTATTGCTGCTTCTAGACATATCATAGGTTTAAGAGGATTTGGTATTTATATTCCGGCTGTTTTATCAGTCGCCTTTGTATCTACTGGCATCATCACTGGCACCAGTATTTTTCTAGCAGTTTTATTGGCTGCAACTCTAAGTAGAAAAATTATCAAGAAATTTAAAATGCCCTATTTACCTAGAACTGCCATGTTACTTTGGGGTGTATCAATTATCATCCTTGCCATTTTAATTATATCTTCCAACTTTGACAAATTCTCACTACTCACGCTTAACATTTTCCCTTTATTAATTATTATGCTCTTAACTGAAAATTTCATGGAAACCCAATTATTTACTAGTCAAAGAGAAGCTTTCACATTAACTTTAGAAACTTTACTGATTGCTATACTTTGTTCTTTGATTATTGGAATGGAAGAAATTAGACAATTTGTGATTCTGAAACCAGAGCTTACCCTGATTGGAGTCGCAGTCATCAACTATATCATCAGTAAATACACTGGGCTACGTCTCTTAGAATATATTAGATTTGGTTCCCTCTTAAACAAAAAATATGATTAAAGCTAATGAAATTCTGGGTATGAATGCCCGTAACCAGCTTTATACTTCATTTAATTCTAATACGGCAAAAGCTATCTGTTCATCCAAGTATGCCACTAAGATTCTTCTGGGAAATAATAATATCCCCACAGCTAAGCTTTATGGCATTTTGGGAACAATTGAAGATATCAATGATTACGACTGGAAAAAACTAGAAAAAGATTTTGTGATCAAACCTACTAATGGCAATGCAGGGAAAGGTGTAGTCGCCTTCTCAACTAAACATAAAAATAAACTTGAGTGGAAAGATAGATTAGGTGAAATCTGGGATTTAGAAGATATTAAATTACATTGTTTTGATATTTTAGAAGGTCAATACAGTACCTATGGTGATAAAAACCATATTATTATTGAAGAAAGAGTTCCCATCCATCCAAAGCTACTTAGATACACCTATAAAGGAACCCCAGATATTCGAGTAATTGTTTTTAATAGTGTCCCAATCATGGCCCTACTCAGATTACCAACTGAGGAATCAGAGGGAAGGGCTAATCAAAGTCAAGGGGCTATCGGAGTAGGCATTGATATGGCAACTGGAATTACTACTTATGCTGCCGCACACAAAAATCAGTTAATTAAATATTTACCAGGAACAAAAAAAAAACTTAACGGTATCATCATTCCTTTCTGGACTAAAGTTTTAAAAACAGCCATTGAAGCTAGCAATGCTGCAAAATTGATGTTTAGTGGAGTAGATATATTTCTTCATAAGGAACAAGGACCCATGGTGGTAGAATTGAATGCTAATCCCGGTCTTTCCATCCAAGTAGCCAATAAAGCTGGTTTGCGACGTAGATTAGAAAGAGTAGAAGACCTTAATGTTTTAAATCCTGACCATGGTGTGAGAATTAGCCAAGCGCTATTTGCTGAAAGTTTTGCTGATAAGATTAAAGCTAAAGAAGGTTTAACTATTGTTCAACCAAGAGAAGAAGTAATTGTACAAGGTGAGAATAAGGTAAAACAAACCGTTACTGCTCTTATTAATACTGGTAGATACAGAAGTGCTATTAGTGGACAATTATCAAGTCAATTGGGTTTAATTGATGTTGATGATTTACTCTGGTTTCAACAAGAAGCCGGCGAGGGAAAAGTGCCAGTAGTTGAAATTAAAGTAAAACTAAAAGAAAAAAGATTAAAAACAGCTATGATTGTCTCTAAAAAACTTAACAAAGGTAAACATCGTATAGAAATAGGACGTAAAGACCTAGCTGGTTTTCTAGTGGGAGTAGGTGAATAATGGGCTTTATCAGTGATTTAACACCAGTTAATATACAAGAAGAAAGAAAAAAGTTTTTCTCTGATTTTTCTTATAATCCTCAATTTAAATATAAAAAAGCAATTGATCGCAAAATATTAACTTATTATGGTTTACCAAAAAAGCATATTTTTTTACATAGTAAAAAAATGCTTCAACAATATCCTGTTCCCTTAAAAAGCAAACAAGTAGAAACATCAACTGAAGAAGTGAATAAGTTAATTAAAACTGTCTTTTATCAATTAGGTCTTAAGCAAATACCTATTTATTATTCTCCAAAATATATTGGTCAGGCTAAATTAGGTTCAAAAGGACTCTATTTTCAGACTCCAATTTTATTAAGTAAAGAAAAAATCATTGGCAAAATTAATCACGAAATAGAAACTCACTATTTACGTAGATACAATCACGACAAACAAAAACTGGGTAAAATGGCTGAAACTCCTAGCTTCAGGAAAACAGAAGAAGGTATTGCTACTCTTCACAATTATCTTTTTCGTAAAGAAAAAATCATGCACAAAAGTTATTATCATTATTACGCTAGTTATTTAGCTAGAACTCAATCATTTAGTCGAATTTTTGCTGCTCTAAAAAAATTTAATTTAAATGAAAACTTTATCTGGAATATAGTAGTTAAAAAGAAAAGAGGATTAAAAGATACATCACAAGCTGGAGGTTTTACTAAAGATATTACTTATTTAGAAGGAGCAGTCTTAGTCTGGGATTGGCTAATCAACAAAGCTAATGATCCTCATTTACTCTATCTTGGTAGGTTGAGTTTAAAGCAAATTAATCAAATTAAAAATGAAATTCAGATTAAAGATAAAAAAATAATTTATCCTACTTTCTTTAAGGATATAAAAAAATATCTTCAAGAAATTAAACAGATTGGAAATCTAAATCAATTTAATAATTTAATTAATTAAATTATAATAACTATTATGAAACAAATAAAACTCGATGCTAGTGCTAGAATTATGTATCAAGAGGCTCAAAAACGAGGAATTAAATGCACTACCTTTGGTGATAACAATACTATCCTGATGCAAAAGAATGGAAAGCATTGGTATACCAGAGGATCTAGAACCTCATTTCAATCTGCCATTGGCTGTGTAATTGCTAATCTTAAAGAATTAACAAAAAAAATTCTAACTCATTTTGACTTACCAACAGCTAAATATGTGGTCGTAAAAAATTCAGAGGAAATTCAAAATATAGATAAATTACAATTCCCATTAGTAATGAAACCTATTGCTGGTGCCCATGGCAGAGATGTAATAGTAGGCATCAAAGATATTGAAGAAGCTAAAAAATACTATCAAGAAAAACCACAAAAAGTTTTATTTGAAGAGATGCTGGAAGGTACAGAATATAGAATTGTTTGCGTGGATTTCAAATTTGTAGCAGCTGCTTTTAGAAAAGCAGCTTATGTGACTGGTGATGGTAAAAAAAGCATTACTCAATTGATCGATGAAAAAAATCAACATCCATGGAGAAAAGAAGGGCACGAAGGAAATTTAACTAAAATCAAGATAGATAATCTCTTAAAAGGATATCTAAAAGAACAAAATCTCTCATTAGACTCTATTCCATCAAAAAATAAAGAGGTCATACTTCGTAAAACCGCTAATCTCTCTACTGGTGGTGAAGCTTGGAATGTTACAAATCAAGTGTCTCCAGAAAATAAAAAATTATTTGAAAAAATTGCTAAAGCCTGTGATCTAAATGTTATTGGCATAGATATGATGTGCCAGAATCTAAACACAGATATCACTCAGCAAAACAAAGCTGGCATCATTGAAGTAAATAAATCTCCAGGATTAAGAATGCATCATTATCCAATGAAAGGAAAACCTATCAATATTGCTGCCAAAATATTAGATCTAGTAGAAAAGCAGTTAGCTTTGAACTAAATCTAAATATACCCACAATGAAAATATTATTCTTAGTGACCCATACCAAAAACAACAAAATCTTTGTCCATGAAGCTAAAAAGAAGTCAATACAACTTGATTTATATCACTACTACGAACTAAAAATTAGTTTTACTGATAATAAAATCAAAATTAGGGTAAATAATCATTCAATAGATGACTACGATTTGATTCACTTTAGACATCTTAAAAAGAATACTGAATTAGCTACCATTATCTCTAGTTATTGTTTAGAAAAAAAAATTCCAGTACTTGATCCAGTTTTCGTTAACAAATTGCCATGGGTAGATCGCAAAAGTTTTGAATACACAAAACTGGCAGAAAATAATTTACCGATCATTGATACTCTTTTTTTAAGTAAACAACCTTTTGAAAAGATTGCTGAAAAAATCCAATATCCTTGTATTGTAAAAACTACTGACCAATCACAAGGGAGAGGAGTTTATTTAATTAAAGATCAAAATTCAATTGAAAAACTCTTTGATAAATACCATAGTCATCTTTTAATTCAAAAATTTATTAAAAATGATGGTGACTATCGTTTTTTTGTTATTGGTAACAAAGTTATCGCCGCAATGAAAAGAGTAGCTACTAGTCAGAATGAATTTCGTAATAATATCTCTTTAGGTGGTAAAGCTGAAATTTATAATCCAAAAGCAGTAGAAGAAAAATTAGCTATTAAAGCAGCTCGAGCATTAGGCTATGCTTTTGCTGGAGTAGACCTGATTAAAGAAAACGGACAAATGAAAATATTGGAGGTAAATAGAGCTCCTCAATTTACTGGTCTAATGCAAAGTACAAAAGCAAATATCCCTGGAAAAATGATTGACTATTGTGTTGATTACGCGAAAAAATTTAAAAAAAAATAAGTTGAAAAAAATCTACAAATCTAGTTTGCCATATGTCACAATCCAAAAAAGTGGCCTTAGCTTTGTCAGGAGGTGTTGATTCAGCTTTAGCTGCTTATCTTTTAAAAAAACAGAACTATCAAATCACAGCTGTTCATTTTACATTGTGGAGTACTTCATCCAAACAAATTGAAAAAAATGAAAGCAAAGCAAAAAAAATAGCTGACGATCTAGGAATAAAATTTCGTCTCTTGGATTTTAACCGTAAATTTGAAAATAAGATTCTCAATTATTTCTTAAAATCATATCAAATGGGATTATCGCCTAATCCTTGTGTTATTTGTAATCAATCAATTAAATTTGGCCTTTTTTATCAATGGGCTATGAAAAACAATTTTGATTATATTGCCACTGGTCATTATGCCAAAATTCTTACTAAGAATAGCAATTTTTATTTACAAACTGCCAATGATAAAAACAAAGATCAAAGCTATTTTTTACATCAATTAAAAGAGCAACAATTAAAAAAAATCATTTTCCCAATCGGCCATTTAAGTAAAAATGAAGTAAGAAAAAAAGCAAAAAAAAGAAACATTCACTTTAGTCAAGAAAAAAATTCTGCTGGAATTTGTTTTATTGAAGAAATGAAAGTAGTAGATTTTTTAAAAGAAAAATTGAAAAGCAGAGTAGGACAAGTAATTGACAAAAAAGGAAATGTAATTGGACAACATAATGGTATCTGGCTATACACCATTGGTCAAAGACATGGCTTTACTATAAATACTAAAAGTTTAATTAATAAAACTAAATTAGTAAAAGATAAACATAATCCTCCTTCTTTATTTATCATTGCTAAAAATAAAAAAGAAAACCAATTAATCGTTGGCAATAGGTCAGATGCCTATCAAGATAATTTTTGGATTCAAAACTTATCCTTGGTCAACGATTCTCCAAAACTATTAAATAACAATCCTTTATTTGTCAAAATAAGACACAGTGCTTCTTTTATAAGTTGTAATTTAAAAACTAAAACTAAAAATAAAAACAAATACTTAGTAAAACTTGATCAAAAAGCCTTTGCTATTACTCCGGGTCAATATGCTGTTTTTTATACTAAATTAAATAATTCAAGAGATTATATTTGCCTTGGTGGAGCGATAATAATTTAAAAACAGTGTATAATATATCAAAATATATAAAACACTTTTTATTATCAATGAAAAAAATTATTAATAAGTTAAAACAAGCTCCACTATTAATTCTATTTTTGGTAAATATTACCTTAATCAGTTTTTTTATTTCAGCTAGAAAAGTAATTGCTCAACAATGTATTGAGGAAAGATATCATAATCCTGGAAGTAATCAAATTGAAGGTACTTATATTTTTTATTGTAATCAATTATCTTGTACTTGGGACCAAGGGGTTTATGCCCTACGATGTGACAACAGTAATGCCATTCACATTGAATACAAAAATTATAAAGTTCAAGATCAAGCACAATGTAATATCTTCCCTGTGGGAGAAGGTGGTTATCACTATTTACCAAATGGTAAAGCTTGTGAATGTCTTGCTTATCAAATTGATTGGCAAAGTGGAGGACAAACTGTTGGTTGGATTATGGATGATCCACCTCTAAGCAGCTGTTCTGTACCATCTGCCACCACTACTCCTACTGCGACTCCCAAATCTACTGCTACAGCCACCCCAACTACTAAACCTAGTGCTACCCCCACAGTCACTAGTACTCCAACACCTACAACTACTCCCAGCCCTACTGCCACTCCCACTCCAACTGGAATTCCTCACAGCAGTTCTTGTGATGATTTGGATATTGTCAGTGGCAATAATGCTTTAGTTCCTGCCAAAGTGAAGTTTAGAGCTAGAGGCAGTGATAATAAAGGAGAAATTAAAAAATATCGATTTTATTTTGGTGATGGTCAAGAAATTGAAACAAGTGACTCTGAAATCACTCATAAATATGAAGTATCAGGGACTTTTCAGGCTAGAGTAGAAGTCAAAGATAGCGTAGGTAACTGGAAGACCAGTACAGCTTGTACTACTGAAGTGAAAGTTAAATCATCTCAAATAGAATCTCATAAATCTAGCTGTAGTGATATCTTCATTACGGCTGGTAATGGAGCTTATGCTCCTTCCTCAGTTACTTTCCAAGTCAGTGGCTATGATAATAAGGGGTCACTTCAGGCTTTTAAAGTAGACTATGGCGACAATAGTTCAGAAGAAAAAAACAATAATTTTTTTCAAAAAAAATATCATCAAGCTGGCACTTATACGGTTAGGGCTTATATCAAAGATTCAACAGGTAATTGGAAAGGCGGAAGTAATGGTTGTAAAAAAACTTTATATATCAAAACAAAACCCCTAACTACTCAACCAGAAACTGGTACTAATACCATGCTTTCTATTAGTGGTATTTTCAGTGGAGGCATGGGAATTGTTTTACAGATTTTGAAAAAAAGAAAATAAGTTTGGCAAAAATTTTTAGCTAAAAACTAAGTTTACCACCTAGTTTACAGCCCATGATCAGCTAGACAACGATCTGGTAAAAGCACATTGCATAAAGCGCACCAATAGGCAACTGCTTGTCCCCAAGGTGGAGAGGGTCTCTTAGCTTCAGGGCCAGCAACTTTTCTCACTGGCACATTTGGTTTAAAGCAATTGCCTTTGCTCTCACTCCCATCCCTAGTTGACCAAGTCCCAAAATACCAACCACTCGGTTGATCAGACCTGAATTCTCTTCCTTCAACAAAGTTTATCCCTCTTGGCATAATTAAGCTTTCTTACTTAATTATAATATAACTAATACTATATCACAAAAAAACAATTTTTAAACTTTTATTGATATTTAGCAAAAACTAATTAATAATCTATCTGTATCTTTTACCAAAACCTTCTGCAATATGCTTAACTATGCCTAATTTAAAAAAAAATAAAGCTCATTTTATTTTCTCTTTTCTTAAAAAACGAAAATTTAAGTCTTTTTTTGAAGCTCTTTTAAAAAAAATAAAATTACTTAAAATTCCCACTGTTCTTGTTCTCTTACTAGCCGTAGTTTTTCTCCATTGGATACTAACTACTTTCCTACCAGTCCTAATAGTTGAAAGTAAATATCAATATCAAAAAATTCTCATTAATGTTTTTCACGTTTCTGATATCAGGGGTTTATTCCTGCCAGAATTTAAAGCTCTTAATTATAGCGGCAGGAGCAAATACAAAGATTACGGTATTAAAATTCCAGTCATTTTTTTAGATGAACCAGTAGTTTTTAATGTTGACCCTAATGATAAACAAGCATATAAAGAAGCTCTTAAAAAAGGCATTGCTCATGCCTCAAGCACAGCCTTCCCTGATAATGCTGGCATTGGCTATTATTTTGCCCATTCTTCCAGTAGTGAACTACGTACTCAATACAATGCAGTTTTTTATTTACTAGGTAAATTAAAAACAGGAGATAAAATTTATATTTGGCATGAACAAAAACAGTATCAATATTCTGTCTCCGAAACTAAAGTTACTCAGGCTGATGAAGTATCTTTTCTTGATCAATTCTATGAAACAGAAACTATAGTTTTACAAACTTGTTGGCCTCCAGGTACCACTAAAAAAAGACTACTAGTTTTTGCAAAAAGAGTAGATTAAAAAAGCTTTTCCACCAGATAAAAAGCCACTCAATTGCTTTTGACATTTCAAAACACTTTATATATGATATATAAGCTTTAAATCATCTCAACCTTTTCTTGAGGAATTTAATTAAAAAAAACAATGAAACAAGATACAAATTGAAAAGTATCTATGATTTTATTGTTTGCAGCACTTTAACAAATAAATATGACAGCATAAATCTGAAATAAACATGATGATAGAAATTTGTTAACGATTAAATTTGAAAATTAATTTTTTTGAGAATTTGATCCTGGTTCAGGATGAACGCTGGCGGTGTGCCTTAGGCATGCAAGTCGAACGAATCTCTCTCGGGAGATTAGTGGCAGACGGGTGAGTAACACGTGGGAATCTACCTCGTAGTGGGGAATAACTGGGAGAAATCTCAGCTAATACCGCATATACCTGCAAAGGGAAAGCCTTCGGGTGCTATGAGAGGAGCCTGCGTCCTATCAGGTAGTTGGTGGGGTAATGGCCTACCAAGCCGATGACGGGTAGCCGGTGTGAGAGCACGACCGGCCACAAGGTCACTGAGACACGGGGCCTACACCTAAGGGTGGCAGCAACCGGGAATATTGCGCAATGGGCGAAAGCCTGACGCAGCGACACCGCGTGTGGGAAGAAGCTCCTCGGAGTGTAAACCACTGTGGCAGGGGAAGAATAAGGGCACTTGTGCCCTGACTGACGGTACCCTGCTAGAAAGCACCTGCTAACTACGTGCCAGAAGCCTCGGTAATACGTAGGGTGCAAGCGTTATCCGGAATTATTGGGCGTAAAGCGTTCCGTCGGCGTCCTCGTAAGTTTCTTGTTTAAGCCTGGGGCTCAACTCCAGAAAAGCAAGAAAAACTGCAAGGATTGAGTTTGTTCGGGGAAGTTGGAATTCTCGGTGAAGGGGTGAAATCCGTAGATATCGAGAGGAACACCATTCGCGAAGGCGGGCTTCTAGAACAACACTGACGCTCAGGGACGAAAGCTTGGGTAGCAAAAGGGATTAGAGACCCCTGTAGTCCAAGCCGTAAACGATCCTCGCTAGCTGGTCGTTCTGTAAAGAACAAAAAATTTTTGTTTTTTACAGAATGACTGGCGTAAGCTAACGCGTTAAGCGAGGCGCCTGGGGAGTACGACCGCAAGGTTAAAACTCAAAGGAATTGACGGGGGAGCGCACAACCGGTGGAGCATGTGGTTTAATTCGATACGAAGCGAAAAACCTTACCTGGGTTTGACATGTAGCTGCACGCTTTGGGAAACCAAAGTTTCTTCGAGAGTGCTACACAGGTGATGCATGGCTGTCGTCAGCTCGTGTCGTGAGACGTCCGCTTAAGTGCGGTAACGAGCGCAACCCTTATCGTCAGTTACAAGTGTCTGACGAGACTGCCCCTGTCATACAGGGGAGGAAGGAGAGGACGACGTCAAGTCAGCATGTCCCTTACATCCAGGGCAACACACATCCTACAATGGAGCCGACAACGGGTAGCTACGGGGTAACCTTGAGCCAATCCTAATAAACGGCCCCTCAGTTCGGATTGAGGGCTGCAATTCGCCCTCATGAAGCCGGAATCGGTAGTAATCGCAAATCAGCAGGTTGCGGTGAATACGTTCTCGCTCCTTGTACACACTGCCCGTCAAGCCAGCAAAGTCAGCAGCACCCAAAGCGGGTGACCGTAACCCTTACGGGAGCGGCCCTTCTACGGTGAGGTTGGCGATGAGGACTAAGTCGTAACAAGGTATCTGTACTGGAAGGTGCAGATGGATCACCTCCTTTCTAAGGAGAATGGGTAGGAGTTATCACGACCTCCTTCTCCCGTCTTGAGTAATTAGGACGAAAAACTAAAATCCTGTGACCATCATATCCAGGTCAAATTTCTATCATCGTGTTTGAGTCAGATTTTTTTTTGCTTTCATATTAGCACTCCTTATTCAACTCTGCTAATTTGACCCTTCCCAAAAAATCAAATTATTAATAAAATTAACTTAAATTTATAAAAAAAATTTAACAGTCTTATGAATTTAAACAATTTCACCACCAAATCAGCTGAAGCAATACAGGGGGCAATGCAACTGGCAGGCAAATTATCTCATCAAGCTTTGATGCCTTTCCATTTGTTATTAGTACTATTAGAACAAAGCGGAGGACTAGTACCTACTCTTTTACAAAAATTAGAAAAAAATCCAAAAACAATCAGTCAAAAAGTCAAAGATGAGCTTAGTAAATTAGCAACTATTTCTGGACCTACTCAGGCTTATTTATCATCAGAGCTACAAAAGGTATTTAATCAAGCTGAAACTGAAGCTTCTAAACTCCAAGATGATTACATTAGTACCGAACATTTATTTTTAGCCTTATTAACTGATAAACAGGTAAATCAATTATTAGATCTTGATAAAAAGCAAATTTTAAATGCCCTTAAAAAAATTCGTGGCAATCAAAAAGTAACTGATCGTGATCCAGAAGGTAAATACCAGGCTTTAGAAAAGTATACTCAAAATTTTACTGAACTAGCCAAACAAGGTAAAATTGATCCTGTGATTGGCAGAGATGCTGAAATTCGCAGAATCACTCAAATTCTCTCTAGACGTACTAAGAATAATCCTGTTTTAGTTGGAGAACCAGGCACTGGTAAAACTGCTATCGTGGAGGGTTTGGCTAAAAAAATCATAGACAATGACGTCCCTGATGCTCTAAAAAATAAAAAAATACTGGCCTTAGATATGGGCTCATTGATTGCTGGTGCTAAGTATAGAGGTGAATTTGAAGATCGACTCAAAGCTGTGATTAAAGAAATTGAAGGAACTGAAGGTCAAATTATCCTTTTTATTGATGAACTCCATACCATTGTTGGAGCTGGTGCGCAGGAAGGGAGTACCGATGCAGGCAATCTGCTTAAACCAGCCTTAGCTAGAGGAACTTTACGCACTATCGGCGCTACCACTCTTAAAGAATATCGTAAATATATTGAAAAAGACGCTGCTTTGGAAAGACGTTTTCAACCAGTGATGGTAGATGAACCATCAGTAGATGATGCCATTTCTATTTTAAGAGGCATTAAAGACAAGTATGAAGCTCATCACGGAGTCAGGATTAGAGACAATGCTATTATCGCCGCAGTTAAGCTTTCTGATCGTTATATCTCTGACCGCTTTTTGCCTGACAAAGCAATTGATCTGATGGATGAAGCTGCCAGTGCTATTAGGATTGAGATTGACAGCAAACCTAGTGCCATTGATCAATTAGAAAGAAAATTAAGACAATTAGAAATCGAAAAACAAGCACTTAAAAAAGAAAAAGATGAACAAAGCAAAAAAAGGCTAACTGAAATTGAAAAACAGGCTTCAGAGATCAAAGAAGAACTAAGAGAACTTGAATTACATTGGAAGCGTGAAAAAGAAATCATTGATGAATTAAAAGCTATTAGTAAAGAAATAGACAAACTAGAAGAAGAAGCTAAACAACTCGAACGCAACTATGAATTAGAAAAAGTTGCGGCAATTAGATATGGCAAAATCCCTGAATTAAAAAAGCGTGCCGAAGCTCAGAAAAAAGTTTTAGATAAATTTCAAAAAGACCGCCAAATTCTAAAAGAAGAGGTCACTGAAGAAGATATTGCAGCCGTAGTCTCGCGTTGGACTAAGATACCTGTCACTAAAATGCTTAAAGAAGAGACTGAAAAATTAATTGCTCTTGAAGATGAATTAGCTAAAAGAGTAGTTGGGCAAAAACAAGCTATTGAAGCAGTAGCCAATGCTGTTAGGCGTAATAAAGCAGATATTTCCGAAGCAAATCGGCCGATTGCTTCATTTATCTTTTTGGGACCAACTGGAGTTGGTAAAACTGAACTGGCTAAAACTTTAGCAGAATTTTTATTTAATGATGAAAGAATGATTATTAGAATTGATATGAGTGAATATATGGAAAAACATGCTGTAGCAAGGTTAATTGGTTCGCCTCCAGGATATGTTGGTTATGAAGAAGGTGGCCAACTCACAGAAGCTGTGCGTCGCCATCCATACAGTGTTGTTCTTTTTGATGAAATTGAAAAAGCTCATTCAGAAGTATTTAATATTTTGTTACAAATACTAGATGAAGGTAGATTAACTGATAGTAAAGGCAAAACTGTAGATTTTAAAAACACTATCATTATTATGACTTCCAACCTTGGGAGTGATTTAATTGCAGAATATCAGGCAGATAGCAAAAAACAAGAAAAAACAGTTCAACAATTACTTAAACAAAAATTTAGACCAGAATTCTTAAATAGAATTGATGAAAGCATTATTTTCCAACCGTTAACTAAAGAAGAAATTGTAGCTATTGTTAAACTTCAGGTAGAAAAAGTAGCTGATAGACTTAAAGCTAAAAATATCACTATCACTATCACTGACAAAGCAATTGAGTATTTTGCTAAAACTGCCTATGATCCAGTCTTTGGAGCTAGACCCTTAAAGAGACTTATCCAGAAAAGCTTACTTGATGAACTATCAATGTTGATTATTCAAGGTAAAGTGAAAGAGGGAGATAAAGTAAAAGTGGATTATGATAAGAAAAAAATCGTAATTCTGTGATAGAATAATTAGCGTTAAAATTGAAGTATCTCGCAATAAGTTAAACTTAAATTTAATAAAAAAGGGTGATTAGCTCAGATGGTTAGAGCGCAGTCCTGATAAGACTGAGGTCCATGGTTCGACTCCATGATCACCCACAGAAAAAACTTCAAGAATGTAATATTTTATCTCTACCAAAAAAACAATTTTCTCTTGATTTTTAGCAGTCAAAGCATTAGAATGCTAATTTGATAAGGAAAAATTTTATGTCAGATAATAATCAGAAAAACAACTCTAAAAAACCAAAAAAAAAATTAAGCTCCATTCTTAAACAAATCAAAGAAAAAAAGGTTAAAGCTGAATTAACAGGAGATGAATCAAAAGAAAAAATCAATCTTCCTGTTAGTCAACTTAATTTGCCAGTAATACCAATCAGAGAAGGTGTTCTGTTTCCCAATACTGAATCAATTTTAACTTTTGGCCGCAAATTATCTTTAGCTGCTATTAAAGAATCAGCTAAAAGACAGAAGCTAGTAGTTTTGCTAACTCAAAAAAAACCTTCTACTAAAGATCCCAAGAAAAAAGATTTATATCAAGTTGGAAGTATTGCTATTATTGAACGTACCTTGAAAACAGAAAATAGTGTCAGTGCTCTAATTAGAGGTATTGGTAGAATCCAAGTTAATAACTTTACTAGTTTGAGACCAGTAATGACTGCTAATGTTAGCAAACTCTATGACCAACTTATTAAGGATGATGAAACTCAAGCTTTAGTTACTCACCTACAAAAACTTTTCAAAAAAATAGTACAAATGGGTAAGCCTGTGGAATTCCTTAATTTTATGAGATTAATGAGCGGTGTTAATGAAGGTGAATTAGCAGATCAAATAGCTAGTACTTTGAATATTAAAACCAAAGAAAAACAAAAGCTTTTGGAAACAACTAATGTTAAGGAGCGCATTAAAAAAATCATCTCTTATTTAACACAAGAAATGAAGGTACTAGAGATTGAAAAAGATGTGGTACATAAAACTCAAGCTAAGTTTGACAAACACATGAGAGAAAATATTCTCAGAGAAAGATTAAAAACCATTCAAAAAGAATTAGGAGAAATTGAAGATGATGAAGCAATCAGCGAAGATTATGATAAAAAACTGAAAAAAGCTAAATTTAGTGAGGAAATTAAGAGTAAAGTAAACAAAGAGATCAAGCGACTAAAACAAATGTCAGTCAATAACCCAGAGAGGGGATATGTTAAAACTTGGCTGGATGTAGTTTTTGATCTACCCTGGGGGAAAAGTAGTAAAACTAATATTGATTTAGAAAAAGCCGAAAAGACTCTTGAAAAAAATCACTATGGTTTGAGTAAAGTCAAAGATAGGATTCTTGAATATATGGCTGTTTTGCAACTCAAACAGAAACAAAGTAAAAGTCAGAAGATCACTAGTCCCACTATTCTTTGTTTTGTTGGACCTCCCGGTGTGGGTAAAACTAGTATCGGAAAATCCATTGCTGAGGCACTGAAAAGGAAATTTACTAAAATTTCTCTTGGAGGAATCAGAGATGAGGCTGAAATTCGAGGACATCGTAAAACCTATGTGGGAGCAATGACAGGTAGGATCATTAAAGGAATAATGCAAGCTAAAACTATGAATCCAGTCTTTATGCTTGATGAAGTAGACAAAATTGGCAAAGATTTTAGAGGTGATCCTTCTGCAGCCTTATTAGAGGTTTTAGATCCTGAACAAAACCAAAATTTTGAAGATCACTATTTGGATATTCCTTTTGATTTATCACAAGTAATGTTTATTACTACTGCCAATACTTTATCGACCATTCCGCCAGCTCTGAGAGACAGATTAGAGATTATCCGTTATCCTGGCTATACCTTTGAAGAAAAATTTAACATAGCCAAAAAATATTTGCTGAAAAAAGTATTAGCTGATAATGGTCTCAAGGCAAATCAACTCAAAATCTCTGACCAGATGATCAACTATATTGCCCAACGTTACACTAGGGAAGCTGGAGTTAGAGAATTAGAAAGAAACTTAAGTAAAATTGCTCGTAAGACAGCTAAAAAAATTATTGAATCAGAAAGAGAGAGAAAGGGTAAACGATCATTGACTATTGATAAAAATACCATCACTGAATTTTTGGGTCCAGAAAAATTTGATATCACTTTAGCTGAAGAAAAAAATAAGGTTGGTTTAGCAACTGGTCTAGCTTGGACTCAAGTTGGGGGAGATGTGCTTTTTGTTGAAGTAGCACTCACTCCAGGTAAAGGTAACATTAAACTCACTGGTAAACTAGGTGAGGTGATGAAAGAATCAGCTCAAGCAGCTCTAACTTATGTTAAGTCAAATGCAAAAAAACTCGGGATTGCCAGCAAAAGCATCACTAGTCACGATATTCATGTTCACGTACCAGAAGGTGCTATCCCAAAAGATGGCCCATCAGCTGGTATTACCATTACTACTGCCATGGTTTCTGCATTTAGCAAAAAAACTGTTAGAAAAAATGTAGCCATGACTGGAGAAATTACTTTAAGGGGTAGGGTTTTAAGAATTGGTGGCTTAAAAGAAAAGGTAATTGCTGCTCACAGAGCTGGTATTAAAACTGTGATTATCCCTAAAAGTAATGAAAGAGATATTGTTGATATTCCAGACAGTGCCAAAAAAGATATTACCTTTAAAGCAGTGGAAGAAATGAATGAAGTTTTGGAAATTGCTTTAAGTAAATGAACTATTTAACTAAGAAACCCCTACAGTAGCTCAGAATTAACAACTTTGATAAACTACAAACATGAAAAAACTTTTCATTTTCCTAATGCTGTTAGGAAGCACTGTTTTCCTCACTGCCTGTAATCCATTAGAAAGTAAAATTAAATCAGGTTTACAAGTAATTACCAATGATGTACCTGCTTCACTTTTTTTAAATGGACAATATCTGGAAAAAACTCCTTTCATTGATAAAAATATCAAACCAGGACAATACAATTTAAGAATCGAGCCAGATGATCCTAACTTAACTGCTCACGAAATTGTGATTAATTTAAGAAAAGGTTTATTAACTGTTGTTACTTGGAAACCTGGTAAAAGTGCTGAGACTAGTGGTGGAGTGAGTTATGAATTAGAACCTATCAAAAGTAACAAATCTGAAGTTTCCTTTGTAAGTATCCCTGATAATGTAATAATTCAATTTGATGATCAAGAAAAACAGTTTTCTCCCTTAATCTTAAGTGATTTAGAACCAGGACACCATGAATTTGAAGCCAACTTGCCATCTTTTGAAACCCAAAAGCATACCATCAATTTGATCAAAGGTCATCGTCTAAATATTTCTATTAAATTGGCTAAGATGAACGACAATCTGCAAAACAGTGATGAACAAAATAAAAAAAGACAAGCTTCTCCTTCAGCAGAACTAGACGAGGGAAGCAAGGATGAAGGTGACACAGAAGAAACAGAGGTAGCAGATCAATCAAATCGAGAGGCGCAGATTTCTACATCCAATGCTGACAGTCAAATACTAAGCCCCAAAGTGAAAATAAAAAGCACTAACTTTTATCAAGATGGCGAAGAAGTTTTGCGAGTTAGAGATTTTCCTGCTGCGACTGGCAAAGAACTTGGTTTTGCAAAAGTAGGGACTGAATATGATTATCTTGATGAAGAAAAAAACGCTTGGTATAAGATTGATTTTAATGGTGAAATAGGCTGGGTAAGTAGTAAATATGCTCAACTTATTGATTAAATAATTTTATTTTGTAAGCAGAAATTTCTTTTTGCTACCGCGCCATCCTTTTTTATATTTATTACTAAAACGATCAAATAGACTCATTGTTTTCTCAGATTTTTCAAAGAAAAATGAAAACATTACACAGATGACAAATATTATAAACACAAACCAGTACATCAAATAAGCGATATTAAATGCTGGATCAAAAACAAAATACAAGACTACATGGATAACAAAAAATATAGCAAAAAACAGTTTCATTAATTTCATAAATTTATATTCTGTAAAATTTGCTATCCAGATTGTAGCAAAAGTTACCACTCCTGCAGGCAAACTTAAGAAAAGAAGAAAATAAAAAGAGCCTTGTTCGGCTTCTATCTTTAATGGAAAATAAACATTGATCACGGATAAGAAAGTAAGTAAAATCATCATCCCTACAAACATAATTAAATGAGAAATCCATAGGTGGATGACTTCAGAATGTTTAAAAATATCTACCAGAGGATCAACAAAACGTTTATTCTCAAAACTCTTGGTCAAAGCATGGATGACAATGAAGGCATAAACAAATAAAAAAATAACAGCATAGAAAGTATCAAATACAAATAATTCTGTCAGTGAGAGATTAAGCCCCAAGTCTTGTTTTAATAAATAAAATAAAAAACTTTTAAACCAAATAAAAAATAATGGGGATAAAATAAAAGCATAAATAAATTGCACAAGGTCAAATTTTAAAATCTCTTTTTTACAATTATGTCTATTGAGTAAAAGAGCACCGATGGCCGCTAGAACTGGAATTAAAAATAAAACATTAATCATAAATAAAATCTATTTAATTAGATTATCTCTTAATAATTAAAGTGTTTCCTTTTCTAAAAACTATATTTCCTAATTCTTTTAAGCCTATTAAATCAATGTTTTTATATGCTTCTTTTTCTTTATCACCTACGAAAATATATTCTACCTTATATTTATTTAAAATCTTTCTAGACTCTAGCGACAATGGGACTTCATAAACCTTTCTAACTTCTTCAGTCCTTTGGGAAGGAATGTCAAAACCACCTCGCCATAACCATTCATGTACTCTCCATCCTAAAACAGTTGGTAAGCCAGTAAAAGTAGAAACTCTATCAAAACTTGTGTAACTTTCTCCAACTGCTTCTATAATCACCGGACGACCTTTAACATTTTCATTCATCCATTTAATTGCTGCATAATCATCAGGGTATTGCTCTTTCAACCATTGAGCACCATCTAGTCCTTTATAATCAGCCTTAATATTAATTACTAGATGATCTTTATCTCCGAAAAGATATTCACCTTTTGTCTGCTTTTTTAAAATCCAAGTTCTTTGATCCAAACTTCTACTAATCTTTAATCTAATACCATAATAGTCTCTATAAGCAAAAAATGGATAAATTCCTACAGCAAAAATAAAAATTAAAAAACAAGTTTTTAGTAAAGCTCTTGAAATAACTATTTGCCTTTTTTTTCTGCTGAGTCGTCTCTTTTTCATCAGGAGTTTCATCAGTACTGAACGCTTTTCTGCAAAAAAATCAGGACTAAACAAAGCTATTAAATAGGCAATACTCAAATTCATTAAAGTAATGCTCTGAAAAGTTAGTTTAAACATTGTATTGGCCCTAGGATGATTGGGATAGATGTCTTTCACATAGATTAATTCTGGAATTATCAATAAAAACCATGCTGTGATAATCAATGCTAAAACTAATAAATGGTTGGCTTTATTTCTAAGCTGTTTGCCTTTAAATAATCTCTTGCTAATAAAAATTGCTGCCACAGCACTCATAGTCACATGCCCAATCCATAAAACAATTAATTGCCAAAGAGGTGACTGTTCTTTGGCGATTTTAATCCCTTCTGAAATAGAGACAAAGTTTAACCACCAAGGACTAGAAGCAAGTAAGAGCATAGCGATCATAGTAAGAGCTGAAAAAACTAAAGGTAGAAAAAATCTGTAATTAAAAAACAATAAAATAATGCCTATTAACCCTAAAACCATTGAATAAATAGCTGTATCCCAGGCACTAGTAGCCACTATCAAACCTAAAATAAAACCAACAACTATCGAAGGTAAAAAATATTTAACTTTAAAATTAATTTCCTTTTTATATTCAGCTAATAAATTAATCAACCAGAAATAAATATTTAGCAGTAAGAAAAAAACTATTGGCAAACTCCAAACGTGAGCATGTAAATCACTGACGACAAAACTATAAGTAGGAAACTCATGAATGGTGCGTTCAATAAAGCGAGTGGCATCA
This sequence comes from Candidatus Woesebacteria bacterium, assembly GCA_050123235.1. Taxonomy (GTDB): domain Bacteria; phylum Patescibacteriota; class Microgenomatia; order UBA1400; family PJMF01; genus JASFHL01. Next base: position 22,219 of record JASFHL010000009.1, on the reverse strand, counting down.
GGATACCAATAAGCTTTAAAAGAGTGATGTTCCAAAAAATACCAAATTGTATGAGTATTGGCTCCAAAACCAATTAGAAATGTTGCTACTAAAGCAGGAACAACTAATAATTTAAGATTTTTTTTTCTAGCTAAAAAAGGCCCTATTAGATTTACTATTAGACTAAAACTTTCAATCAAGGTAAGTCCCATCAATAGAGCTAATAGTAGATTGTAGGAAACACTAGGTTCTATACCCCAAAAATTACTAGCAATCGCTCCTAAAAAGTGACCAAAAGTATAGTAATTTATTTTTTCTCCAGCTAACCACATATCCATCGCGGGGAGGGTTGATGATTTTAAATAGGACATGATAAAACCAAAATCCATGAATTTTTCAAGGTCTAGAATATCTGGTTTAAAACTTCTGATAGTAGTCAAAAATAAAAAGCCAAAAAGAAAAATTATTTCTTCAATTATTAGAAGTTTTTTCCTTTTTTTAAGAAAATCAATAATTTCCCTACGATGTCGTCGAAAAAAGTAATAGCTTAAAACAGATAAAACTGCAAAAAGAATCCATAAAAATAATCGTGTGTTAACAGCTAGAGTTAAGTGAGCTAGAAACCAAATAACTGAAGCCAGTACTAGCCAGCTAACTATTCTGCCAAAACCCCAAGCAGCATCTACAAACTTCTTACGAAAAGTTACTATCAGAAAAGGTGCGGCTAGTACCTGCCAAAAAAAAATTAGAATCCAAGAATAGAAAATTAAATTTAAATGCTCAAGCATAATTAATGACTATAGCAATATATCATAGTCAGCTATACTCAGGAAGATAAAACAGATTATAATGAGATCATGAATGATTGGAAAAGAAGAATTATTTTTATTCTCATTTTTTGTTTAGCAGCAAGTTTTAGGTTATACAAGCTTAATTGGGATGAAAATCAGCATCTCCATCCTGATGAGCGTTTTCTGACCATGGTCAGCAATGAAACCAAAATCCCAAAATCTCTTGCTGTTTATTTCGATCCCCAAACTTCGACTCTAAATCCTAGAAACATGGGTTATGATTTCTTTGTTTATGGAAACTTTCCGCTGATTATTAATAAAATCGTAGCTGTTAAATTAAACAATGATAATTATCATCAATTGACTATCCAAGGTAGATTTCTTTCTGCAATCGCTGATCTTTTGATTGTATTGTTAATTTATAAAACTGTAGCATTATTGGAAAAAAAATATAAACTAGATCAAACTATCAAAAGTTGGGCAGCATTTATCTACGCTATTACTGTTTTACCCATCCAACTCTCTCATTTCTTTGCTACTGATACTTTTTTAAATTTATTTGTCTTTGCCAGTTTCTATTTTGCCTTGCAATTTTATCTGCAGAAAAAAAGAAAGTCTTTTATTTTATCAGCTGTTTTTCTCTCTTTAGGATTAGCTTCTAAAATCACAGCTATTTTTATTTTGCCGTTAAATTTAGCACTAATCTTATTAGCAGCTTTAGATAAAAAATCATTAAGTTTAATTCTAATTAAACAGCAATTGAAAGAAATTACTAAAAATAGCAATAAAAAAAGAATTATTAAAACAATGAGTCAAAATTTAAGTAAATTATTAGTCAAAATAATTCTTTATCTAGTAATTAGCTATTTAATATTAAGATTAGTAGATCCTTATTTATTTGCTGATAAGAATCTTTTAAATCCAAAAATTAGTCCTGAATTCATTAACAATATCAAAGCTCTTAAATCATGGGAAGGAAAAGATGTTTTTTTTCCACCAGCTATTCAATGGATTAATAAAAAAATAGTTCTCTTTGCCCTTACTAACCTTGTGTTTATCGGTTTTGGTTTACCTCAATTTTTATTATTATTGTCTGGATTGGTTTATTTAATTAAACTAATTCAAAATAAAAAAAGTGGAGCTCGTATCTTTTTTATAATTATTAATTGGATTTTTATATTTTTTCTATATCAATCAATTCAATTTATCAAAGCATTGCGTTATTTCATAATCCTTTATCCTTTTATGAGCTTCTTAGCAGCAATTGGAGCTAATTGGCTAATCAACCGTAATTTTCCAAAAATCCAAAAAGAGAAAAAGACTCTCTTTTTAAGTCTTGTTTTAATGATTTGGCCACTGATGTTTATGTCTATTTATATTAAGCAGCATCCTAGAATCAAGGCTTCAGAATGGATTTATAAAAATTTAGACAATCAAAGTCTTATTCTCAATGAACTCTGGGATGATGCTTTGCCTCTATTAATCACTAATCAAGAAGGAAAAAAATTCCGAGGAGAGATGTTAGCCGTTTTTGATCCTGACTCAGAAGAAAAATGGCAAAAAATTAAGCCACTTTTAGAAAAAGCAGATTATTATATTCTTTCTTCAAATCGCGCTTGGGGTAGCATTCCTACCGTTCCAGAGAAATATCATCAAACAAGTAAATTTTATCAACAACTTTTTGAAGAAAAATTAGGCTATAAAAAAATTGCAGAATTCAGCTCTTATCCTTCGCTAAAATACCTTGGGATTCCTATTGAGTTCAATGACGACAAAGTTGATGAAACCTTTACTGTGTATGATCATCCTAAGGTCATGATTTTTAAAAATATAAGAAAAAAAGATTAGTTCTCTAATCTTTTTAAGCTCTTTAGAGGAGACTATTTAATTTTTTTCAATAAATAAAAAACTGCAGCTGCTTCTTTTATATCAGTTTGGATTTGATTGTCCAAAGCCAAAACAATCTTATCTAAAAAAAATAATTTGTACCATTTAGGCCACAAAACCCATTTACCTACAAGCAAGTAGCTAAGCAAAGACGGGAAAGACAAATAATGAGCTAAATCCATCAAAGCTGATTGAAACTTATCTAAATAGCCTCTCTCATCTACAATTTCAAAACCTGCCTTTATAAATATACTGCGCCATCCTTTATAAGACAAAAGATTGTGATGCTCTTGTTTAGTTTTCATTTTTCTACGATATAAATCACCAAAAATTTTTGAACCTAATAAATATTCTTGCCATTTGTCAGTCATTACAGTTACTAATAAAAATCCATTTTTCTGTAAAACTCTATTTATTTCTTGCAAATTGCTTTCTAATTCAGATAAATGCTCAAGTACACTATTAGCAAATATGCTTTTAAAATAGGCATTTCCAAAAGGAATTCTCTTACTATCATAAAAAACAAGCTTTTTATAAGTTCTTCTTTTTTTTGCTTCTTTAGTTCGGCTAGTTTCAAGATCTAAGCCCACAGCTATTTTTTTTTCATCAAAAACAAGTTCCGCAAAAAAACCATCTCCACAACCAAAATCCATAATTGGCGTTTTTAAATATTTTTTATGTTGATAAAGTAATAAAGCTTCAAAAGGCCTGATCAAAGAAAAGAAAAGAGGTCTCTTTGCTAAATATTTTTTAATAAAAAACAACAAATCTTTCTTCATCATTTCATCATTTTTTCAATCAAGTTTTCATAAAATCGATAGTTTTTATTTTCATCAAAAATCTTTTCCGCATTTCTAATTAAGCGGTTGTTAGCATAGCGTTCTTTATTTTTCAAAACTCTTTGAACTGCCTTTGCAAGTTCTTCTTCATTAGCTTTGCTTACTAATAAGCCCATTTTTGTTCTTTTAATAACTTGTCTTACACCTGCTAAATTACTTGCAATAACTGGAGTGCCGGAAAATACGCTCTCTACTTGGACCATACCAAAAGCTTCAGTTTGATTAATCGAAGGTAAAACTAAAACATCAATTGCTTTATAAAAAGCTCCTAATTTTTTTCCTTTTAAAAGTCCTAAAAAATAATATTCTATTTTACTTCTCTCTAATTGTCTGACAATTGACTGATAATAAGCTTCTTCGCCAACTACTTGTTTAGCAAAAGGCCCAGCAAAAATCAAAGCAAAATTCTTTTTATCCAAGCGTGATAAGGCTTTAATTAGATATTCAATCCCTTTTTCTCTAGCAACTCTTCCTGCAAAACCTATCCAAGTTTTTTTATTCTTTTTAGCAATTAAATCAGATAAATAGTTTTTATCTACTGCTAATTTTGATACTGGAGGAAAAACAAACTTTGTTTTATATCTATATTTTTTAAGACTCTTTAAACTATTAAAGTAATCCTTTGTGTAAAAAATAATTTGATCACTCATCTTCAATTGACAGCTAACAGACAAATTTAAAATCTTATTAATAATTTGATTAAATAAAGAACCATCTAAAAAAACTTGACAATGATAAATTAGTAATACTTTTTTCTTAAATAATTTAGCAATCAAGACTAACAAAAATCCTTCAGCATTAGGAATGTTCAAAATGATTAAATCATTTTTTCTCGCATACTGAGAAAAATATAATACAGAACGCAAAGAAATAAAACCTTTTGAAAGCTTAAATAGAAAAGGCATTCTTATAATTTTTAAATCTTTTATTTTTTCTTTACTTTCTAAGTTTTGATCATGTTTGAAAGTTAAAACAGTAATTTGATATTTATTTACTAAATGAGAAAACAATTTCAAAGGATAAGTGGTAATTCCAGAAATATAGGGATGAAAATAAGAAGAGAAAAATAAAATATTCATATTAATTCTTTAACAAAAACTGCTTTTGCCAATCAATCAATAATTTTAATCCTTGCCTCAAAGTAGTTTTTGCTTTCCAAGTTATTGCCTGATTAATTTTAGCATTATCTGATACAAAGTATTTCTGATCACCTGAACGAGCCTTTTCAAACTTAAGCTTGGCTTGTTTATTCAGAACTTTTTCTAACAAAGCAATCACATTAATTAAAGAATAAGCGTTTTTTATACCACCGCCAATATTAAATACTTCACCTCTTACAGTAGTGATTTTATTTAATAGCTTATCATAGGCTTCGATCAGATCATCAACAAATAATAAATCTCTAAGCTGATAGCCATCTCCAAAAATTGTAATTTTTTGATCAGTTAGGATCTGTTTAGCAAAATGAGCTACCCAACCCTGATCTTCAACTCCCATTTGAAATTTTCCATAAATACAGGATTGTCTTAAAACCACCGTATTTAAAGCATAAATTCTGGCATAATCATGAAAATACTGATCTACAGCCCCTTTGGAACAACCATAAGGAGAAATAAAATTAAGAGATTCATTCTCCTTAATACCATTAGGCGCAGTCAAGTTGTGATACTGCTTTTTTTTCCTTTCCAAACGCAAACGATGATGGGCCAAATCTCCATAAACTTTATTTGTAGAAGAATATAAAACAATTGCTTGAGGATTATGCTGTCGAATAAACTCTAGTAAATAAAAACTTGCGGCTAAATTGTTTTCGAAATCGAATTTTGGATCTTCAATAGAACGAGTAACAGCTGTTTGTCCAGCTAAATGAATAATAGCATCTGCTTTTTTTAAAAAATGATCATAATTTTTAATTTCTTTAACATTGGATTTAATAATTTTGATTGCTGGATATTTTGATTGAAGATAAAAGGCATTTTTTCTGACTCCAGGCCTAGAAAAATCATCTACTAGCAGTAGATCATGTTTCTTGCTAGCAAAATAAATACTAGCATTAGTACCTATGAAGCCAACTCCACCTGTGATTAATATTTTCATATTAACTAACTATTTTTTTTATTTTCTTGACTACTTGAGATAAACTAGGAAACTTATGCTGATGTTCAATTTTCCTATCAAACAAATTATTAATCCAAAAAATCTTAGTTTTTGCTTTAGATTTACGAAATTTTCTGTTTAAATAATTAACAATATCCCAATTATCCTCAACAAAGATATCTAAATCTAATTCCTTTATCATTTTCTCTTTAAAAAGATGGGGTTGTTCATCTGCCTCATTTATAAAAGCATTTTTAAAAATCTTTTCTGCTCCCATTTTCTTCTGCCATTTAATAAAGTCTTCTTTCAAATGCTTGAAGCGAGCAGTAATAATATAGGGTTCAATTAGTCCTTTTTCTGACAATTTTTTAATGGATTTAAATCCAGGAGCAAGAAAAATGCTTGACTTATGGAATAAATACCAGATGAATTCCTCAAATTTATTCTTAGGTACATAGAACTGAAGGCCTTTTCTTTTAACAACTTTTCTTTTCTTTAACAGAGAAATAATAGGCCTAATAATCCTAGCTGGGTTATAGAGCAATACTCCATCTAAATCAAAACCAACTTTAAGCACCTTTTTCTTTTTCATAAGCACTCCTTTTTAACATCATATATTATATAGCCATTATCAGAGTAGGAGATTGACTCAAAATTCCTATACAAAAAACTCTTTCTAATATTTAGATTAGCTAAATCTCCTTCTCCAGGGGAAATTACTATATAATCAATTGCTGAAGAATTCAAGGCAGAACAAAGATTTCTTTTATTGATATTAGCAGCAAAAAATACCGACAAAAGCTCTCTTCTCTCACTGTCTTGATAAGCCAATGACCAATTAAAGTAACCATAATCCAAAAAAATTTTTCTTCCTACCAGAGAAGCTTGATGATAAAGGTAATGTGTAGTCAAAAACACAGTATCTTTTTCTGTGTGATCCTTAATCCAAGATGATAATTTTGATTTCATATAATCATTAACATAAAAATATCGATCATTCAGTATTGGAAAAAAATCAAGAACCCCAGAAAAAATCAAGCATGGGATTATAAAAACAACTATCGCTTTTTTTAGCAATCCTTTATTTAATGTTTCAACTAAAAAACCTGCCACCGCCATCTCCAAAGCAATCATAAAAAAATTGACTAATTTATGGTTATTAATAATATCTGGTGAAAACTTAAGACTATTTGCCAAAAAAAAGAAAAATAAAAAAATCAGTAAAAATTTTCTAAGTTCTTTTTTGGCCCAAATCAAAATAATAGGTATCAAAAGCAAATATAAACCAATGTTATACCACCAATAATTTAAGATAGAAATTAAATCTTTCTTAACTGACAAAAAACCAAGATGAAAAGAAATCTGAGAAGCATTAGGGAAAGCAAAAAAAGCAGGTAAAGAGTAAACAATAGCTGCGCCATAAGCTACCCCCATTGTTTTAACTAATTTTGGATGAAATAAAAACCAAGCAAAAATAAAAATAACTAGCATTGAATAAACAGCTTGATGCAATAATGGAAAAAAACTTAAACTAATCCAAATAAATAAAAGCCACCATTTATTTAAAATGTTTTTTTTCTCAAAAACTATTTTTAATAAAGGCCAAATGAGAATTAATGCTAAAGCAAAACTCAATGCTAAGTGTCTCTGATTAGTATATATATTAAGATTCCAAAAAGCTGCGATAATTTTATCATCCCAAGGACCAAAACTAATAAAATTTTCCAGATTAATAATTTGTTTAATTAAACTAAGATTCATTTTTTTATTTTTTATAAAAAATAAAAAAGATAAAGAGCCATTGAAAATAAACAAAATAATTGACAAAAGACCTGCCTTTTTTGTTTTAAAAAATAAAACTGTAGTTTTATAAATCATCCACAACAAGAAAGTCATACCCAAAGCACTTAAAAGATTAAGGGCAAGGGCAATATTAAGACCTAATTTTTCTAATAAAGCTACTAAATAATAAAATAAAAAGTGATAGCGAATTGCTTCTCCTGGAAAGGTTGGATACTCAGGTGGTAAATTATTACCCAAGGAAAAAGATCTAATTAAAGGAATATGTGCAGCAAAGTCACTCCAAACCTTGGCAGCAAGTACAAACTGATTGTTTTTATACTTAAAAGTATGACTCATTAAATAATAACTAAAAACCGTTATCAACAGTAACAACAATAATTCAAAATAATTAGCCAAAAAAAAATTTCTTAATTTATCAATAGTATTAGTTTGTTTAAAATTTTTCATTCATCTTTCTAAATCTGCTACGATAAATTGAGCTGCTTTTCTAGCAAGCTTGATAGCATAGTTAACACCTCTATCCCAAGGATAAATATGCTGCATACTAACCCAGTAACAGTTTTCTATAGCTAGTTTGAAACTTGGTACAAGGCGACTATGATTTATCCCAACAACTGGCTGTGCAAAATTCTCTTTAAAAAGCCAAAGATCTTTTAAATTTTTTTGAAAATCAGGTGAAAGTTTATTTAAATATGATTTATATTTATTAAACAATTCTTTTTTATTTAATTTAAAATCTCGATCATTAATATCAAGATATTTACCAATATACAAAAGAGTAGAATTTGCATAAAACTTTTTTTTAATTAAATTAGTATGCTCAACTACAGCCATGAAAGGCCAATTTTTTTCATTAATATTTAACCAATAGGTTTTATCTTTAAAAAATGCTTTATTTAATTGAATCACCAAAGTTTGAACTCCTAAATATGGAAGAGAGGATAAATCATTCTTATTTTTCTGTGCTAACTGCTTTAATAATCTCGGAAGCAATGATGAATCAACAGTAACAAGTAATTTATCAAACTTTAATTTTTTTAAATGACCTTGTTTTGACTTAACTGATAGTATAACTTTTCCGTTTCTACTATCAATTTTTTCTACTTTCTTATCAAATTTAAAAACAACTTTTTTTTGTTTTAACTTATCAACCATTCTTTCAGCTAAATTCAAAAATCCACCTCTGAAATAACCCAATTGCTTTGATCTAGCAAACAGTCTAGCCCAAAACCAAGCTGCATTAACTTTATCCTTATATTGGCCGAATTTAGCGACGAATAAAGGACCCCAAACTACCTCCCAAGCTTCATTACCCATTGTCTTTTTAATAAAATGACTAGCAGTATATCTTTCCAAAAATTTTCCATAAGGGTTAAATTTCAAAGCTGCTAAAACCAAACCCATTCTAAAACGAGAAAAAAAAGAAATTTTAGGAAAAGCCAACAAAGACATTGCTGAATCTAATTGATATGAATTACCTTGATAAAGAGTGGCTGTTCGAGTATTTTTAAAAAAAAGCAAATCTGCTAAACCCATCTCTTGTAAAATCTCTTGAATATCTTTATCAGTAGTAAAAACATGATGATAGTGTTTTTCTAAACTCCACTGCCAAGCTTTCTCTTTAAAACCACCAGCTAGCCCTCCAGGCTTAGTCTGGCTTTCCAAAACAGTTACCTCAAAGTCATATTTACTTAATTCCCAAGCAGCTGCTAAACCAGCAAAACCAGCACCAATGATAGCAATTTTAGTTTTAGACATAATTGTAGCTAACAAGTATACCTTTGATTATACTGTTTAAGAAATAGGAAAAGCCACCCATTGAGGATACATCAAGAAAAAGAAGTAGAAAACAAATAAAACAGATAAAAATATCAAAGGTCTCAAAACCTGTTTTTGCCAAAAATAATTTAGAGAAAAAGCAACTATTATTACTAATAATGGCATAGCTGGAGTGTAGTGGTATAAAAACATAATCCTTGGTGAGAGAAACCATGGTAAAAAACTAAAGAAATAAGCCAATAATAAAATGAATAAATTGCTATTAAGCTTGTTTTTAGCAACTTGAATAGATTTAGCATTACGAAATAAATAAACAATTATAAAAAACAAAGAAAATAGGCTTAAGAGGGTCAATGCAAAATTAGCAGACAAAGCAACACTCTGATAATTTGAGCTTATTGAAAAATTTCCCCAATATTCAATCCTTTTTTGCCCTATTATCCAATCAAAAGGTCCAGAAGCAGCTGGATGATTAGCATCTCTATTTTGCTGATACCAAAGAATCTGTTTATGTAACTCAAAAATAAAATTTAAATTCTTCCCTTGCATAAAAACTTGAGTAAAAGATAGTAAATAAATTGTTGCAGGAAATAGAATTAAAGTAAAAAGTAACCATGGTAATTTTTTCCATCGGTTCTGTTTTAAAATCTTCCATGATTCAATTAATAAAAGTAAAGATAGAATAAAAATTGCTGACCATTTAATTGATAAAGCTAGACCGAGAATTAGTCCAAGAATTAATAATAAAAAATAAGATTTTTTCCTATCAACTTTTAAAGATTTAAAATAAACAATTAAAGCTAAGACTAAAGAAAAACTTAAAAAAATATCATTCATGGCTATTCTAGATTGCACAAAACTAAGTCCATCTAAACTGAGCAAAAAACTGGCTAATAAAGAAATTGATTTTCTAGCAAAAATCATTTGACCTAAAAAATAGGTGGCCAAAATAAGTAAAACTCCACAAATAGCACTAGGAAAACGCCAAGCAAAGGCATTAATCCCTAAAAAATTCATTGATATAGCCAATAAATATTTAGATAAAGCTGGATGCAACCAATCAAAATAATAATTTTTTTCTATTGGACCATGCCACCATTCATAAAAGCGAAAATCATTACTTAAACTCAATTTAGCTGCTGGGACATGATAAATTTCATCAAAAACATAGCTCGGAGGGGAATTAAGTCGCCAAAATCGAAAAAAAAATGAAAAAGCAAGAATTAAAAATAAAAAAAAATTCTCTTTAAAAATAAAAAGTATGGATTTCATCAAGCTTGAATCCCTTTATTAAAAATCTCAAAAAAACTTTTGGCTTCTAAAGAAGCCCCACCTACCAAAACCCCGTCTGTGATTAATAAATATTCAGCAACATTAAATTGATCAACACTACCACCATAAATGACCTTAACATCACCATATACCTTTTTAATTTGAGAACTAACTTCCTCCACTTTAGCAAGATCAGCATTATTACCTGAACCGATTGCTGATAAAGGTTCATAAGCAAAAAGGCAGTTTTTCCACAATTTCTCTTTTAAAGCACTAGCTTGCTCTTCAATATAAGCCTCATCTAAACAAAGAATAGGTGTTATCTTATTTTCTAAAGCCAATTCGATCTTTTTAGCAACATCTTGGTGACTTTCCTTAAAGTATTTTCTTCTTTCACTATGACCAACAATTGTATAACTAATATTTAAACCTTCTAGATTTGCTACAGATACTGCTCCAGTATAAGAACCAGCTGGAAAAGGACTGATATCTTGCAATGACAATTTGAAAGCTAAATTTGATGCTTTAATGGCTTCTTTAACTAAAATTAAAAAAGGATATGGTACAGCTAAAATAAATTCCGTTTTAGCTAACTTTTTTTGATATTCTGCTGTCTGATCAGCCTTATTAAAAAAAGCAATAAAATCAGTCAACCATTGTTCTACTCCCTGATAGTTCTTATTTGATTTCCAATTAGCAACAAGAAATTTTTTCATAACCTTATTATAACCTCAAAAAAGAGCATGCATAAAGATGATAAAGACATGCTAGTATAAGCAATGTGCAAAGCGTAATCGAGCAACTCAATCCTCAACAAAAGAAAGCTGTTATCCATCAGCAAGGACCAGCTGTTGTTTTAGCTGGAGCTGGTAGTGGTAAAACTAGAGTTTTAACCACCAGGCTTGCTTGGCTCATTAAAGAAAAAAAAATTAAACCAGAAGAAATTTTGCTAGTTACTTTCACCAATAAAGCAGCCAACGAAATGAATAATCGCATTCTTAGACTCACAGCTTTCAAACCTCCATACTCTGGTACCTTTCATAGTCTGTGCTGCAAAATATTGAGGCAAAATGGAGAAATAATTGGATTGGAAAATAACTTTGTTATTTTTGATAGCAATGATCAACTCAGCTTACTAAAGCAAATTTATAAAAAGCATAATTTTGATAAAAATCGCTATCAAATTAAAAAAATTAAAGCTATTATTTCTCAAGCTAAAAATGAAATGCTTAGTCCGCAGCAGTATCAAGAAATTACTAACAATAGTTTTCAAGAATTTGTCAGTAAGGCATATCATCTCTACCAAGCCGAACTACTCAAACAAAATGCTGTTGATTTTGATGATTTGTTATTATTAACCGTAAACTTATTACAAAATAATCAAACTATCCTAAATAAATATCAACAACAATTTAGTCACGTTTTAGTAGATGAATATCAAGATACCAATAAAGCTCAATATCAACTCACTAAATATTTTGCACATCCTCAAAACAATCTTTACGTAGTAGGTGATTTTTCTCAGAGTATCTATGCCTGGCGGGGTGCTGATTATAGAAATCTTTTTTTTCTTAATCAAGATTTCAGCGGAATTACTAAATATAAATTAGAACAAAATTATCGCTCAACTCAGATAATTTTGGATGCAGCCAGCCAGATCATTGCTCAAAATAAATCCCATCCAATCTTGAAACTATGGACAAAAAATAAAAATGAACATAAGCCAAGCAATAAAATTACAGTCATTGCTAGTCATAATGCAGAAGAAGAAGCCAAAGAAATTGCTCAAACTATAAACAACAAACTAAGTGGGTATCAACATAAAGATATTGCTATTCTTTATCGCACTAATGCACAATCTAGAGCTTTTGAAGAGGCTTTCATTCAAGCTGGCATCCCTTATCAAATCATCGGCGGGCTTAAATTCTATGAAAGAAAAGAAATCAAAGACTTACTAGCATATTTAAAACTACTTATTAACCCCTTAGACCAAGTGAGTTTAGATAGGGTAATTAAAATAGGTAAAAGACGATACCAAGCTTTCCAAAAACTTATCAATGAACTCAATCAAGAAGAAAATAAAACACTCACTATTAATCCTTATGAACTACTAAATAAAATCATCAAAAAAACTAAGTACTTAGAAAAATATGATATCAAAGATCCTGATGATGCTAACAGACTTGATAATATTCAGGAATTACTTAATGTGGCTAGTCAATTTGATAATAGCGTCCAATTTTTAGAAAATGTTGCTTTGATCCAAGACAATCAATTCCATGATCTAGATTTGTCCCAAATTAGAAATAGTATCACGTTGATGAGTCTGCATTCAGCCAAAGGATTAGAATTTCCTGTTATTTTTATAGCAGGCATGGAAGAAGGTTTGCTACCTCATGCTCGTTCTTTGCTAGATAGTGAAAAATTAGAAGAAGAAAGAAGACTTTGTTATGTTGGCGTCACTAGAGCTAAAGAAAGATTATTTTTATCTTGGGCTCAAAAAAGATTCCTTAATGGCCAACAAAACTATTCTAGTGCTAGCAGATTTTTAAATGATATTCCTGAAGAACTTTTAACTCATCGTCAAAGTCGAAATTATCTTTATCATCATGATCTTCAAGATCAATCTAAAAACAACTGGAATAATTTTTACTACCAGAAGAATCATTTCTCTTTTAAGAATAAATACTCACAAGCTAAAAATAAATCAAAAAAAAGAAGGATCGTCATTGACGAAGATCTAATTGATGCAGTCATCAAGGATGAAATAGACATTAAAAAATTTTTAGACAGCTGACAAGTCAATTCTTTATAAATATAATAATAGCTATATGCTTATCCGGCCACTTCGAGAAGAGGAGAAAGACCTTCATAATAGCGTCGTTACTCATCCTTTGCAATCATGGCAATGGGGTGAATTTAGAAAAAATACAGGCCTTAATGTACAAAGAATAGGATTTTTTATAAACGGTCAAATTCAAGACTCAATTCAGGTCAGTTTTCATTCTCTTCCTTTTTTCAATAAAAATGTTGGCTACTTTCCCAAAGGAAATATGCCCAACGAGAGTCAAATTTCAGCTTTGAAACAATTGGCAAAAGAAAATGATGCTGTTTTTATTAAAATGGAGCCTAATGTCTGTCAAAGAGTAGGTCAGAATTCTGCTCATAGCAAAATTAAAAAATTCCTTGAAAATCATAATTCTGAAGCAGGCAGACCTTTGTTTACTAAACACACTTTTCAAATTGATCTCACCCAGCCAGAAGAGGATATTTTTGCTGATTTGAGTAGTAAAACTCGCTACAATACTCGCTTGGCTCACAAAAAAGGAGTCAAGATTTATGAAAATACCAGTTTGGAAGGCCTAGAGCAATATCTAGAGATTCTTGGAGAAACAACTCACAGACAAGAATTTTATGCTCACCAACCTGATTACTTTTATAAAATGTGGGATACGTTGGGAAATAACGGCATAATGAGAATTTTTAATGCAGTCTATCAAGAGCAAATTCTGGTTTCGTGGATTATGTTCATCTTTAATAATATTCTGTATTATCCTTATGGAGCTTCACGCTCTATTCATCGAGAGGTAATGGCTAGTAACTTAATGATGTGGGAAATGATAAAATTTGGCCAACAACAAAACTGCTATAAATTTGATATGTGGGGTTCTTTGGGTCCCAATCCTGATAAAAAACATCCTTGGTATGGTTTTCATCGTTTCAAAAAAGGTTATGGAGGACAACTGATGGAGTTTTTAGGGACCTATGATTTAATTCATAATTATCCATTTTATAAAATATTTAGAATTACAGATGATCTAAGATGGAAATATCTACGGCTCAAAGCTAAATTTAGAAGATAAACAAGCATAATTAAAATAGAATCAAATGAAGATTTAAGTATTTCTTCAAAAGAAAAAATTTATAGAAAGGAATTTATGCCTAATATCAGATTCAATCGAATCATGCTTAAAATAGGAGGAGAGTCTATGATGGGCAACAGGCCTTATGGGATTGATCCTCAAGCAGTAATGACAGTGGCTGAAAAAATTAAAAATATTTATAAAATGCATGCTCAGATAGCGATTGTAATTGGAGGAGGTAATATCTTCCGAGGAGTAGCTGGATCTAAAAATGGTCTTGACAGAGCAACCGCTGATTACATCGGGATGCTGGCCACTGTTATGAATGGTTTAGCTCTACATGATTCTTTAGAAAAACTAGGAGTACCAGCTAGAATTCAATCTGCCCTTGATATGCCAGCTGTAGCAGAAAATTTTATTAGACGTAAAGCCATCCGTTACCTAGAAAAGGGTAGAGTGGTAATTTTATCAGCTGGCACAGGAGTTCCCTATGTGACTACAGATACAGGAGCGGCATTACATGCTTTAGAGTTACATTGTAATGTTTTGATGAAAGCCACCAAAGTAAACGGCATTTATAATAAAGACCCAAAACAATACCCAGAAGCAAGACGCTTTCAAAACTTGAGTTTCAAAGATGCAATCGAAATGGAAGGAATACGAGTAATGGATACTGCAGCTCTAGCCATGTGTAAAGAAAACAATATGCCTTTAATGGTGTTTGAGCTTTTTGAAAAAAATAATTTGGAAAAAGCTATTGTTGGTGAAAATATAGGCACTTACGTCAGTAATCAAGTTAAAACCCAATTTGCAGAATAATTTACAGTATTTATTAAGGAGAAAATTATGTCAAAAAATTTTGGTATCAACGGTTTCGGCCGCATTGGTAGGACTAGCTTTAGAGTCTGGTGGCAAAAACAACGAGATAAATTAGATTTAAAAGTAGTAAACACTTCCGGTTCAATGGAAATAGAGGATTGGATACATCTTCTTAAATATGACAGTAACTATGGTTTATTCACAGAAAAAATTGAAATTAGTAGAATTCAATCAAAAAAACATGCTACAGATGAAAATCCTATTCTTGGTACGATTAAAATCGCTGATCAAGAAATTACTTTTACTGCTCAAAGAAATCCGGAAAAAATCCCATGGGGACAATTGGGAGTTGAAACCGTAATTGAAGCTACCGGAGTTTTTAGAACAGAGGAGCAAGCCTCATTACATCTTCAAGGAGGAGCCAAAAATGTACTTATCTCTGCTCCTGCCAAAGGCGGCAATGTAAGTACAGCTGTAATCGGGGTCAATGAGATAGATAAAAGTATCAATATTTACTCCAGTGCTTCTTGTACTACCAATTGCGTTGCTCCTGTGGTCAAAATTATGCTCAAAAATTTTGGCATTAAGAAAGCTATCATGACCACTATTCATTCATATACTGATGATCAAAACACCCAAGATAATTCTCATAAAGATCTTAGGAGGGCAAGAACTGCGGCAGAAAATATAATTCCCACTACTACTGGGGCTGCTCTTGCTACTAGCAAAATCATACCTGAAGTAAATGGACTGTTTGATGGTATGGCAGTAAGAGTACCCACTCCAGTTGGTTCCTTATCTGATATGGTTTTCATCACTGAAAAAATAACTAACAAAGAAGAAGTAAATAAAATTTTTGAGGCAGCAGCCAAGTCAGAAGAATTTAAAAATATCGTGGCAGTCACTAATGATGCTATTGTCTCTTCTGACATTATTGGAAGAGATGAATCATCAATTGTTGACCTCTCTCTTACTCAAGTAATTGCTGGCGACTTAGTTAAAGTAATTAGTTGGTATGATAATGAATGGGGGTATTGTAATCGATTAATAGAACAAATCCTTGTCTTATAGGTTATAATCTTGGTGATGAGCAAAAAAACAAACACTAAAACAAAAGCAGATAAAAAACAGGAAAAAGCTTTGATTGCTCCAAATAGCATCATCACTCTTACTATTCCTGCTAAAAAAGCAAGCGAGGAATATCACAGAGTTTTGAAAAGATTATCCAAAAATGTTAAAACAGCTGGCTTTAGAAAAGGACGCGTTCCCAAAAAAATTGCTGAAGAAATCATTGGTCAATCTAAACTTATCAATAAAACTCTACAAAGTTTATTACCTGATTTATATACCAACGCTATTAAAAAAGATAAGAAAAAGCCATTGAGCCAGCCAAAATTTAGGCCAATTCAAATCAAAATTGGTGAAGACTGGAAAATAGAAGCACATTTCGCTGAAGCACCTGAGATAGATCTTAAAAATTTTAAAAAAATCATCAAAACAGCTAAAAAACAGGCAGAAAAGCATATCAAAGAAGCAGAAGCACAGATAAAAAAACAAAGCAAGAAAGCCAATAAGAAAACAGATAGTAAAGCTCAATTTAAAACAGCTCAAAAACTGACTGACACTCAAAAAAAAGACAGTATTTTGCAATTCATTTTCAAAGAACTAATTACTGAAATTAAGCCTAGCATTCCTCAATTATTAGTTGAAGAAGAAACTCAAAGAGAACTAGAGAAACTAGTTAATAATCTCTCAAGAATGAAATTGAGACTGGAAGATTATCTTAAATCACAAAAATTAAGCTTTGAACAACTATCACAACAACTCACAGCTAGTTCTTTAGGCAAATTACAACTTGATTTTATTTTAAATAAAATTACTTTAGAAGAAAAAATAAGCGCTACTAAAGAAGATATTAAAAAATATTTAGAAAAAATTCAGGATAAAATCTTGAGGGAGAAAATGAAAAAAAATGCCTCATATCAGTCTTATTTGAAATATATTGTTAAAAGACAAAAAACAATGGATCATTTATTTAAATTATAATCATTGACAAATTCATTTTGCATCCTATAATATCTTAAAAGATATATAATCATTACATAAAAAACCCTAAGCAATAAGTATGAATCAATTAGGACAAAAATTAAATACAAGTTCTAAAAAGAAAACAAAAGCTAATCCTTTTGCTAAAGCTTTAGCAGAACGGGAAAAATCTGCATATTCTCAAAAACAAAAATCTAATGATCTATTAGGAGAAACCTTAGCAAAAGGTGGATCATCCTTTCTAGATAATAATTTCTCTCCACGTCAACCAGATAAATACGAAGAGCAAGAAGCGGAAAAAAAAGCTAAAAAAGAAGCTCTCAGAAAAAAACTCCATGAAAAAGTTAATCCTGTTGAACAAACAGAAATTTATAATGCTAGACAAAAACGAGTCAAAGATGAAATTAATAAACTCAGCGATGAATTAAAATTCCTAGCCCAAGATGTAGCTAAATTTAACAAAGAAGTAGAACTTACCCTCATGACCGAAGTTGTTGATCCAGGACAAGATGGACAATATTACATTAACTTCTTCCAGAAACTACGAGCTTTTATCATGTTTTTAAGACAGAAAATTAGAAGTGCTCGAACCTGGGCTACACAAATGCATGCAAAAAGTAAAAAGAAGAAAAAGAAAAAAGGCAGACGTATTGGTTTAGATTTTGCAGGAAATGAAGCTAAAGCTGCTCATGACGCTCTACATCATGAGAGATATAATGCTTATAGTGGAGGATAGAATAAAGTTCTTATTTGTGAACCCTGCTGGACTTGAACCAGCGACCTCTTCGATGTCAACGAAGCGCTCTAGCCAACTGAGCTAAGGATTCTTTAACAAACGATCATTATACCTGACTAATACCCATTACACAATTGATTAATCAATGTTATAATTCTTCTTCTGAAGATAAAACTATTATTAATTATTAACTTGAGTGATAAGAAAACGAAGAAAACACATAAAATATCAAAAACAAAGAATTGTAGCGAATTTTTATATTCGTTACCCAAAAGTTAGAGTTTTAGATGAGCGGGGTGAAATGTTGGGTATTATGCCCACCAGGGAAGCTATCCAAAAAGCTCAAGCAAGTGAAAAAGATTTGGTTTTAATTACTGCTAAAGCTAAACCACCCATTGCGAAAATTATTGAGTTATCAAAATATAAATATCAACTCAAGCAGAAACAAGCAAAAAATAGAAAGACTAGCAAACAAATAAAAGTTAAGGAATTAAGATTTAAAATTTTTATTGGTGAACAAGATTTTAATTCTAAAATTAAAAAAATCGAGACTTTTTTGAAAAAAGGCAATAAAGTTAAAATCAGTATAGAACTCAAAGGTAGGCAAATTACAAAAAAGAATCTAGCGTATGACGTTTTTGCTAGAATTTTTGAAGCTGTTCAAGAAATAGCGGAAATTGAAATAGAAGCAAAGATTATTGGTAAAAAGCTAATTTCACAACTAGCACCTAAGAAATAGAACTATGAAGAAACTTAAACAAAAAACTAGAAAAGGCGTAGCTAAGAGATTCAAAATCACAGCTACTGGTAAAGTTCTCAGAAGAAAACAAAACATGAGACACCTTAGAAGAAAGAAAAGTAAAAAAGCAATTAGGAATTATAAAATTCCTGTTGAAGTTAAAGGCAAATGGGCTAAAAAAATCAAAAAGATGTTGGGTTTAGCCTAAAAAATCTGAAGGAAGGTTAATATGTCTAGAGCAAAAACTGGAGTCGTCAGACGACGTAAACACAAAAAAATTTTAAAACTAGCTAAAGGTTATCGTGGGACTAATAGTAGATTATTTAAGAGAGCCCATGAAGCAGTACTACATGCTGGGCAATATGCTTATATTGGTAGAAAACTGAGAAAAAGAGATATGAGAAAACTCTGGATTATTAGAATTAATGCTGCTTTAAAAACAATTGATGAAAAACTTCAATATTCAAGATTTATCAATCAACTCAAAAAAGCTAAAATCATGCTTAACAGAAAAATGCTTGCAGAATTAGCTGTCAGTGATGAGGCGACTTTCAAGAAAATCGTTGATAAAGTCAGTAAGTAATTAAATATGCAAATTATTAATCCCAAAAATAGTAAAGCTGTTGGTCCTTATTCACCGGCTATTAAAGTAGATAAATTTATTTTTACTTCTGGCCAGATTGGCATTGATACAAATGGGGATCTCGTTGATGAAGCAGTAGAAGCACAGTGCCAAAAGGCTCTGGAAAACTTAGCCAATGTTTTAAAGGCTGCTGGAGTAACTGTCAAAGATGTGATTAAGACAACGATTTTTTTAATTAACGTTAATGATTATGCTATTGTTAATGAAATTTATGGAAAATTTTTGCAAGGACATAAACCAGCTCGATCTACTGTTGCGGTAGCAGAATTACCAAAAGGAGCTAAGATCGAAATTGAGGCAGTGGCTATTGCAAAAGTATAATTGCATATTTATAATCTATACTTAATGAATACATACAAAACAAGTAACTGGTATTTCTTTTACTTTTACTTCCTAAATAAAAGGAGGTCTTTGTTGTAATAAGAAAATAAAACCAGAATGCAGACAAACCTCCTACTAGGAGGTTTTTTTATTATGAAAATGAAAGTACTTGGTATTGGTGAAGTCGTTTTAGACAAAAGCAATATCATCAAGCACTATCCAAAAGACGGAGAAAAAACACAAGCTTCACAAACTTCTTATTCAGTTGGTGGCCCTGTACCAGCAGCTTTAATTTTATTAGCGCGACTAGGTGTGCAATGTACTTTAATCTGTTCTTTAGGCAATGATGACACAGCTAAAGTCATCAAGAAGAAATTAAAAAAAGAAAATATTAAATTAATTATTAATCAACAAGCTAAAACTAAAACTAATACTGTCTTAGTCAATCGCAAAACAGGTTCGCGCACAATTATTAAAGACCGAATTAAACATAGACCCACTAAAAACCTTAGTTCATCATTAATTAGAACTATTGATTTAATTATTATTGATAGACATGAACCAATCGCTTTTCAAGAAATTTTAAAAAAGAAAAAAATAACAACGCCAATTGTAATCGATCCTTCTACTGAAATTTCAAGCAAGACATTAAGTATGCTCCAAAAAGCAGAACATCCTATCATTCCAATTGAAAGTTTAAAAAAATACAACAACAAACTTAGTCAATTGGATAATCTAAAACAATTACAACAAATCGCTCAAAAAACAATTATTGTCACAGCTGGAGGATTAGGCAGTTTGAGTTATAACGGCAAAAAAACTAATTTTTATCCAGCCTACCAAGTCGATGTAGTTGATACTCTTGGAGCAGGAGATGTTTTCCGTGGTGCTTACGGATTTGGTGTTTTGAACAAATGGAATGAGGAAAAAATTATTAACTTTGCTAATTTAGTAGCTGCCATGCAATGTAGAAAAACAGGTAATGGTACAGCTATTCCTTATAAAAAAGAAATTTATCAATTTATGAAAAAAGCTTGTACTAAAAAAATAAATTTAAAAGATTTAAATTTGAAAAATTAAAAACTTCAATTAATTAAATCAAAAAAGGAAATCATTATGCTAAGCAGAAAAAGACTATTAAAAAATAAACCTTTAATTATTGGTGGGCCTTGCTCTGTTGCCTCAAGAGAACAAATTTTACGTATTGCTAAAGAAGTTAAAAAAGCAGGAGCTCATGCTATTCGTGCTCAACTTTGGAAACCAAGAACCAAACCTGATTCGTTTCAGGGAGTTGGAAAAAAAGGCATTCCTTGGATCAAAGAATTAAAAGAAAAAACTGGCTTGCCTGTTGTAATGGAAATGGTAGCTCCAGATCAAATAGGAATTGTAGAGGATGTTGCTGATATTTTATGGGTAGGAGCTAGAAACATGCAAAATTATGAACTACTCAAAAGGATGAAAGATGATCCAAGGCCTGTCATTTTAAAACGAGGCTTAATAGCTACAGTTAAAGAATGGTTAGGAGCTGCGGAATACATCGGTAAAGATAAAGTTATTTTATGTGAAAGAGGTATTAGAACTGGAGCAGATGCAATGCGTTTTACTTTAGATTTAAATGCTATGTTAGTAGTTAAACATGATCACAAAATGCCAGTCATTGTTGATCCTTCGCACACTGCTGGCAGAAGAGATATGGTTCCTCATTTAGCTTTGTCAGCCATTGCAGCAGGAGCAGATGGTTTAGTAGTGGAGACTCACTATAATCCGGAAGAAGAATTGGTTGATAAAGATCAAACAATTACTAGCCAAGTATTTAAGGAATTAGTAAAAAAATGTCAGAATTATGAACTGATAGTTTAACTTATAGAAAAATTTTCTTTGACAGCATTTCTCTTAAGTTATATAATTACTACTCATCTAAAATAAAAATCAAAAATGAACAAAAGTTTAAAAACTTTCAATAGCATTATTATTACTCTCTCTACATAGGGGGATTTAATATTGTAGTTTAAAAATCTCCCTTAAGGGAGATTTTTTTATTTAGAAAGGAAAAAATGAAAATTAGCATTATGGATACCACTCTCAGAGATGGTGAACAAACAGCTGGAGTTACTTTTAACCATGAAGACAAACTATTAATTGCTAAAATGCTAATAGAGGAAGTTTTAGTCGATCGAATTGAAGTGGCTTCTGCCAGAGTATCTAAAGGAGAATTTGAAGCTGTTAAAAAAATTACTAATTGGGCTAAAAAAAATAATCATTTAGAAAAAATAGAAATTTTAGCTTTTATTGATGACGGTAAATCACTTCAATGGATCAAACAGGCTGGAGGAAGAGTTGTGAATCTTCTTTGTAAAGGTTCACTCAAACATGTTTCTGTACAACTTAGAAAAACTCCACAGCGGCATTTAGATGATATTAAAAAAACAATTAATAAAGCTAAACAATTTCAAATGAAAGTTAACCTTTACTTAGAAGATTGGTCCAATGGAATTAAAAATTCTCCTGATTATCTATTTTTTTTAGTAAATGGGCTAAAAAATGAAAAAATAAAACGTTTTATGCTACCAGATACTTTAGGAATCCTACATCCTGAGGAAACTTT
>JASFHL010000008.1:0-54105 GCA_050123235.1 Candidatus Woesebacteria bacterium | reverse complement strand
ATACTTATCTAGCCTTTAGCGAAGATAGTATGCAAATGACTGCCGGTTCTGAAGTACTACTTACTCTCAATGAAAATAATACTCAAGACTACGTACGAATTGGTGATGGCGGCGATGTTGATACCACTATCTATGCCGATAGTAGCTACACTGCCATTTTTGTGGAAGGAAGTACTGGTTATGTGGGCATTGGTACTACTGCGCCAGCTAGGCCTTTAGATATTAATGGGGCAATGCGTCTGGAGACTGTGAGTACTCCTAGTAGCCCAGCCGCAGGTGATATCTACTCTGATGGAACTAACCTTTATTATTACAATGGTTCTAGCTGGGAAGACTTGACTACAGCTGCAGGGGGTGTAGTAAGTTCTGTTTCTAATGTTGACGGCAGCTTAACTATCTCACCTACTAGTGGTGATGTGATAGCTTCACTTAATGTGGCGAATGCTAATACTTGGACAGGTCAACAAACTTTTGATAATACCAATACCGACTTTGCTCAATACCTTCGACACTCTGGCGATACTGATACCTATCTTAATTTTACTGATGATGATATTAAAATGGCCACTGGTGATGAAGTGCTCTTTACTCTTCACGAAGATGACACCCAAGACTACGTGCAGATCGGCGATGGTGGTGATGTGGATACTACCGTTTATGCTGATAGTAATTACACTGCCATTTTTGTCGAAGGAAGTACTGGTTATGTGGGTATCGGCACGACTGCGCCAGCTAGGGTTCTGGATATTAATGGAGCAGTCCGTCTTGAAACTGCCAGCACTCCTAGTAGCCCAGCCGCAGGTGACATCTACTCTGATGGTACTAATCTTTACTATTATAACGGTTCTAGCTGGGAAGATCTAACTGCTGGATCTGGCAGTATAGTTAACTCTGTTACTAATGTTGATGGCACTTTGACAATCTCTCCAACCACTGGTGATGTAGTGGCCTCAATCAATCTAGCTAACGATAACACCTGGACAGGTCAACAAACATTTGATAATACTAATACTGATTTCGCCCAATACCTCAGACATTCTGGTGATACTGATACTTATCTGAATTTTACTGATGATGATCTTAAAATGGCTACTGGTGATGAAGTGCTCTTTACTCTTCATGAAGATGATACTCAAGACTACGTACAAATTGGTGATGGTGGTGATGTGGATACTACCGTTTATGCTGATAGTAATTACACTGCTATCTTTGTAGAGGGTAGTAGCGGGAATGTGGGGATTGGGACCACAGGCACCAGTACTGCTAAACTACAAGTAGCTGGAGCTATTGTTCCCACTACTACTGATTATGACTTAGGTACTTCCAGCCTACGTTGGGATCTCTATGCCAATACTATTGATGCTGACAGTACTGTTACTCTCACTGGACTAGGGGCTGGCACAGATGATACTGTTTTAATTCTAAACTCTAGTAACCAAGTTACTACTGATGAAATTGACTCTAAAGTCTGGGATGGTAACCTAGTTGATGGCTCTGGTACTGCAAATTACATCACCAAGTGGTCTGATAGTGACTCCTTAACTGATAGCGTCATCTATGATGATGGCACTAATATTGGCATTGGCACTAGTGACCCTGGTGAATTACTTAGCATCAATGGTCGAGTGCAGCTGGCTCAAACCAGTTCCCCTACTCCTACTACTGACAGACTCTATAATGTCAGTGGTAATCTTTTCTGGAATGGTACTCAGCTTAATGGTGATGGTGGTCTACTACCTGTTGGTTCAGGTGGTGAAACTCTTTACCACGATGGAGCTAGCTGGATTAACACTGATTCTCTCTATAATGATGCTAGCAATGTCGGCATTGGTACCACTGACCCAGGGAGTAAACTACAAGTGGCTGGAGCTATCACCCCGAGTGTCACAGACTACGATTTAGGTACTTCCAGCCTACGTTGGGATCTCTATGCCAATACTATTGATGCTGACAGTACTATCACTCTCACTGGATTAGGGGCTGGCACAGATGATACTGTTTTAATTCTAAACTCCAGTAACCAAGTTACTACTGATGAAATTGACTCTAAAGTCTGGGATGGTAGCCTCGTGGATGGATCCGGTACACAAAACTACATTACCAAATGGTCTGATGCTGATTCCCTGACCACTAGTATCATGTACGATGATGGAACTAATGTGGGTATTGGAGTTAGCAGTCCTCTTGCTAAACTAGATATTGCTGGAACTATCACTGACGCCCTACGTCTAAGAGGAGCAGATGCAAGTGCAGAGATCGCAGATATTTATGTGGGCACAAGTGGTAATCTCATTATCTCTACTGAAGCTGGTACAGATTCTATCGGCGCCATAGATCTGAGATCAGAAGATGATGAATTTGGTTTAATATTAAGAGAATCAGATGGTACAGATTCTGTCCCTTATGCTAACTTTTATGTTGCAGATGATACTGATCCTTATATGAGCATCAATGTTAATTCCATCACAGATGGAGATGCTCTTGTTATTACTGAAGGAAACAATATTGGCATCGGGACAGCTGCTCCTGTTTATAAACTACAGGTTGCTGGTACCATTGCTCCAACTGTAGCTGACTATGACTTAGGCACTTCTAGTCTACGTTGGGAAATTTATGCTGATACTATCAATGCCGATAACACTGTAACTTTAACTGGCTTAGGCACTGGCACCGATAACACAGTTTTGATTCTAAACTCCAGCAACCAAGTCACCACTGATGAAATCGATTCTAGAGTTTGGGGTAGTAGTCTCGTGGATGGCTCTGGTACTGCTAACTACATCACCAAATGGTCTGATGCTAATTCTCTGACCACTAGTGTCATGTTCGAGAATGGCACTAATATCGGTATTGGGACCACTAATGCAGCTAATAAGCTAAGCGTTATTAGTACCGGTAATCCTTCTACATTCCATATTGGTCAAAGTGATAATGAAGGAGCTTTTTTTACTTCCATTGCTGACAGTTATCTCGATGTTGCTGCTGGAGTTGAATATGACAGTGGTTACAGTGCTCGATCTACTGAGGCTTCAATGATTCGACAGTTCCTTGGCGTCATCTCATTTTATACAGATGATAGTCTAACCGATGGCAGTCTTTACGTTCCATCTGAAAGAATGAGAATTGATGTGGATGGTAATGTGGGCATTGGCACTACTGATCCTCAATATGAACTCGATGTTAACGGTATTACTAATGTTGAGAATTACCTCAGGATTGGCCAAGGCTCAGGCAATACTGGGGACTACATGATTCGCATGGAAGATTCATTAGGTTATTTAACTAATAATATCACTGTTAATGATGGTCAAGGTAACTTTAATATTATGCTCAATGTGGATGAAGAAGGGAAAATTATTAAAAGTAGTGCTGGTGTATCTAAAATCTTGTTCACCGGCCACTCTGCAGATGGTGAAATTTCACTTAATGCTGGGGTGGAAGGCACAGCCGGAGATAACGGCATCTTTAATATTGGGCTAAGTCTTAATTCTGCTGATCAGTATATGAGAATTGGCAATCCAAATGATGCCATAGGCTTAGACTCTGCAGCTGGGAATATTATTGCTGATGTAGACGGAAATTTATATACCACTCAGTATCTTTATCACACCGGTGATACCAATACATATCTTAATTTCCCAGCCAATGATACTATTGCTCTTGATACTGCTGGTAGCGAACGAATGAGAATTACTTCCAACGGTAATGTGGGCATTGGCACTACTGATCCAGGTAGAGCACTCCATGTCGTACGTTCTGGAGGAGGTCTTAATGCAGTACAACTTAGACTAGAAACTACTGGTAGTAATTATTGGGATATTGGTCGCGATCAAAATACTGGTGATTTTAAAATTATCGAAAATGATCTTGGTCCAACTATGGTAATTGAACAGGCTGAGGGTAATGTGGGCATTGGCACTACTGGTCCCGATACACCTTTACATGTAGTCAGACTTGATGCAGACACCGCCAGTTTACAAACTGTTCTCACTATCGATCGTCGAACTACTGGTTCCCCCCAAAACGGAATTGGTGGTGCCATTGAGTTTAGAAATGAAAGATTTACTGATAGTTTTTACACTGGTGGCAAAATCGGTGTTATCTTAAGACAAGGTGCTGGAGGTAGTGCTGACTACCATGATATGGTCTTTTGGACCAGAGATGATAATGACTATTTAGAAAAAGTGAGAATTAAATCAGACGGAAACGTAGGTATCAATGACACTACCCCTACCTATAAACTAGATGTCAATGGCACTATCCGTGGCTATGGCATTACTGACTCTTCAGATATAAGGTTTAAAAAAGATATTGTGCCACTTGGCAGCTCTTTATCAAAAATTCTAAAACTTGAAGCTAAAAAATATTATTGGATTAATGAAAAATATGGTACTGAACAACAAGTAGGTTTTATTGCTCAAGAAATGGAAACTGTCATTCCAGAGCTAGTCAGTACAGACGATGAAGGTTATAAATCAATTAGGTACGGTAAAATAACTGCTTATCTTGTTGAAGGCATCAAAGAACAACAAGCACAGATTAATGCTTTAGCTGAATCAATAGCAACTGATATCAATTTTGACTCCAGTGGTGAATTAATTATCCAGCAAAATCAAGCTGGAAATTATCAAGTTACTCAGATCTCAGATGGCTCTTTGATCACAAAAATAGCTGCTTTTGCTGAAACAGTAGTCGGTAAAGTCAAAGCCGGCCTAGTGGAAACTCAAGAATTAGTGGCAGAGAGAATTACAGCCACTAAAGCCAATATCTCTGAACTGAGTACAAAAATAATCAGGATTAAAAATGAGCCTGGCAAAATTGCTACAATTGAGTACAAAAATTCAGATAATGAAACTATAGCCACCCTAGATAGTGAAGGCAACGCCGAGTTCACTGGTCAAACCACCTTGGGTCAATTAATTACTCAAAATGCCAGTGTTTCTGGCCAATTAACTGCTGCCGAAATTGCAGCTCAGCAAATTAAAACTCAACAATTGGAAACTGAAAATGCCACGGTCAGTGGTCAACTGATAGCTGATAACATCCAGGCTCATTCCACTAGACTCGAATATCTAGAATCTAAAATGGCTGAATTAGAAAGCATCGAAACTCAGACTATTAATATAGTTCAAGATGCTACGGTCAGTGGCACTCTTTATGCTGAGAATATTGATGGTTTTGAAGATAAAGTAGCTGCAGCTTTCCGCCAACCTAGCTTACTGGGTCAACTGATGGGTGAAACAGAGACCGGTTCAGCTGAAGAAGCAGCTGCTGCCGTTGAAGATGCTGGTTATTCACCTCCAGAATCCTCCATCCCAGACGCTACTTCAATCAGACAAAGCTTAGCAGATCTTAATCTTGATACCGATGATGTGGTCATCACTCCTAGCGCTGCTTATATTGATAAATATCTTGAAATTAATGGCAATGCCTATGTTGCTAACACTCTTGGCGTCAATCAGACAATTGCCCTTGGTGATGGCATGATCTTCACCCCAGGAAGCATCAACTACCAACCTCAAGCAGCTGACGCTGAAATAATTCTTAGAATCCAGCCATCTGGCTTAGGACAAATCTCCTTGCTGGCAGGCTTGATGGTGCTAGACGAATCCGGTCAGATAGTAATCGACGGTGATCTGACAGTTACTGGCAAACTAGCCAGCAATAGTCTGGAAGCAAACAAAATTGAAGCTAAACAAACATTACTCAGCAACCTAATTGAAGCTGCCAATTATGAAGAGCCCGTACAAATTAAAATTGCTGGAGTGGCAACTGATTCTGGTGAGGTCAAACAAACAGAACTACAAATTGTCAACGAACAAGGTATCCCAGTAGCTAGCATCTCAGCTGAGGGCAAAGCTGATTTTTCTGGTGGAGTTGGAGTTGATAGCGAAGATCTGTCTACTAATGACTCAACCACAGTAATAGCTCAAAAAACTTCAGGTAAAGCTAAGGTTAAAGCTGGAGAAACTCAAATTACTATTTATTCAGAACTAGTTACAGAAGATAGTCTAATTTATGTAACACCTGTAGGTTCAACAAATAATCAGGTACTCTATGTTAAAGCTCAATTAGCTGAAAACCCAAGTACTCCTGCCGCAGAGGGTAAATTCATTGTAGGCTTTGATCTAGTAACAAGTGAAGATGTTGAATTTAACTGGTGGATTATTAATTAACAATATTAATCCCATAACCTGCAAATCAACTCTTGCAGAGATATGGGAAAGCAGGCATACTGCTTTTTACCAAAGAGAGAATGTATATCTGGATACAGCGCTCAACAGCATTGTAAAACAAGCAATCACAGTCTCTCTTAAGAAAAAGAAAATTATGAACAGAGACCTTGACCCAACCCTAACTTTTCACAGCTCTATAACCCAGAAAAAAACTAGTCCGTCAATTTTACAAAAATTTGCTAGTTGGCCCTTATTGACTCTACTGTTCTTACTACCAATTATTGTTGTTCCTTTTACTAATAACTTTATCTTTCAAAGCAAACTATTTTTAACACTCTTTGTCAGTCTCATTTTCGGCCTGCTCTTTTTAATTTCCTCTTCGCAACAAAAAAGCTGGCGGATAATTCTCTCCCCTGTCACTGTTCCTCTGATTCTGTTTAGCTTGGCTACAGCTGCTTCTACTTTTTTAACTCAAACTTATCCTGTGGAGAATCTACTTGGCATGGGAGGAATTTATATAGCCTTTGGCATCATTTCTCTTCTAGGGGCATCTTTAATTAAAAACAAAAATATTGAAGATAAATTTATCACTACCTTTAATTTATCCTCAGTTATTTTGACTGTATCAGGTTTATTACAATTAATAGGTTTTGGCCCAAGTAAACTAATTAGTTTAATAACTGGCTTCCAATTGCCTAATAATTTGATTTTTAACCTCAGCGGCTCCTCTTTTACTGCTGTTCAAATTTTAGCCCTAAACTTGGTGGCGATCATTGCTCAAGTTGTAAAAAAGCGATACTTATCAAGCATCAACCTTATTAGCGCGCCGATTATCATCGCTGGTTTGTTAATCTTTGGCTGGTCTTTATTACCAGGCAAACAAACCCCACTAACATTACCCTCACTATCTGCTAGTTGGTCAGTGGGGCTGGATAGCTTGCGCTCACCAAAAACCGCTCT
The DNA here is from genome assembly GCA_050123235.1 of Candidatus Woesebacteria bacterium. Lineage (GTDB taxonomy): Bacteria > Patescibacteriota > Microgenomatia > UBA1400 > PJMF01 > JASFHL01. The sequence goes on along the minus strand of JASFHL010000008.1, from coordinate 46,969 downwards.
AGTTGGCCAAGGTACAGATGCTTATCAGAATGTCTATACTATTTTCAGACCAATTTGGACTAATGGGAAAACATACTGGCAAACAAATTTCTCTAGGGCTGCCAACTTACCTTTAACTTTAATAGTCACTCATGGTTTATTAGGAACTTTAGCTTGGATTTTCTTGATGCTACAATTTTTCCGCAAAAAAAATCTGATAGCGAGCAAAGATTCAGCCTTAACTTGGGTAATTGCCGCTGTTTTTATGATGCAGCTACTATTTCCTCCTAATGCTGTGCTTTTGATAATCCAAGCCATTGCCTTAGCTTTCTGGATGGCAAATTTCCGCAAGCAATTTCCAAGTCTGGAATTAGAGGCATTGAATATGACTGTTTCCGTTAAAAAGCAAAATCAGCAAGACAAAACACCTTCTATTAATAATTTAATGATTTTAATTGTTAATAGCTTGCTAGGATTAGCATTATGTTTTTTACTCTTCCTTACTGCTAGAGCCTACTTAAGTTTTCATCAGCTTTACCTTGCTAACAAGGCTTTTCTACAAAATGATGCAGTCAAAACCTATGAAGAGCAAGCTAAGGCCGTCAGCTTAAATCCTTATCTAGATACAACCAGAAGAGAATATGCTTTGACTAACCTTAAAATTGCCACTGCTCTGTCAAATAAAGCAGATCTAACTGAGCAAGAAACAAATCAAATGTTGCAACTTCTACAACAAGCAGTCCGAGAAGCTAAAGCAGCAACTATTCTAGATCCAATGGATGTTAATAATCAGTTAATTTTAGCTCAGGTTTACCGAGCTATTGCCCCAATCAATGAGGAGGCTTTACAATTAGCTGTCAGTTCTTATTTAAGAGCGATTGAAACTTATCCAAGTAATCCGCTGCTTAGAGTTGAATTAGCTAGCCTATTGATGAGTCAAGAACAATACAATCAAGCTATTAATCTTTACCAGCAGGCAATTAATCTTAAACCAGATTTACCAATTGCTTACTATCAAATTAGTTTACCTTTGATAAATCTTAACAGATTATCAGAAGCTAAAATGGCTTTGGAACAAGCTTTACTCTTATTACCCCAAGACAGTGAAGACTATGGCGTAGTTCAGAAAGATTTAGCTACAATTGACAAAAAAATTAAAGAAGCTAGTGATTCAGCACAGGTTCAAGATGCTGCTAGTGCTCAAACTGAGCAAAGTAGAAAACAAGGTGCAGGCTCTGAACAAATGCCATCTCTAATTGAACAAAGTGTCCAGAATCCAAATCAACAAGTGCTTAATCAAGCTGCAGATCAAGCTTTGGAAGGGGCTGAAGATATTGACTTAATAGAAGAAGAAACAGAGCAAGATCCATACCAATTACCGACTAATTAGGGAACAGAGTTTGTTTAGAATTAAAACATATATCTAATCTCTTTACCCAACTTCTTTAAACAAAGCCCGTTTCAACTCATTTAAACCCTGATTGGTAAAAGCACTGAATACTGATATTTCCCTATCTTTATTATTAAAAAACTTAACTATAGTATCAATAAGTTTATTACTATAAATATCTATTTTATTTAAACTCAAAATATATTTTTTCTGTTTCAAAATATCTGAATAAACATCTAATTCTTTTTTTAAACTTAAAAATTGCTGCCATAAGAATTCTGCTTTTTTCTGATCAGTTAAATCTTTATCAACTGCCACTGTTTCTTCCAAAAAAAGTACAAATAACAAGACCTTACAGTTTTCAATATGTCTCAAAAAAGTATAACCTAAACCTTTACCTTGACTAGCACCCTCAATCAAACCAGGAATATCAGCTAGCACTAATTCTCTTTTTTCTCCATATTTTTGCTTCCTCACCGCCATCTTACTAGACAGTTCACTGCTTCTTTGTCGGCCTTTCTTGATTTCAGAACTAAAATCATCAGCCAACTGTAAAATTCCCAAGTTTGGTTCAAGAGTGGTAAAAGGATAAGCAGCTATTTTAGGTCTAGCTTTAGTCACTTTGGACAAAAGCGTACTTTTACCAGCATTAGGCAAACCCACTAAGCCAACATCAGCTAGTAACTTTAATTCTAAGATCATCTTCTTTTTTCCGCCAAAAGTACCATATTCAGCTTCTAATGGAGTGGTATTACTCGGCCCTTTAAAACTAGTGTTTCCCCGGCCGCCATAACCACCTTGGCAAAGCACTATTTTCTGACCATCTTCCAAAATCTCAAGGTACTTTAAAGCTTTTGCCTTAGACTCTGCACTGCTGTCTTGACTCGAAGAAGGTTTTTCTCGTAAAGCTTGGTCTGAAGCTAATGTCAGCTCTGATTCATCAACTTTCACCGCCAAAAATTTATCCTCTTCTCTCTCTGGAATACCCTGGCCTTCTTTAGCTAAATAATACTTTTCAAAAGAAACATCTCCTCTATTAGTCTGCCAACCCTGTCGATGTGCTCGGCTAGTCTGATTCTCCTCTTCCAAGTAAATAACTGTGCCCAGTGGTACTTCAAGAATAATATCTTTCCCTTTAGCACCCATTCTCTTTCTTTTTTCACCCATGTTCCCATCTTCAGCCTGATATTTTTTTACTCCAGCAAAGTGCCTCAGCGTATTCAGTCCCTTTTTGCCAACCATAATAATGCTGCCCCCATCACCACCATGACCTCCATCAGGACCACCTTTGGGCACATATTTTTCTCGGCGAAAAGAGACTTTACCATGGCCACCATCGCCAGCAATAAGAGTGAGTTTGACAAAATCGATCATAATTTTAGATTCTTAATTCAAATAGCTCAGCGGATTCAGCAAAGCCCCGCCTTTTCTAATCTCAAAGTGTAAATGGGTACCAGTACTTCTACCAGTACTGCCCATCTGGCCAACTACATCACCCCCATTAACTCGCTGACCTGATTTCACTTGCACCACACTCAAGTGAGCATATAAAGTTACAAAGCCATTACCATGATCAATCATCACGCGATTGCCATAACCATAACCATCAGGCCAACCAGCTACCACCACCACTCCGCTATCAGCGGCCACAACTGAGCCACCAGCTTTATTAGCAATATCAATTGCTTTGTGGTAAAAACGATAACCCTGAGTAACTCTACCTCCTGCTGGCCAAACAAAATTGCCAGTGGCAGTAATTGTACCTGCATCTGGAGTTAAAATCTTCGCAACTCTAGCAACTGCTCTTTTCTTCTCTTCAGGCTTGATACCGTCTGGAATCATCAGTTGTTGCCCAACCACCAACTCAAAAGTTTCATCATTTAAAAATTCATTAAAAGGATAGTCAACAATCACCTGAACTTGTGAACCATCTAGACCATATTTTTTACCAATGCTATAAATGGTTTCACCACGTTGAACTTTGTGCCTCACTCCATCCAAGGGTAAAATCTTTAATTCTTGGCCTGGTTTAATTTTGCTTTTACTAGTTAAACTATTTTCCCAGAGAACTGTTTCTATTTGCAAACCATAACGATCAGCAATACTTGATAAAGTCTCTCCTTCAACTACCATATGGCTAATTACCTCTCCACCACGGTACTGTCTTACCTCCTCTGCCTGGAGCGTATAAAAATCAGGAGCAAAGGCTGTTGCCGTTGATAGAACAGGGCTGCTAGGCTGACCATATCTTTCCTCATCTGTTTTAGTCAAAACTAAAGGTCCAAAGGTAACTAAAGCAAAACCAAGAGCAATAGTGCCTAAATGCAAAAAAGGCCTTGCATAACGGCCTCTCTTTTTATATAAAATATCAACCAAAAAACTTTTAAAAACTTCAAACCTAGCAAACCAAGCATAACCACGATGGCGTAAATAAAAACGTAAAAATCTAAAATATTCTGAAATATCTCTAAAAAACGATGGTGTTTTAATCCTGATTCTAATTCTAGACATAGCTACTGTCCAAAAAAACTTTAACCAGCTTTAAGAGCAGCTAAAAATTCCTTATTTGACTTGCTTTTTCTTAACTGATTAAGCAAAGTTTGAGTTCTTTCTTCAGGATTAAAGGTATCCATCATTCTATGTAAAGTCAAGATTGATTGATAAGTCATTGGCTCAATCAATAAATCATCTCTTCTAGTACCTGATCTCTGCACATCAATACTTGGGAAAATCCTTCTATCAGCCAAACGACGATCTAAGATTACTTCTTGGTTACCAGTACCTTTGAATTCCTCATAAATCAAATCATCCATTCTAGAACCAGTGTCAACTAAGGCTGTGCCAATGATGGTTAAAGAACCATGCTTTTCAAAATTTCTAGCAGCTCCAAAAAATTTCTTTGGTGGAAACAAAGCTGCTGGATCAAAACCACCAGATAAAGTCCTACCAGAAGTAGGAATAGATAAGTTATATGCCCGAGCAAGACGAGTAATTGAATCAAGCACAATTAAAACATCTTTACCACTTTCGACCAATCTCTTAGCTCTTTCTAGAGCCAATTCAGCCACTCGGCATTGATCTTGAGCAGATTCATCAAAGTTACTGGCTGCCACCTCTGCATCACCTTTTGTGATTTCTTCCATATGGCGTCTAATATCAGTCACCTCTTCTGGCCTCTCTCCTACTAAAACAGCTAGCTGATGAATATCTGGGTGGTTTCTAGCCACACCAGTAGCAATATCCTTTAGTAAAGTAGTTTTACCAGCCTTAGGTGGTGAAACTAGCAAACTTCTTTGTCCTTTGCCAATCGGAGCAATCATGTCGATCACTCTCAGGGACAAGGGTTCAGTTCCAATCTCAAGCTTAATCTGAGAATTGGGATGAACAGGAGTAAAATTTTTGAACTTGAGAATATTTTTTTTCAGATAATCTTCAGCTGCTATCCCATTAATTTTTTCTACTTTAAGTAGTCCCCAATATCTTTCATTATCCTTAGGTCTTCTAGCAGGACCCTCAATCAGGTCACCAGGCCTTAAATGAAAACGCCTAATTTGCGAAGTTGAGATATAAGCATCATTTTCATTCTCAGAAAATTTTTTTCTCAAAACACCATGTCCCTCTCGAGACATATCCAATAGACCACTGATTGTCTCTGTAGGCAAATCACTGTCTGGGATATTTAACCGATAATTATTTTGAAAACCATTGTTTTTCATACTGCCGTTAGTTCTTGAAATACGTGTGTTAATCGATCTACTGGTATTCGCTTTCTTCACAGCAACTCTAGCAGTTCTTTTAACAGTAGTTTTTGCTTGAGTCTTTCTTGGGGCTGATTTAATTTGAATACCCTTTTTTGTTTTTATTTCTTTCGTAGGCGCTTGACCCACTAAATCAGCAACTGTAGTTACTTGTTTTTGAGACATGGAACCTTTATTTTAACCTTAATCCCGAAATCTAATTAGAGATCTAGGTTTCTAATTACTAATAAAATCTAAAAATACTTGGCGTGTTTTATTCATCTGGAAAATATTGAAAATTAAAGACAAATACCTTTTTGAAGTATATTAATATTATTTCAAAATCTTAGTGAAAAGTCAAAACTAATTAAGCTTAATTAGCTTGAGTATCTTTATTAGGATCAATCAACTTAGCATAACGAAAATGCCTGATTGGCGAATTTAAATGTTTGCAAGTATAAACAATTAAATCTGCCTCATAGTCACTAATTTCTTCACCCTCTTCCCCAGCATAAATTTCATAAACCCACTTGCGTTGACTAGAGATTACTTCTATGGTATCACCAGGTTCTAAATCTGGTAAAAGATAAAAAGAATGATAGCGCCAATAATCATCTTTCCACCACCATTGCCAACCATAACGATGACCAGCCACGATCATGGGTAGATCACGATCACCAGGTTTTCCATAATCTGGAACTAACCAAATCCCTGTTTCTAAAGCTGTATCTGCTTCCTCAGTTGCTTGAAGTTGGCTTCTTACTCCGATTTTAGGAATGATTAACCAATCTCCAATGGGTAAGTTAGGATCAAACTCAGGCTCATAAACTACCTCTTCAACTATATCTTCAGTTTCTTCTTTAGAATTTATAGAGATTGAATCTTCTGCTAAAGCAGTAGTAACCTGAGAAGCGCTAATAGCTGGCACTTGATGAGGAAAAACTTGATAATACAATTTAGGGCCAAATAAAATAGCTGTTGATAAAAGTGAAACTACAATTATTAAACTGAGCAAAAACTGCCAAGATTTTTGTAAAAAAGACTGTTTTTTAGCTTTTAAAGCTTGGTCTTGTTCAGTTTGTAAAACTTGACCCAATAAACCAGCTCTCACTCGAGGAAAGCTTTGTTTTAAAAAAACTTGTTTTGTTTTAAATAAATAATTCATTGTTTTCAAAATAGTAAAAAACCCAACTGTATCAAGTTAAACAGTTGTTTTTTATTTAAATAATATATTATAGGCTATATAAAATTATAGCTTATAACCTTAAAAAAATCAATGCTATAAGATTTTAATCTCAAGTTTAATTGGAAGATTTAGAAAAATAAAAAAAGGTATTAAGTAGAAGTCCGGTTGCCTGCCCTTACGACCGAACTTCTATTTAACACCTTTTTCAAAAATTACTTAAGCTTTTAAAGTGTTTCTGAATAAATTGATGCACAAAGCATTCTTTTTGATAAAAAAGATCTAGTTTACCATTCCTCCAGAGGATGATAACTTATTTACATCATATGCTTAGACTTAACATTAAGCTAAGCGAATGTTAGCTACATTGTTATTTGTAAACAAAAGTTTAGCGGTAACAATGTTACTCCGCCTAAATTTACTTTCTTTCTGCCTAAGACTGTAACTTTAGGCGGTTTTGTTTTTTAGAATTATTTTTTCTACAATAAATTTCAAAGTTGCTTAACACTAATATTTCTACAACTTTACTAGAAGTATAACTACTAATTGGCATTTATGTCAACCTATAATTTAAGATTGAAAAAAAATAGCATACCCTATATTTTTAATTGTTAAACAAAACTAGAGGACAATATAAAACTTATTCACAATATTAAATCAAAAACAGCAATTAGTGAGTAAAATTGAAAAAGTATAAAAAAACCCGATTTAAAAACGAATGATAGTGGAATTTAAGTCAAGTTGATTAAGGAATTAAAAATGGTTGTTATATACACTTACTATCTTTTTAAACTAAGAACCTTGAAGCGAAGTCATAAAAACATAGAAATGAGATATAAGTAAGGACTGAGCTTCAGAGAAGGCGCTTGGTAAATTAATGATCTAGCATCTAAGTGGTCGCGACTGTGTCTTAGTTTAAAAAAATAGTAAGTGACAAAACAACAGTTAATGCGAATGAACCTCAACTTGTCTTAAATTTCACTATCTCCAGATGCTATACTAAGCTATGCCTAGTAACCACAGCCTGCTTGAACTCCGAACCGGACGAGATGCTGAACATACTCCAGAAACAGCAGTTCAGCTCTTTGCTACTATTCCCCACCTGAAAAATAATATCTTTTATCGCCTGATAGGAATTCATGAAAAACTTAGCTTTGAGTTCGTAGTTCAAAACCAAACTATTTTCTTCCTTTGCTATATGCCCAGCAGACTTGTTGATTACCTCAAGGCTGGCTTAACTGCCAGCTATCCTGAAATTTTGATCAATGAACTAGACCTCAGTAGTGATCCTATGGATTTTTTAATTGATTCTATTGAAAGCTCGGATCCTCACTTTGATGGAAAAAACTATTTAAAACTAGGATCTCTGAAATTACAGAATGCTGAATACTTCCCTCTCAAAACATACCAAGATTTCCAAGATGTAGACCCACTGGTTACGCTGCTTTCTACTCTTTCTCAAAGCCAACCCAGAGACCAAGTTGTGATCCAATTTAATATTAGTCGAGATTTTGATTTCTGGAGACAAGCTGCGCTGCGTAAAATTAGCCAATTTAAAAAAAGAAATACAGCCGTCGATAATCTGGCAGAACAAATCAGCCAAACTAGTCATCATCCTCAAAAAGCCTTAATTGAAAAAAAACTCAAAAGCCAGGCTTTAAAAGTTGGGATTAAGATTGCTGTTTCTGCTGATAGCCCAGACAGAGCTGAATTAATCTTAGAAAATATTGCCACTGCTTTCAGTTCCATGTCCCAGAGTGAAAGCAACACTATTATCCTCAACAAAACATATCTTTTCCCAAACAACTTTTTGCAAACAATGAAAAAACGCTCTTTTTTCCGCTCGAGTACTATGCACCTCAGTCTAGAAGAACTGGCCACCCTTTATCACCTGCCCAACAAACAACTGTCTGTGATTCCTAATATTTCTTGGGGAAAAAATCTACTAGGAGAACCACCAGAAAATTTACCGATCATTACCAGGAATACAGAGCCTGCCCTTAAAAAAAACACCAATGTTTTTGCCGAAACTGTTTTTAAAAATGCTAAAGTTAAATATGGTTTGTTTAAAACAGATAGAAGACGCCATGTTTATGTAATTGGTAAAACTGGGACTGGCAAATCTACTCTTTTGGCAAATATGGCAATCAATGACCTCAAAAATGACGAAGGCATCTGCATTGTTGACCCGCATGGTGATTTGGCAGAAACCTTACTTGATTTCATCCCCTCTCGACGCATCAACGATGTGGTTTATTTCAATCCGGCTGATCCAGAAAGAACAGTGCAAATCAATCTCTTTGAAGGCAAAGACATTGTGCATCGTGAACTGATTGCCTCTGGCATTGTTTCTATTTTCCAAAAACTTTACTTTTACTCTTGGGGTCCAAGACTAGAATACATTCTGCGCAACACGCTATTAACTTTACTCAAAAGTGACAATTCGCGCTTATCCAATGTTTTGGAATTACTCACTAGTCATAAATATCGCAAAAAAGTGGTTAGCACCCTTGATGACCCTATTTTGAAAAGCTTCTGGGTTGATGAGTTTAACCAAATGCCAGATAGACAAAGAACAGAAGCCATTGCTCCTATTCTCAATAAAGTTGGTCAGTTTGTTTCTTCACCAATGGTCAGAAATGTAGTCAATGCTCAGACTAGCTCTTTTAGAATTGAAGAAATCATGAACCAAGGCAAAATTCTGATAGCTAATCTATCTCAAGGACGTTTAGGCGAGGATAATGCCACTCTACTAGGTGCGATGTTGATTACCAAAATTCAACTAGCAGCCATGTCTCGAGTCGATATGGCAGAAGAAAAAAGAAAAGATTTCTACCTTTATGTGGATGAGTTTCAAAATTTTGCCACTCAATCTTTTAATAAAATCCTATCTGAAGCCAGAAAATACCGCCTTAATATTACCCTAGCCAATCAATATGTAGCGCAAATTCCAGAAGAAGTACAAAAAGCTATCTTTGGTAACTGTGGTAGCATTATTAGTTTTGTGATGGGGGCTGATGATAGCGCTGTCTTTGCTAAAGAATATGCTGAACAATACACTCAAGAAGACCTTGTTTCTCTGGGAAGATATCAGATTATTAATAAATTGACTATCAATGATATTATTTCCAAACCATTCCCAGCTCACACTCTAGCCCTGGCAAAAAGTCACAATCTCAATCGAGAAAAAGTGATTAAGGTTAGCAGAGAAAGATATGCACGGAAAAAAGGATCTTCATAGGGTTTTGAAATAGTTCTGTCTTCTAGACTGAATACCCACAGCTGAGTTTAAAATTTTTTCTTTTTAAATGTCTTTCTTAAAAAAATAGTCAAAAGTGCTAAAACTAGCCAAGAGACTACTTTAAGATTCAGTTTATAAAACAAAACTTCGCAGCGCGTGCCCATGCCTGGACAGGCAGGTCGATCGCGGGCCTGGCCCCTTCGTTGGGGTGAGCTGGGCACGTGCGTTGAAGTTTTGCTCGGGGACTAGAGATGCTCTAGGTCCCCGATATCCTCAGGCTTTGGCCACACGAACGTGTGGGCCAAATCCATCAGGATTACCATTGGTAAATAGGCCACCACCAAAAAAAAGTTCTCTCTCCTCTCGGAGAGAGGAACAAGCTGGCCGATGGCCAGAGTTCCCAGCCAGATGAAAAACAGGCTGGGTCCCCACACCTCCAACCACGATACAAAAACATAAAGCGCTAGGGCCACCCCTAGCGCCCCAAAGCTAAAGATGAAAATCTTCAGCTTTGTCTTACAAGAAAGGTTCTTAAACCTCTCCCCAATCTCTCTAGCGAGGGCTAAAGGGAGCAGGACCAGCGCTGTAGCCAGGAGGATCGCCTTGGTGAGCTCCCATAAGCCTTCCCCCCTGCCGTCAGCCAGCAGAGGCCCAAAGAGCTCCTCAAGCCAAATTTTCCAGCTCTCTACATAGCCCTCCTGCTGCGCTCTTTGTCCCTCCTCCGGCCGCTGGAAAAGGGCTTCCCGAGCGGCCTGTTGCTCCTGGGGAAGATCCCCTATGTCGCCGCAGGTGAATGCACAACCTGCGACAACGAGTATAACCAAAGCCAATTTCCAATTCTTATACATCTCAAACCTCCTCTTTCAAACTCTCCCGCCTCCGCGCGAGGCGGGTCACTAAACTTCATACTGCCCGGCCCTTTTCTCCTCTTGGGCCAGGCAGCAGCGCGTGCCACGCGCTGCGAATTGTTAAACAGCTGGTTAAGCGCAAACTTTAGGACGCCAAAACGCCCTCAGCTTGCCTGACAGGCCAGGTGGCCAGCCAGATGAAGGATTTCTTCAAACCCCTTATACTCAACCAATATGTATTCTATCTCTAAAAAGGAAATAAAGCAATGTTATGGGACGCAAAACAAAATTACACTAAATAAAAAAATTATTTAGCTGATAAAATCCTCAAGCCTTTAATTCTTTTAAAATGTTTTTTGTTGTTTGTCACTAAAGTTAAATTATAAGCAATACAACTAGCAGCAATTAAAATATCTAAATCTCCAATTAATTTTCCCCTGTTACGTAATTTTCTTCTAATCTTAGCAAACTCAAGTATAACTTTTTGATCAATATCAATAATTTTTAAAGTTTTGACAAAATCATTAAAAATTTTTAATTTCTTCTTATTAGCTGGAGTAGCTAGGCCTTCACTTACTTCTCCAATGCAAACCACACTTGTATAAAGTTCAGCGTCTAGTTGATTAACAAGCTCTACCACTTTGGGCATTCCCTTGAGGAAATAAATTAAATAGTCGGAATCTAAGAGATACATAGTTTATTTAATTTCAAAAACTAGGTAATTTTCGTTTTACTTTGCCAGTATCCTTCCTAGCTTCATAAATCTCTTTTAAGAGATTATCAGGACGTTTACCTTGTTTAATACCTTTCCATGCTCCAGCAAAATTTAAAGTTTTCTTACTAACAGTAGCCTTATATTTACTAATCACAGCAACTGGAATACCACTTTTTTTTATAGTAAAAGAGACAGTCTTATCTTTATAAACTGTATTGAGTATATTAAAAAAATTATTTCTTGCTTTAGAAGCATCAATTGAGATATTGTCGGTCATAGTGGACACAATTGTACAATATTGTACAATTGTGTCAATCCTAGATTCCCAAGTTCCTCAGTACTTCACTCACTTTTTGATGTGTTTTTCTGGAGATAATCTTTTTAAAACCCAATCTCTTGGCTTCTTTAATTCTTTTTTCCAAACGACTAACAGTCCTGATTTCCCCCAACAAACCAACTTCCCCAATGAAAATGCTTTTACTAGGCAGTTTTTTGTTTTTCAGTGAACTGGCAATGGCCACTGCCAAACCCAGATCTACAGCCGGCTCTTTGATTCTGAAACCACCAGCCGCACTTAAAAAAACATCTGTGCTACCCAATGGCAAACGACAGTGCTTTTGTAAGACAGCAGTTAAAACTTGAATTCTTGATAATTCAATACCTCTGCCTACCCTTCTAGGCATAGCTAGTTGGGATTTGAGCACCAAAGCCTGCACTTCTATCAGAAGCGGCCTAGTTCCTTCAATAATACAGACAGTGGCCGTACCAGGAATTGTTTGATCCTGACTTTCCAAAAACAATTCACTGGGATTGCTGACTTCTTCCAAACCATAATCACTAAACTTAAAAACCCCTACTTCATCCGTAGCACCAAAACGATTTTTCAAGGCTCTTAGCATTCTAAATTGGCCTGATGATTCACCACTTAATTCTAAAACTGCATCCACCATGTGTTCAAGAATCTTGGGTCCTGCAATTGCGCCGTCTTTAGTGACATGTCCCACCAAAAAAGTGGCTATATCCATATTTTTAACTATATCAATTATTCTTTCACTCGATTCTCTGATTTGACCAATGCTGCCACTTGCACCTGATAAATCTTCTGTTTTAAGAGTTTGAATACTATCAACTATCACTAACTGTGGCTTTTTTTGGGCAATAATCTGAACCAGCTCATCAACATTGGTGCTGGTTACAAACAAAAGTTGTTCAAATGCTGTTTTGAGTTGCTTTTTTGATTTTTTAGCCAAGCTGTTTTTTAAAAAAAATTGTTCATTATCCAAAATTCGACTGATTCTTAAATGAATTTGGGAAGGACTTTCTTCTCCACAAATATATAAAATTGCTTCGGGTTTGCTTATGGCTATTTTTTTGGCATTAACTATAGAATCTTGTTTTAAATTTTGCCCTTTTTCTTGTGCTAATAATTTTTTCTCATTCAACATTCCCAAAATCATTTGCGTTAATAATGTGGATTTACCAATTCCTGGTTCCCCACCAATCAAAGTGACAGCACCTGGCACTAAACCGCCACCTAAAACCCGGTCTAATTCTCCAATGCTAGTGGAAAAACGCTGTTTTGACTCGCTAACAAGCTTTACCTCTGGAAAAGAGACTGTTAATTTATCCAAATCTGCTTTTTTGAGTTTTGAAGCCTTGGCTGCACCTTTGCTCTTTGCCAACACCGGATTACGCAATTCCTCTACCAAAGTATTCCATTGTCCACAGTCACTACACTGCCCTTGCCATTTGGCATAGGTAGCCGCACAATTTTGGCAGGTGAAAAAAGTTGAGGATTTTGGCATAAAGATAAAATCTTACTTAATTTGACCACCCCACAAGAAATCAGAAAAATTAGCTGATCGTTCCTTACCAATGATTCTATAATTTTGAATACCCAGTCGTTCTGCTCGTCTTTTTAAGGCAGTAAAATTTCGTTGTGTTGGCGTTTCTTTAACTTCAAAAGCTCCTTTTTCTTTTTCATTCTCCAAAATAAAATCAATTTCTCCATCTCTATTAGAAAAATAGCTTAAGTTTCCATCCCAAAAAAACAGCTGATGACAAACAGTATTTTCAAATTTACTGCCACTGGAAAGATCTGCATTGACATTAGCAATACCAGTATCAACAAAATAAACTTTTTTTTGTAATCTAGATTTAATATCAATAGATTTTGAGTAGGCTGGAATGGTTCTAATTAGATATGTCTGTTCCAAAAACTCAATATAATTAGCTATCGTAATTCTATTTAAACCAGTAATATTGGCTATTTCTGTCACATTTAGTTTATTACCTATTCTCGCAGCTAAAAGATTAATCACTCTTCGCAAATCTGAGATTGACTTAAAATCAGCTAGATTCTTAACATCGAGCCTAATATAAGAACTAAATATTTCCTCTAGGAGTTTTTTTTTGCGATCAACACTACTTGTTAATACAACTTTAGGCAATCCTCCATATTCAATATATTCTCGATAATAGGTATTGAGTTTTTGAAAAGTTGGATCTAAAAATTTTATAACCCAAGGATCCTCATATAAAGAATAATCAACTCCTTGAAAATCTAAAAATTCTTGAAAACTTAACGGGAGCATCTCGTAATTTATCTTTCTCCCAGCCATTGACTCATTGAACTTATTTTTTATGTAATATGAACTTGAGCCGGTAAGGAAAAATTTGATTTGATAATGGTCATATAAATATTTAACAACACTTGGCAGATTGGAGAGAGCTTGTATTTCATCGAGTGTTAAATAGAGCTTTTGATCAAGCTTTAAACCTATATTTTGAAACTCGTTAATCAGAGAATTATAGTCTTTGACTTCAAATAATTCTTTATCACGCAAATTTTCTAAATCAAAATAATGCTTGTTATTACTTGGAATTTGTTTGAGTAACCACTTTAAGGTCGTTGTTTTACCTACCTGCCGAGATCCAGTAATCACAATTATTTCGTCCGTATTAATTTCTTTTTTCAAAATGGGCCAAATGCGACGCTTTTTCATAGTTGCATTATACAAAAAACGTCGTTTTATGTATAGTGCAATTTACTAAAGGTGTCGCATTTTTTTAAGCAAAACATGGCAAGCCCAATAAGCAAACTCTTTTTCAAGCTATATAATTAGCAGTACTTACGCATCCCTTCCTTATTTTGCGGGAACTCTAATCTTGAAATGATTGGTCAAAAAGCTATGTAAGAATTGGATTACTACAAACTCCACCGTCCTTTACTCTACTTTCCCCACAAATAACTCATCACCACTATACTGACCAGTAATAGTCACAGTCTGTCCAACATATTGGCCCAAGTCAATAGAGTAACTTTTAATCTGCACAATTGATTGGTCAGCTTCAGTCAGAAAATAATTACCTTCAGCTCCACCAATCCGCCCAGTTTTACTAGTATCACCTTTCTTTTCACTAGCTGCAGGGGCTGATCCTTGCTCACTCCCTGCTCCTCCTGATGAATCAGGAGCCGACTTTGTGCAAGCTGACAAGCTCATGCTCATTAGCACTAGCATAGTGAAAATAAAAAATGATTTTTTCATCATTGATCCTCATTGCAAATAAATAGTCAATTAATTGTAATATATTATTTACTACAGCTCCATCTTTCTAATCAACTTACTAGTCGAGACATTAGGATTAAACTCATGCACCACAATCACTCGCCCATTAATCTTTTTCAAAAGCTGCTTTTTTTTGGCTAAAAAAGGACTATGAGAAGAAACAGCCAAGACAGCTGGCCTGATTATTTTAAGCAGCTCTTCATGCTGCTGACTATCAGAAAATTCTTCTGGTAAAATAAAAACTTCATCTGCAATTTTTAATTTTTTTAGATTTTTAAGCCGAGTTAAGGCTCGATTAACTGGTCTAGCTTCACCCTTTGTCTGCTTAACTCGTTTATCTGATTCCAACCCTACTAGTAAGTAATCACCGGCAGCTTTAGCTTTTTTTAAAAATCTTTTATGTTCAAAATGAAGTACATCAAATGTCCCAGTCACAAAAATTAATTTTTTTTTCTCTTGATGGACTTTGTGGACAAAGTTTAGTATGCCTTGAGGAATTTCTGATGCCAAATTTTTAGCGCTCATATTAAAACATTTTACTGCCAATTGCGAATTAGCACCAGAATTATTAGGAACAAGATTTTAATTACAGATAAAATTATTTTTTCTTACTATACTGCCTTAACACTTCCTTCACTCCAAGATCAAGAGTTTCTAAAGTTTCCTCAACATCCTTACCCATCAGGACTGCGTTGACTGCATCTTGGTAGTACTTAATCAGTTGGTCATTAATACCATTATCAAAAGTATATGAACTCATATACCAACCTGTGGCATTAGGTGCTTCAATCAAAAAAGGATAGACCAATTCATCATCAATCAGCTCTTCTGCCATATCAACTCGAGAATAAATTTCACCAAAGCTTCTTTCTTGTTTTTGAGCTGAGTACATTTTTCTCATCACTTCTTTATTTACTAAAAATTTCAAAAATTTCCAAGCTGCTTGCTTTTGTTCACTCTTAGTATTCACTCCTTCAGCCCAATAGCTCGCCCAGGCAACTTTTTCCTGTCCCAAGCTGGGCACTGGAGCAATGCCGAATTCCAAATCAGGATTCATATCTTCAATCTCATGAGCACGCCAAGACGGAGCAAAAATCATTGCCACTTCTTCCCTAGCAAAAGCCACTGTTGAATTGGGTAAAGATTCATCCCAAACCTTGTGCACATTGATAAAATCAGTATAAAAAACAATTGCTTCTCTAACTTCCCTGGATATAGGCTCCATGGGATTACCTAAATTTTGAAAAATTAACAAAGCTAAAATGTCTGAGAAATGTTCTGTATTGCTGGTAGTGCCAATCGCTAAACCTGCTCGTTGTAATTTTGAAGTAGAACCAGGAGAAAAAGATTTCAGATCATTAGCCAAAGCCGTCAATTCCACCCAAGTTTTTGGTGGCTCAGCATTGACTGTTTTCAACATTTCTTTGTTGTAATACAAAGCCAAGCCGTCATACATCAATGGAATACCTATCATTTGTCCACCATATTTTAACTGTGTAGCTGCTACTGGATAAAAAATCTTTTTATACTCTTCAGCAGTCATGATATCAGTTGGTATGGGAGATAACTCTTGACCCAGCATCGGTGTCCAAGAGGCATGGAAACGAAAAATATCAGGCCCATTGCCAGAAGCAATGGCTGTCTGTAAACGCTCTCTGTAATCTTTGTGAGATTGTTTTTTATAAGAAATTTTAATATTTGGATTTTCTTTTTCAAACTCTTCAATCACTTCTTGAAAAACAGCTGGTTGCTCCCACAAACCCCAATAATTTAAAACTATCTGACTAGCTTTGCTTGTGCTTTTGGAATCCCCATTTGAAACAGAGTCTGCTGTTTTCTTTTTTCCGCCAAACAGAGAAACAAGCACAAAAAAAACTAAGACAATCACTGCTCCAGCAATAATCAAGGGTAAAAATCTTTGCAAAGGACTTTTAGGCTTAGCAAAAGTGACTCCTTTTTTACTAGCTTGAGCTGAAGCAGCTCCTTCTTTATCAACCCCAGTAGTACCAGCAGCCCCAAGTTGAGCACTAGATTTAGGCAAGTTTTGTCTACTCATTAGTTTGGCTGGTCTGTTACCCATACCCAAGGGTGCCCTTAATTTTGCTTTAGGAGCGTCTTTAGCATTAGATTCAACTTGCCTTAAACTGGGGCTAGGAACCTTGCTAGCTGCTTGGGCAGCAGAAGCTACCTGGCCAGCCTGATTACTCTGTTTATTTTGGCCCGGAAGTTTAGGACTTGCTAAGGATGCAGGATTAGCCTTTATTTGAGGTTTTTTAACTTTCGATGGTAATGTTGGTTTAGGCAGTTTAGAATTAGGCATATAGGTTTTGTGTTCACAATATTAATCAATTATAGATTATGTATATCTTTAAGCTCAATATTAACTTAGCTTACATGAAGAAGATTGAGTACTTGTTAGCTGTGCTTGTTCTGTCAGTTTTTACTGCAAGCATCATTGCTATCTCTATTTTCTTCTTTAGCTATCAAGATAAATTTTATCCTGGGATATATGTTGATGGAATTGAGTTAGCCGGCCTAACTAAAAAAGAAGCTTTGCCTAAATTACAAAGCTCAAAGCAAACTCCCAATCTTAGTTTAGAGATCGTTACCGAAGAAATTAAAGCTATTTCTCAAAACCATGAACTTCAACCAATCATAAATTATCAAACTGTCCTGTCTGAAGCATATGAAGTAAATCGAGTGGGCTTTCCTCTCAAACGTTTATTCAATGCGCTGCTGCTGCTAAAAACACCCAAGCATTTTTACAGTCAACTTAGTTACAAGCAAAGTGATTTAGAAAAAATCGTCCAATCTTTAAAAGAAAAAGTTGATCTGGAAGGAGTTGAACCTAGTATTGAGCTGGTTTATAGCAATAATCCCAACAGCCTCAAGCTTAACCCTGGTGCTTATGGTAAAAATTTAGAATTAGCTCAAACAGTTGATCGTATCTTAGAAACAGTCAAAAAAAAAGAAACTCAAGATGCAATCAATCAATTATCTGATGATCAAGAATACTTAATCTCTGTAGATGCTTTTGTAGCTTCCACTAGTGCTGTCTTAAATGAAGAAGAGAGTCAACTTGCTTTAGCTCGAGCTAAAAAATTTGTAGGTAAAAGGATTATTGCTCAGACTCATGATGTTAAAATCTTTCTAGAAGATAAAGATCTTGTAAGATTACTTAGTTTTCCTGCTGGCCTTTCAGACAATAAAATTGGCAGCTTGTTACAAGAATGGGAAACAAAAGTTACCAGAGAACCCAGTAACGCTGTCTTTTCTTACAATCCTCAAACTTTGGAAGTCTATGAATTTAAAGCTCATAAAAATGGTCTAACTTTAGATCAAACAAAAACTAAACAAGAGTTAGTCAACGTTATGGCAGCAATTGAAAACGCTGCCAATGATGAAAATAATAATCAAGAGGATTTTGAACTTAAGTTGGCAGTAAAAGTTAAAGAACCGGAAGTAACTCTCGCAGATACCAATAATTTAGGTATTAATGAACTAATTGGTTTTGGAGATAGCTTTTATGCTCACTCAATCCCTAGCAGGATTCATAACGTGCGCATTACTACTGAAAAAATTAGTAATCATATTGTGCCTCCTGGCACTGAATTCTCTTTTAATAAAACCCTTGGTGAAGTTTCTAGCAAAACTGGATATAAACCAGCTTACGTGATCCAAGGAGGTAGAACCGTGCTTGGTGATGGCGGAGGAGTTTGTCAAGTCAGCACCACTACTTTTCGAGCAATCCTGGATGCTGGCTTAGAAGTCAGCAAACGAAAGGCTCACAGTTATCGGGTTAGTTACTATGAATTAGATAATAAACCTGGCTTTGATGCTACTGTTTATGCAGGAGACATTGATCTGCGCTTTATTAATGATACAGGTAAGCATTTATTGATCACTGGTACTACTGATAGTAATAATCTTTATATGACAATTTCCATCTATGGCACTAGTGATGGTCGTAGTACCGAAATAAGTAATTACAAAATGTGGGGTTATCGCTCTCCTCCACCGCCAGTATATATTCCTGATCCATCTTTACCACCAGGTGTCATCAAGCAAGTAGATTGGGCTGCTAGTGGTATCAAATCTGAATTTACCAATGTAATTAGAGATAAAGATGGGAATATTATCAGAGAAGATACTTATTACTCTAGTTACCAACCATGGTCAGCCAAATATTTGAGGGGTGAATAAAAATAATTTTCTCATTGACCACAAAGATAATCTTAAGATAAACTTATCTCATATGAACATTGTCTCCATGAAACAGTTCCGTGAGAATTTTGGACCTATTCGCAAAGGTTTAAAAAGAGGAAAGCAATATCTTTTACTTTATCGTTCAAAACCCTTGGCTATGATCACACCATATAAAAAGGGCAAGTTCAGTCAAGGTAAGACTAAAAAAAATCAAACTTTTTCTCAAACTGAAAATAATAGCCCTGTCACTCCTTATCTCCAAGGAGAAGTCAGCGAAGAACAAATTTCTGATAAAAAGCTATCAGTTAATTTAACTGATCTCGTTAAAAAATCTCCTCATAGAGCACAGAGTTCACTTTCCGGAGATGAAATCTACCAAAAACTACAGCAAGCTTTAAAAGAACCCAAACAAAAAAAAGAAAAAGCTACTGGCTCGGAAGCTAGGCTGACTCTTAGCGGAACTAGACCTATTCCCAGCCGTCGGATTAGCCCTCAGGAGTTTAGACAAAAAAGCTTTGCTCAAAGTAAAACTAGAACTTCTGTCTCAGATTTTAAAACTAAAAAAGCTATCAAACAAAAACCAACTCCTTGGAATGACTTAGCAAGTGAATATCCCAAACGTCCTAGTACTCGATATCAAAAAACAGAATCTAGACCCTTAAGTTCTAGTAATCTAAAAGAAAAATTTGCAGCAGAGCGCAAAGCCCAACAAAGGAATTTAGATAAATATCGCCTTAAAGATCTCCTAGCAGCAAGATCAAGATAAAAACTACTTCTTATGTTCCACATTGAAAAAAGCAAAACTACTTTGAGGAATTCTTAAATATCCAGGAGCCCTAAGATTGAAAGTAGTTTTAAACTCACCCCCTGAGATATTAATGCTACCACGATTTGTCTCTAGAGTTACAGTGGAAGTTTGCCCATTGCCACCATGGCTGACTGAAACAGAAGAAATACTGGTAACTGCCCCACCAGAATTATTAGCCATATCTCTTAACTCTGAAATCGAATAAGGATCGCCGCCTTGACCACCGATATTGCATTGATTAATGGTAGTAGGTTGAATGCGATTGGTATCTGCTCCATTGGGATTTTTACGCACTATCCAAGCATTGATAATATCTGCAAACTCTTCTTGAGATAACCAAGGGTGAGCTCTACCACAGTTAGCGCCAGATGAAGAATAACCTGATCGATACCAAGACTTGTAAAACCAAGGACTAGCTGCTTTATTTTCCCAAGCTCTATTGCTCCAGTCGCCGGAATTAGACTTATCAGTGGTGTCCCAACCACTACTATTGGCATAACCACCATGAGTTGAGGCATATTGCGTTGAAACTGGATTGCTTGATCCGTCAACCAAAACCCAGCCTTTTGTTTCATTAACTGCTTTTTCCCAATTGCCACCTTTTTTGCTATTTTTAAAGACTTGGCAACTTTCAGTGGTGCAAATTGACCTTTGACCATTGCTTGTATAGCGAATGGCATAAGTACGAGCCGCAATAGCTTGAGCTTTAAGAGCATTAATATGCCAACTAGCAGGCATTTCATAAATACCTTGCAAATAATGATCTTCAAAAGAAATGTTACCTACGCCATCCACCGTAATATTACCCATAGCTGAATAATCTTTCTTAAGAGTAGCATCAGGGTAATAAGCTTTTAAAATCTCCTCCACTGATTGCCCATTATCTGCTCTAGCCTTAGCTCCATATTGACTCATTCCATTACGATGAGTATAAGCTCCAAAGCTAAAAACAGCAAAAGAATTGCTAGGAGCTTGGGCTTTAAAAGCAATTGAGGCATTAAAATCATCAGCCAAGGGTACCTCTCCCACTGAAGTTGTATAAGTGCCAGATCTAGCATTGATAATTGCTTGTTGTTTTGCAGACAGCTCTGCAATCTTACCCGTCAATTCCTGCTGGTAAGCCTTAGCACCTGAAATTTCCTTTTTGAAAAAGTGAGTTTGTTCTTCCAATTGTTTTTCAAGTTGGGCAAGTCTGATTTGATCTTGTTCAAGTTTTTTCTTATCAACTTCAAGTTGAGCAATATCATCAGAAATATTTTTAATAAAACGATTATCTTGAGCTTGGACTCTACTGCTATAAATTAGATCTCTGGTAAGTTGAGCTGCATTGTGACTGGAAAGCATCATCATTAGCGGTGAAAAGGTCCTAGAGCGTTGATATTGTTTTGATACTCTCTCTTTAAAAATTAAATATTGGACAGCCAGATCCTCTTCTCTTTTATCAATATTTTTAGCTAATTCAGCAGCTTGATTTTTAGCCTTAACTACCCCATCTTGAGCATGTTTAATTCTTTGTTCCAAGCTAGCTAATTCTTTTTCTAGAGGCTTAGTGGCCTCTTCACTCATTTTTTTTAACTTTTCTAGCTCGTTGATTTCTTTTTGTAACTCTTCAACTGGATCAATTGCTTGCACTGAGGAAAAAATCCTTAATTTTTTAAATAAATCAGATCTTAAGAAATTTAAATTAAAGGAAAAAAAACAAATTAAACAAAAAAACACAAACAAAGGGCGAGATTTATTTTTGCCAAAAAAATTCAATCGTCGAAGTAAAGCAGCAAGGTGCTGAAAAAATGATATCTGCACAAGAACATTATAACCTGAGTCTTTGAAGAAGGAACAACTAGCTTTACTTTTAGAGTTATTGCGAAATAACTCTAATAAACAAATTTCATCTTAACAGATCTGATATAATTCAAATCACAACTAGATAATTAAATCTATAAAAAGCTAAATCAGAGTGAGTTGTTTTTTTTGTTTTATTAAATAAATTCCAAAAGTTTGTCTAATAGCTGAGCTAAGATAGACACTGCCTACATCATAAAAATACGATACAATAAAATTGTGAAAAAATTCTTAGTTTCAATACCAGCAGTCCTATTTTTTCTGACTGCTGTTTTTTTATTAGATCCTCTCTGCATTGATGCTCAAGTAGATGATATAGATTGTGATCTCTATCCCTTGGCTTGTGCTCCAAGCCCAACCCCTGAAGGAACAACAGACAGAAGCGATGATACTTGGACTTGTAATGTCACTGTCAAACAATCTAGAAAATATGATGACGATAGATATTTAGAAACTTGTTATGCCCCTGGCTGTATGCAACAAGATGTTAACACAACCATCAGAGTGACTGATATCAGAAACCAAGATGGTCAAAGTTTTAGTGAACGTTGGCCAAGAGTTAGGCTAAAAATTAAATTTGACAAAGGTCGGGATGTAGGCCAAAAAGTTATCTGTCAAAATGCTGTAAGTGGCGATACTATGGATGACTGTACTATCACCAACCTTGATGGCAATCGTGATGGTAGTAATAGACAGTATGTTTTCAAAATTCAACATAATAATAATGATCAAACTATTTGTGGCCCTTATAACTTTTTAGTTAGCAAAGAATGTGAAAAAGATGTTCAATGTAACGGCGAGCCAACTCCGCTAGGTACATCAGATACTTCTCCTTTTAAACTTTGTGCTCAAATCAATGATGCAGGTCAGCGTTCTAAGTGTGAAAGCTGTGCTCAAATTACAGAGGGACATGCAGCTGGCATTTGGACTGCGGTAGGCTGTATACCTACCAAAGCTGATAGTATCATTATGGTCATTATTAAAATTGGCTTGGGTTTGGCTGGAGGTTTAGCTTTATTGATTATTCTTATCTCCGCCTTTATGCTCTCCACTTCTCAAGGAGAACCAAAACGTGTTGGCGATGCTAGAGATAGACTTACTTCAGCTGTGATTGGTTTGATTTTTATTATTTTCTCAGTAACGATTTTACAATTTATTGGTGTTAAAATATTTAATATCCCGGGCTTTGCTGATTAATTATGTCTAAATTAAAAAAACTACTACTGGCGGCACTAACTACTAGCTTCATTTTATTAACAGTCTTTCTGGGGACTCCGGGCATTACTACTCAAAAAGTCTTTGCCCAAGATGATGGCTCTGTTTGGTCTGAAGATACCAAATTGACACAAGAAAAGCTCAGCCAGCTCGATCCACTCAAACAAGAATCTTCTTTAGCAGAAAAATTAAGTACCCCCAGTGGCATTATTAATAGACTACTTGAATTTATTTTTCCCATTGCTGGAGTACTGCTATTTGTGATTATTCTTTGGGGTGGCTTTGAAATTTTATCTGGCGCAGCTACTAAAAAAAGCATGGATGCAGGCAAACAAAGAGTGACCGCTGGCTTGATTGGTTTTCTCTTACTGTTTGCCTCTTATTGGATTATTCAAATTATTGAGGGTATTTTTGGGGTAGTGATTTTAGGATTTTGATAAGATATTAAACTTAAATTGTTGTTAAATACTCTAATACTGTTTTTAATAACATGGCATTACATCTTATCGCAAACAAACGGCCATCTCTATCAAATACAAGAGTAAATGAAGAACTATATTCTCTTTGATGAGCCTGAGGGATTCGAGGTAAACTTAATTTTATCAATAAAAAATTTTCCTCAGTTTTAGACGCACCTGATAAAGTTGCTAATTTGTCAGGAGTTATTTTGTCAAAAAGAAAAGCAAAATTAGGGAATCTTTGAGTTACAACCTTTCTGGACTGATGACAAACCATATTACGAAGTTGAGTTAAAAATTGCTCTAACCCTTCAGCAGTTCCTTGCCATCCTTCTATTGTTCTGCAGTAAGCTAGTTGATAAAGTAAAATCAAGCTTTGATTTCCAATTCGAATTTCAATTTTTTGACTATCTCTATCATTTCTTAAATATCTCCAAAGAACTTCAGCTTTTCTCAAGTCTGTAAGGCTCAATTGTCCTAAAAAAACTGAAATTTCCCCATTACTGAATTAGTTGCTTCTCGTAAAGTAGCAGCCGGAACTTCTATTTTTTCTGGTTTTTTTATTAAAATTTCCATTTTAAAAAATAATATTAATATAATGCCACAATATTTGTATTATACTATAACATTATAACAAAATAAGCTCACCTAAAACCTAATTGCGCTTTCAAAGCCTTCAAAACTAATTCTACATGATGTTCACTGCAAATTACTTCAACTAATCGTCCTCTTTTAAAAATCAAACTATAGGGTGCTTTTCCCACCATCCCAGTTACCACAAACTCAGCTCCTGCTTTTATTTCTTTGAGCAAAGCATCTCTTCTTCTAATTTCTTGAGAAGAATCATTTCTTAGAATAACAAATTGCTCAGCTCTCAAGCTTCGTAGAAAGGTCGCGAGTTCAGGGAATTGCTGCTCTATTTGTCTACGTGAATGCTTGAAAGTTTTTGCCCTGGGATCTTGCTCACGAGGATCTATCATAAGAGGATATTTTAAGTGTTAGTAAGTGTAATCGTCTTTTTCTTCGTGAGTCAGGCTTTGCTATTAACTGCAATAAAGATATCACTACCCCATTGCATTTCCCTTTTTTTATCTTTTTCACCTAACATAAATCACTATTTTAACATAAAAAAAATCCAGCATCTCAAAACTAACCTTTTCCAGCTGATCTGTGCTTCACGCCTAAGTCTTGTATAATAGCTATGTGTCCAAATTAGACTTAGTTAAAACTATTGTTATTGTTTTTGTTGTTACTCTGTTTTTTTCTCTAGCTATTTCTCTCCCCGTCAAATCAACTGCTGCTTCTATGATTGGCAGTCACTTAGGTTACGGCGACATCAATCACCAAATTTCTATCATGGATGGCATCCTTGCTCCCAACGGAGCTGGGAGTGGTTTTCCAGTCACTTTGATGGTAGAAATCAATACCTCTGCCGAAGACGTAGGCAGACTAGCAGCCGCTGTACAACGTCATGGCTTTTTTCCAATTGTGAGAATCAATCGTGTCTGCGATGGTAATACTCAAGATAGCATCAATATTGTTAATATTGTCAAAGAAAAATTTGGTGCTAGTGTTTTGATCACCTTTGGCAATGAGGTTAATAACCAGGCAAGAGAGTGTGCTGATCCCAACACTTATGCCAATAATTATCGAGCTGTGGCAGGGATGGGCAACATTTCACCTGCAGCCTTGGATTGGTATAACTATGATTATCCTGCTGATGCTTTTTTAAGCAGCACTGGTTTAGCTGGTGATTATAATGCTGCCAACATCCGCACCGCCAATGCCTACGGCTGTATCGGCCAAAGCGCTGACAGCTGTGATCCTAATGCTACAGATACCCATCAAGTTGGCATGACTGGCACTGAAGGAAAAAATTTAATCCTAAGCGAATTCTCTCTCTCCCCCGGTGGTGATTCTCCGCCTGATACTAATTTAGATAACGTAATCCAATTCATCGAAACACAAGGCTCTCAGACTGGAGCTTCTCACATTACTCCTTTGGTGCGCAATGTCTGTGAAAATTTCCAAGATCATGGTGAGTGGCTACTTTATGTACATGGCACTCTCTACACCGGTAAAGGTCAACGGATTGATCCTCAAAACTGTGAAGCACTTGATCGTTTATCTGCCTTGAAAGAGAGAGATCATGATCAATTTATTACTTACCCTCTAAATATGATTGAAAAAGAACAAGTCATTGCTGCTGATTATGATCCGGAAAAACCTAGAGACTATGCCATTTTCAGTCTAGTTAAAGATCAAGGCTATCAAACCTACTGCCCTAGCCCAGAGTTAGAAATTAGCAGTAAGTTTGTTGGTGAAGTACAAAAATATTTTGAAATCCATCCTCAGCCACCAATTGGTGAGGTTTATCTAGGAATTAATCCTCTCTTTAGTGGCACAGTCGAACAAAAAGCCAACATGGCAGATGCTAAAGTTGCTCTATTTAGAGGCAGTGAGTTGGAGACTGATACTGCAAAAAATAGTTCCTTTGAAGGATTCTTTGGGGCACTTAACCTTGAAGAAGAAAAAGACGTACGCAGTAATGGAGCAGCTAACTTTTTACTTAGCCTAGGAGATAAATGTTTTAAAAAAGTATCCAATCTTCGAACAGCTAAAGAGCTTTGCGAGATGCTAGATGAGCCAAAGTCCTGTGCCCTTTATCAAGAAATTCCTGAAACTGATTTCTTAATCTACAGTCATGATCCTTCTGAGAGCATGCTCATGAAATATGAAGGTTTAGCCCAAGAAATCAATGACAGAGTAGGTGGGGAGCTTGGCTTTGATCGTACTGCCTGTAGTGTTCTTAGCCAACCATACAACCCAGAACTAGGAATTGATAAAGATCAATTTAGAGAAGTACAAGATGCCATGGGTAATATGTCTCTCAACCTGGAACGTGTTTACCGGACTGCTTTTTTGGTTATCTCAGTTTTGCAACAACCCAAAAACGACCCTGAGGGTGATAAATATGACATATTCAGTTTTTTATATAAACATACTACAGGTGACGGCGAGGGCGGCGCTAAAATTCAAGTCAAGGATGCCCCTTTACATATCCCCTTGGTAGTAGCTTTCAAAATCCCAGATTTCACAACCAATAAAGCTCAAAGCATGCCTTGGAGTGATACAGCGGATATTAGTGCTAGCACGTTGCGCTCAAAGGAAGACAGTGAGCAAATCCAAGGTGAAGAAATGGCTAGACGTGAAGCCTTACTAGCAGAAATTAAAAGAATGCAAATCTTAGAAGCTTCTGATGATCCAATAGCTAGAAGCGAAGTTAAGGTGATCTGTAGTGGTACTCCTCAATGCGATGGAGCTCCTGAAGCATTACCTCTTGCCAGGGTTTTAGTTGACATTATTAATGGTTCTAATCCTAAAGGCATTCACTTTAGCCAAGGAAATGGTCAAAATATTATGGTTGAAAGTAATAATTGTGAACGACACTTTTACTTTGCTGAACAGGCCAGAGATATTGCTGCTCCTGCTTTTGTACCTGATGGCCGTGAAAGTGTTCCCCAAACCAACCAATTTGAAGAAGGTCTTTGGTCAGGTTACGATGCTCTGGGCGCTCCTCCACACAACAAAGTGGATTTTGATTTTAAAATTAAAGTCACTGGGCCTAGCCAAAAAGAAAGAACCGAAGTCCAAATTCATATTGTGGCGCCAATTGGTGCTAATCTGAAAGTGATTGAAAAAAGTCTACAAGCCTTTTTTGCAGCAGAAGACTTTGAAAACATGGTTGAGGCCAACCGTATTGCTGATTGGGAAGATGCACCTGGAGTACCAGAAAACTTACCTGTAATTGATGCTAAATTTGGAGCTGAGGGTGGCGATAGCATTGAATTTGATCGCCGTTGCTGGACTGATGAATCCGGAGTTGAACACTGTGAAGAGAGAAAATTTGGTGTCAAAATGAAACAAGATCATAAAGGACTGTACATGCCCGGTGCTAGATTAGGCTGGATGTTACGTAAAATTCAAACAGGTTTAAGAGAATTTGGAAGTAAAGCTTATGAATATGTAAAATCTTGCGAAAGAACTGAGGATATGTTCCTTGGCCGTTGTTCTGGAAAAAGCGAAACTATTGGCTTTGGCAGCACTCCTTATAATGGCAGAAATGAAGATCTAGGCTGGAGCGAAGATGATCAAGCTACTCGCTGCCAAGAAGCTCCAGCTGGCAGTCCTTGCAGTGTAGACAATATGATCAATCACGTTGAAAAATGGGCAGCAGACCACGGAGAACAATTAGAAGCAAACACCATTCGCAAACGCGCTCAGAAAGCCTCAATCATTTGTAATGCCGAAAGTGGTGGCAATGCTAGCACTGTCAATGATGGTTGTGTCACTGGCAAGTCAGTTGATTATAGTGTCGGGCTTTTCCAAATTAACCTACTTGCTCATGAATGCGACAACTACTTTGACTATAACTGGACGCCTCCTAGCTGTAATATCTTAGTTGAACAATCCTTAGTAGATGACTGTGCCGACAAAATGCAAGATCCTACAAATAATATTAACTATGCGCTCAACCTCTCTAATGGTGGTCAAAACTGGGGAGCTTGGTCTACTGGCAGTGACAAATATTGTGGCCAGAAGTTGAAAGAAATAGATGGAGGTTAGGGAGTTGGAAGAAAGGAACTTATGAGTAAAAAAGAAAAAAGAGAGAAAATGACAGATGAAGAGTTAGCTAAATTTCGTGCTATTATGGCGGCATTTTCTAACTTCTGGGTATTTGTCATAAGATCGAGACCATACAAATCTAATAAAAAATAAACTACTCCAATCATTTTCTAAATCCACCAGGATGATACTTTAAACCACCGGGTTTTGAATTCTCTCCTCTATTTAATTGCTGTTTTTTGTGTCTGAAACTAGCACTAGGTGGAGCTGGCCTTTTAGATTTTCTCTGCTTAAGTCGATATTTTGTAGCAGACCTCAAACTTCCTTCTTGTCTACTTTGTCTCTTAACTTTCTTTTCAGTACTTTCAGCTGCTCTTCTCTTGCCTTCTTTGTCAAAATTTCCTTCAGGCGCTGTCTCTTCTCTTTCACTTACCTGCTGTTTTTTGGGACTTGGACTTTTTTTGGGCATAATTTGCCCTGACTCTACACCTTGCTGTAATACTTTTTCTTTAATCACCTTTGCTTTTTCAATTTTTTTCGGAGCAGTAGTGATTGAGGCTGCAGTTTTCTTAATTCTTCTGGCTCCAGCCCTCAACAGTCTTGCCACTATTTCAAAAGTCTCAGCTGTTGCAGACAAAGAGGAAAAACTTTGAGTACTCTGCTCTATGGCGGCTAATAGGTTAGTCGCTATTCCATCATCAATTTCAAACTCCAAATTTTCCAATAAGAGCAACATTGCCTCACTCATACAGACACTACCAGAAGTATCAAGTTTTATATTAGCAATATCTGGTTTGAAATTATGAATCGTGACTGTACCAGCATCTTCATACAGAGTTTCAAAGCCATAATATAAATTACCTAATGATTCAAACTCATGAATCCCAACTAAAAAAATCAAATCTGCATCTGCTCCAGTGAAAGAAAAATCTACTGCTTCAGGATTAAGCGGCTCATGTCCGCTTTGAGGTTTAATAGTTAAGTAAAACTTGCCTGTTTGCTCTCCAATATGATAACTGACCTTATCGACTTGAGTTTCTTGATAATCAAAACTGATTAACAAATTTTGATGGCCTAACTCTTGCTTTAACTCTTTTATTCCTTGAATTTGTAAAAACTCTTCTTTATTAGGATGACCATTAAAATCATTACTAGGAGAAAAAAATCCTGTTTTTTTTCCATTTTGCTTTAAAGCAAGATACAAAGAACTAGCAGAGGCCACTTGATCAAAACTAGCTTTTTCCCCCAGCATCACTAAGACAGTCTGTGCTTTACTTAACAAATCTTTGAGATTAGAAATTTCCTCTGCAGTAATCATGTTTTATTTTTTTTAAATTTAGCTTGATTTTGCTAAATTTACGAGTCTTTTTGTTTATAATAGACTATTTTTGATAAGTTTTGAAGTAGTTGTTTTTATATTTTTTTAAAAGGGGGGAATTCCTCTGGTTTAAAAAACAAGAACTTTTTCCATGCCATTAGAATATTAGACTTTATCTCAAAATAAACAAGACTGACCACGGCTTGAATTTAATGGTAAAATACTCTTACTATGGCAAAATGCAAGCTTGCCTTGACTCTCACCATTTTTACTTTGATTTCCACTTTATCTTTATTTTTCGCTGCTAAACCAGCTCATGCAGGGCTACTGGAAGCAATCAAAGAAGCTTTTGGACAAAGTGCCTCAGATGCTCAATCAGAAAAAAATGAGCTACTCAAATCTGTTGCTGACGAAGAAGCTAGTAATGGAAAGCTCACTCAACAATTAGGAGGGAATTTATTAGTCGTCACTAATTGTTATGTAACAGGCTGTGGTGATAGTGGCTCTGTAGAAGCAGCTGGGTTAACTGAAAGTGAACGCCAAATTGTTCAAAAAAAATTTGGTGGGGGTGGCGCCATCGGCGGCATGGGTAAAGCTATTGCCATGATGTATAACCCTCCAGCCAGTGCCCAAACTTATGTGGCAGACTTATTTTATAATGCTAAAATTGTTCCTCAGGCCTATGCTCAAGGTTTAGGCTTTGCTGCACTTGATCCAGTATTAGAAACCTGGAAAGTGTTTAGAAATATTTCCTATTTATTTTTTGTACTCATCTTTTTGGTAATTGGTTTTATGATTATGTTCCGTCATAAAATCAGCGGCCAAACTGTAGTCACCGCCCAACAAGCTATTCCTCAGATTATTATTGCCTTAATCTTTGTAACTTTTTCTTATGCCATCGCGGGTCTATTAATTGACATCATGTATCTCTCTATGTATTTAATGATTGGAGTTTTTGGAGGCGATGTTGATTTGATTAATAAAAACTTTTTACAACTAGGAGCTAGCTTAGTCTTACCATGGGAAGAAGGTTCTGCTTTTGGTTCTGTTAACAATGCTGTTGAAAGTTTTGTTCATGAAACAACTAGTAGTTTGGGTGTCTTGGGAGATATTTTAAGCTGGGTCAGTGGGATTACTGTCGGCGTGATTGTCTCGATTGCGATTTTAATTGGAGTCTTTAAACTTTTCTTTGAATTACTCAAAACTTATATTGCTGTTATTATTAGTATTGCTTTCGCTCCCATTGTCTTAATGATGGGCGCTCTACCTGGCAAAAATGTGTTTGTGGGCTGGCTCAAAAGCCTAGTTGGTAACCTAGCCGCTTGGCCAGCAGTTTTACTGCTCCTAATTATGTATAAAACCATTACTGAAAATGAAATCGCCAGTGGCGGCTTTATGCCACCATATATGATCGGTCAAGGCACCGGTGGAGCTGTCACCACTTTGGTAGGTATTGGCATCATCTTGGCTATCCCAGAAACTATCAAAAAAATCAAAGAAGCCTTTGGTGCTAAAGAGGGTGTAATCGGAGAGTTGCTTAATACCGCAGTACAAAATGCTAAGAGAGGAATTGCGCCGACGAAGAAAATAGCTGGCTATACTGCTGCTACAGGAGGAGGTATGCTAGGTGGTGCTTTAGTAGGTGGTTATCTAGGTAAAACAGGTAAAATTGGAGATCAAGCTGGCGGCTGGAGACAAGCTCTGAAATATGGAGCAATTGGTGCCCCAATAGGAGCTGCAGCGCCTGTGGTTATTCCGCCTTTATATAAAGGAGCACACAAACTCAGTGCACTTGGTCAAACTATCCAGAATTGGGGATATGTAGGGACTGCTTTAGGACCAGCAGCTCAAGGCGTTATTCAAAAAGCTGCCGATAAACTTGGCCGTACGCCAGCTCAACCGGCAGGAACGCCACCTCCACCTCCTGCTGCTGCTACAACGACAGGCACTAGTGGAGTTTCCGAAGGCTCAGCTCAAGCCAAAGGTGACACCAGTGGCTATGCCTAAATAAATATTACAATTCTAAACAATTTGCTTCAAGCTTGTTTTAAAAAACTACTTAACCATGTTGTTTAACTTTTCTTATAATCTCTTTAGCTTTAGCAATAATTCCTGTATCTATACCCACCCATTCAAATAATGCCATAGCTTCTTTTTCTGTAAAATAACCTAAGCCATATTCATAAGTAGGAGGTCTTGATGAAATCAGGCCCATTCCTCTTACTGCTTCAACAAGAACATTATGCCTGTATTTCCAAAACACATCATAACTCAATACTTGTGCTAAGGCCACCACATCTGTGTAAGTATAATCAGCTGCTGATTCAACAGACATCGCGCCAGCTAACAAATTTCCAACAGCCACCTTTTTAGCGACTTGTGCCATATCATTTACTTTATTTCCATCAGCCCTGGTGCCATTTAAAACCTCTGCATGGAACGGATTCATCTTAGTTTTCTCTCCAGGAAACCTAAGAGACATCGCTCTATTAGTTACCCATCTAGTCATTCGGGCGTGCTCTAACTTATCTACTTCAGATGTTTTTCTTATATCATAGATTCTATGGAAAGCTGTTGGTAATTTCGAAAACTCTTGCACATCTTCCCAAAGTCTATCAGTCACAATAACCCCATTTATCTCATCTGGTTTATCAGGATAAACTCCTGTTTCTAACTGAGCTAAAAACCAATCCTCTACTGTTCTAAACTCTTCATAATCCTGGTCAGTATCCCAAGTTTTAGTGGTAGTACCCCAATCTCTAAATTGTTCATACTCACAGTCTCTGGCAAGCTTACTAATAAGTCTAGCAATTTCTGCATTATAAGAAATAATAGCTCCGTCAGAACCTGGCTCACTAGTAGTAATATCTTTTATCCTTATACCAAGTCCCTCAGTCAAGCGTTTCCATTGCTTTGCTGCCATTTCAAAAACAGTAAACCATGCAGTTGGCTCATGTTCTTTATCTGCTGTCACAATTTGACTAAAAGGTAATCCCGCAAAAGCTTCTACTGTCTCGGCGCATGCCAATGCTTCCGCCAAAGTAACCCCTTCTCTCTCTTCTTCCGGAATATAATAATATCGCTGTGTCTGAGAAGTTACAAAAGCTAACCATTCATATAGAGTTAACTTCGGACCATGAGTACCCTCTCCCCCTCTTTCTTTAATTAATTTTTTAGAATACATAGCTGGATTAAACCATCTTGAAACAGCAATAATAGCCTTTTGGCCATGAGTAGCATCTACTTCTACAAATGGTAAACCATCAATCGTTCTTGTTTTTCCAGTTAACTTTGCTCCTTCTGCTGCTGCAATTTCCAAACCATATTCTTTCTGATTCCCAATCAGAGCTTCTGCGAGAAAACCATCAAACATATATTTCTTTTCGTCGGCAGATAGATATTCTCTTTCGTTAGGTGGAACTCCTGATCTTTTCCATCTATTATATAAACCTCCATCTGAGGCTCTGCCATCTCCATATAAAGGTTCAGTTGTTTCATATAAAATTTTGCGAATATTTTCTCTAAGAATCTCCATTCTACGCACGTTCCAGGCATACATTGTTTCCCCGGGATCTCTGGATATGGTCATAAAAGCTGGAGCTTCATCCATACCGGCAATAATACGGACCAATTCTCTTTGAAGAAAATGTCTATTTGCATCACCGCCTGCAAGAGGATAAGTTGTTAAAGGATTAGCCACCCAGAAATTAGTGAGGAACTTTGGATCTTCATCTGTGGAATCTGAAAAAACACCAACATCTTGAAAAATCGGCTTATGCATCGCATCCCAAATCATATTCGCTCGGCGTAATCGTTCTGCAAGAGGAATACCTCCTTCAAAATCTTCATATCCAAGCCCTAATTTGACAAACCTTGCCCAATCAGTGGCATCCACTTGATTTTTTTTCTCTCCATAGAAACTCAACAAACCGTCAGGTTTTGTTTCAAGCTCATTAACAGATCTTCCCCTATTAAAAGTTAATTCAATTTGAACAATATCATGAGAAAGCTTTTCATGTAATTTTTCAATTACAGTTCTTCTATCAGCCAACTCTCCCTTGAACATTACTTCCTCTCCTTCAAGAAGCACCCCCAAAGATTTAAAAGACCTCAATAATAGACCTACAGTCGGTTCATCCGGCACACCAGTGAGGTGTTCTCCCATTAAATTTAAACTCATAAAGGCCTTGTTGTCCCTCACTCCTTCATCTAAAATAAAAACCTTTACAATATACTCAAAAATTCCCTTAGCCAACTTAGCTGGATGCTCCTCCTTCCAATCTCGAGCTAATCCTTCAACAAACCCTCCTCCAAAAAACTCAGCAGCTACTCTCACAGATGCCAATTCAAAAAACTCATGTCTCTTTTTCTCTTTCTCATCTAAAAACTCCTGCAATCTTCCTGCTTCGTCATCTACCTTTTCCCAAATTCCAGCTAAGTGTTCTTTATATCTTGTATCTTGATCCTCTGATGGCATCTTCCCATCAGCCACTTGTTTGTCTACGTGAGTAACAACTTTCCCTTTATGCTCTTCCAAAGCTTTAATCTTCTTTTCTAAATCTTCTTCATCATGATCTTTTGGAATTGGCTTCAATGCTTCTATTTCAGCTAAGCACTTATTAAAATCTTTGAAAGGAGGATGAATTGTTTCAAGATTAGTTTTCCACCATTCAAATGCCTGATTTTTTCTTACTTCTACAAATGGCTTAGCCTCATCTAATAAAGCCAGCAAGGCTCTATGCTCAATCTGACCAATTGGGTTTTCTTCAGCTAACGCTACTTCAGTTATCTTTTTGGAACAATCAATTTCAACTAGTTTATGAAAATTTTGCCAATCCTTAAAACGCTCTCTAAAAGCAATCACCTTAGAACCAGTAGTTGCTGCTTCATAAGTCCCATCTTTGTGTTCCTTAACACGATAAAATAAAGTTCTAAAATTAGGGCCATATAAAAACGGTGCCCTAGCCTTATAAAACATTACTTCTACTGCTTCAGCCTGTGATAAAAAATTTTCTCCCAAAGATATCGTTTGTTCTAATGTCTGGAGTTTTTCTCTTTTTGATTCTACTTCTTTTATGCTTCCAACATGAAATTCTCTAACCATCTCTGAAATTCCTGCCAAATTGGCAATTAAATCAAAAATTTTTTCTCTATCTGCTCCGCTGTCTTTTTGAAAAGTCTTTACCCTTTGTTCCATCTCTTCAATATCTACTTTATCAGCAGTTTTAGTTGGATCAAAAACTTTACCAGTTAGCGATTCATCTAGTTCAGTAAGCACTGCTTGATGTTTTGTGACTAAAACAGCTAGTTGTGCTATTCCCTCTGGAGGCCAGCCCTCTTCTTTTGCGATAAGCTCATCTTTTGACACTTTAACGAGCTCATTCAACATCAAGTATAAAAGAGAAGTTTCATCATCCATCATCGCTGCGGCAGCAGCTTCTCCAGTAAAAAAAGCATCAAAAGCATCTCCTACTCTACTCTCAATCAGAGCAGCCACTTTCTCTTCTACTCGAGCTACTCTTCCACTACTCCCTACAGCTAAGGCTTTAGCAAAATCTTTTAAAGCACCCAAAGCTTCAGGAGACCTTTTTAAAACTTCTCTTGTTGTTTTAGAAAGGGGATATTTAGGATGCCCTGTATAGTCAGCACTAACAAACTCTACTACTTGTGGATCTAATCCTTTTTGTTCTCCCATACATTTCATTATATCAATTCCTAATAAACATTTCTTGAATAATTTTCCGAAAACAGTTACAGTAGAATCATGAATGAAACAGCAGCAGCTAAGACAAAAACTGTTGAAGTGTTGACCCAAGAAGCAAAGCCATCTGCAAAACCTGGTGTGGGTACTACTTTAAATCCTGGATTTTTAAGCGAATTTTTTGTTAGAACAAGCCCAACCCTTGCAGATAGAATGCCAGGAGATACAACTTTACCCAAGCCAGAAGCGGCTGCCACTTCTCCAGCCCTCCGGATAGAGACTCCTGTTGGGGCCGCCACTGCTCAAACAGTGGAATCTCCAGAAACCACAAGAGCAGCGACTACTGAAGAAATAACTACTACTCTGGGAGCTGAACTCGCACTAGCCCCTGAGCAAATAACTCATACAAAAGAAGAAATTGTAAAGCAACTAAAAACGATTGTAGATAATCCAGATGATTATTCCTTAGAACAAATCGGTTACTGGTTAGAAGCACTCAAAGCTGGTGGTGATATTACGCAAGCCAGAACAGAAATAAGTCCTGATGTTTTACGAAAACTGCAGGAAATCTCTCAAGAAAAATTTTTTGGGCGTCAACAACAAGATAGAATGAGAGCTGCACTCGGAGAAAATGTTTCCACTATTGAACCTGATACAAAAACAACTGCCATTGTACCAATAGAAAGCATGAATATTGTTACTACAAAGCAGAAAGAGGGGACCTTAGAACTTACAGCAAGAGATGAAGATGGCAAAGAAAAAAAATTTGGAATTGGTGAAAAAGCTTTGATCTTTGGCTTATGTTTATTAGATATATCGATGAATGGTATTAAAGATAGCGTCTTTTTTTCTCTAGCAATGCAAAAAGGATTTGATCTTATTCAAACAAAAACAGAGAAAATTGCAGATCAGGCTTTTGGCCAAATAGGTGTTGATATGGCCAGAGCGATTCTTGGTATGGCTGGTAAAGACCAAACTTATATGAGATTTGCTGAGTATATGAATCCAGCCGACATCCCAAACTTTATAAAACAAGTTAGTTCTGAACAAATAGTGAAAATCTTCGAAAATTTTGATATGCGCCCAGACTTAAAAATCAAATGGCTGAATGCGCTAGGAGATGAAGGTAAAAAAATGATTAATGGACAAGTATTTGCTAATGGGATATTTGCTGTTCATCACCGGGCTTTGACTCAAACTGAAATTCAGGAAGTAATTTTAAAAGGAGTTGATCAAAGTAAACTTAATTTTAAAGCAGAAACAAAACAAAAAGCTGCAGAAACTCCTCTTCCACAAACTCAAGCAGTCGGCTAGCAAAAAAAAACAATCTAGGTAATTTTTTATGTTTTTATCCCAGTTTTAAAAAAATTAAAATCACGAAACAAGCTTTTGATTAAATTTTAATTGTTTTTTTCTACCAAATATCAGTAAATAAACTCATGCCTTTTATTCCCCTTGCCCCCCACCTCACTTTCATGCTACAACCGATACAGTTATCGCTAAGTAAAAGCATAACTTTAACAAAATAAATATCTTTTGGAAGAAGGTGAAAATCCTTCACTGTGCCGCAACGGTGTTTTTGTTAGCAAAAACTATGAAGCTAATTCTAAAAACTAAATATTAAGCTATCCGAGACACGTTCGCATCGATATTTTTTTGTTTTGTTAATAAACAATGCTCTCTTCTGAAGCTCAGCATCAACACTGACTATCTAACAACAGGTTTAATGCTTCGCTTCAAGGTCTCGTCTATCTTAATATTTAGTTTTTAGAATTAGCAAAACATAGCTATTTACTCAACAAATCAGTCCGACACAAGAGATGATTCTTTGCCAAAAGCAAAGAAGAATCCGACGAGCATCGGGCTGATGTTTAAGATTTTAAAACATCCAGTAGAAAAGCCCCATGCTCCTCAACACGAGGAGTTTTTTAATGCCAGAAAGATTACGTAATAGATTTGCCTCTTTAAAAGAGCGCTTTAGGCCAAAAGAGAAAATTAAATTTTGGACATCTACTCCTTATTTTGAACGCTATCTCCAAAATCGTGATCTAAATCAAAGTTTAAAAATTTTGCAATTAGAATTGGCTACTTTTTTTCATGAGTATGTTGGTATGTTTGCCGTCAAAAGTTATCATCCTTACACTCACAAAGGAGTTTATAATTTGTTTCCAGAATCAATTACCACTTTGGGTCGCAATAATGAACTAGCACTTGCCAGTAGAGGCTTTGAAACTCTCAGAGCAAGTTTAGAAACTCGCGCCATGTTGGCTTTAGAACAATGGTTGGCTGATGAAAACGTGCTGGTGGGTGAAGCTTTAGTTTTAGTTAGTCCGCGTGGTAAAAAAAGTGAAGGCTACCTAGGCGAGGAAAAAGTTAAAAATAATTACATCAATGTTTTTATTAAAACTGGCCCCAATGAATGCCGAATGATCCAATATCTTAATTACGATCTTAATGCTGATTTGATTGCTTTTCAAAACTTCTTACAAACCGTCCTTGGAGGACAAGTTTTTGCTATTAATCATAGTTTTACTTTAAATAATCAGTTAGCTGTTTCCACAGCTGCAGAGATAGAAGCCCAAGCCAACTCAAAAATTAATCCCAAGGAAACCATTAGTCTAGCCACTGGGAATTTATCAGTCCCTCACTCCATTATTGCTACTTTAGTTCAGCTGCCTCATTTTGTCGGCTCAGAACAATTAGAACAAATCCAAGCTTTTATTTTTCAAAAAGAAAGCTCTTGGCCTGTGAGATTAAATGATTTGCCTACTATTAACCGCGCTTTATTTGACCAAGAGCTAGATAAAATCCTAGCACTTTGCAGTCAAGAAGCAGAAAAGCTTTTGACTACTTTGGCTCATGTCCATCACTCTCTTTCTAATCCCGAACAAGCATTTGACCAAAAAAGTCACTCAGCCATCAGTCCAGATCTATTTCCTAATTTTGCAGCCAAATTTGATGAACTGGTAGCCATCTGTCGCGAACACTTTCTGAAGTGGGTGGAAGACCATGCTAGCAATTATCAAGGAGCTAGCCATAGCTACCAATTATCTATTCAGGAAATCTTGGAACGCTGGCAAATAAAATGTGATGAATTAGATGGCTTGAGAATTTCCCAACAAGCTAGAAAAAAAGCTGAAAAGATTGCTAGAGGAGTCAGCCTTAGTTCAGATAATCCACTTAAGTTGCTATCAAAAAATCTAATTTGTCCTCCCACAGACATACTTAAGGTAAAAACTCTAAGACTAGATAAGCTCCCTGCTGAAATGATGCGTTCTCCAGAATTGCTTCAAAAAATCGAGCAAGACATTAAAAATAATAAATATGTAGAAATCCAACTCAAGGAACGCTGGAAAGTACCTAAAACATATCTTGAATCTCCTGGATGCAGAACTAAGAGTGGCATTGATATTGGTCCTTGTGGAGTACCTTTACTAAAAGATCCTTATGCTGTTCTAGTTTCGGAATATGAAAATTGGCAAGCACTCACTGAAGCAGCCGCTACCCTAGCTCAAACCTCCGAAAATAATCCTGATGTCACCGCCCCGAATAATGAAACAGAAGAAAATATGTGGCCAATTGTCAGTTCAGTAGGCTTAGATGCTTTATTAAATGGTAGCTGGGAAGAAAATGTTACTGTCGGGCCTGGAGCACTAATTCATGGAGACATTTGGCAAAATCAAACACCAGAGCCAGAAAAACTCCTTATAGAAGCCTTAAGCTAGTTATTTAGAACATGCTTTTTTCACTTCTCAAGTAGAAGCAACTAGTGTAAGCTAAAACAATGGAAAGAGTTCGTAGCCGTTTAAACAAAGAAGCTTTTAAAATAAAGCTCTCCAATATTCCCAATATCTTCAAAAACATTCGAGAACTTTTAAGAGGCAACGATCAAGATAGGGATTTTGTAGCAAATCCTAGCCGCCGCGAATTTTTAAAAAATACTGTAAAATATGGAGTTGCCTTAACAGGTTCTCTTTTGGCAGTAGAACTAACAAAAGCCCATAGTCAAAGAATAGACTTTGCTGACCCCGAAGGAGAAGCAGAAACACTAACCGTGACTTATCAAGAACCAGGCAGCACCCGCACTAGACAAGTAACAGCCCTTGTCCACTGGCGAGGAGATTATCAGACTCAATTTTTTAAATACAATGCCACCGGTGGAGGAATTAGAGATATGCTGCCTTTTACTGAAGATAGGGTTTTGGCTGCAGTAGTGGCAGAGGGAGAAATCCCGGTGATTGAAGGCAGTGATCAAAACCCCAATTTAGTGATGTGGCAACTCAGGCCAGAACATTTCCAAAGTTTGACTGCTGTTGCAGAAAGTAGAGATCGTCATATTGAATATGACTTGAGAGCAAGAGGTGAAAGAGTGATGATCATTAATTTTGGCAGTGGGCTATGGAGTCGTGCTCATTTACCTAGATGGGGAGTGATTAAATTAGCAAACTAAATTAGAAATAACTAAGGCCAGAATTTAAAAATTCCTTTATCTCTGTCCAGGAATAATAATCATCTTTAAAGCTGTTACTCTCATGCTAACTTGTTGATATTTATCATAAGAGTCCATTTCTTGATCAGCTAATAGCTGAGCAATTTGTCTTAATAAATTCTCAGTTCGCTTTTGATCATCTTCTCGACCTACCCTACGCCAAACTTGACTAGCTGCGGCTCTTTTTCTTACAACAATTTCTCTTGCAGCATTAAAAATGTTTCTATGGTACGCTGCTGCCGATCCACTGATAAAATCTGGGTTATAAGCAAGTGATAAGGCGATTCCCATTATTTCATTTCCAAATTCTTGATGCTCTAATTGGAGGAGTAGGTAAGCCCAGAACGGCTCATTAGCAATCACCCAAGCGGGTAATATCCCTTCACTAATTATTTGCTCAATTGAAGCTGGTTTTACGTTGAATTTCTTTTCCCAAAAACTACGCAGTGTGCTATCAGTGCTCGCAAGGTAAGTTATTATTCTTTGCTTCAGTTCGTTATCTACCAGACATTTGACTCCTTGTATCTGTTTTTATTAGTTCTTATTATATACTAATATAACTTTTTTAAACTTTGTATTTTAACTCCTATTCACCAATTCTAAACCTTTAATTCCTCTAAAATCTTTCGCATTCAAAGTCAAGAGCTCAGCATTATTCATTATTACCGTAGCCGCAATGGCTGCATCAGCTAGTTCAATTGATCTTTTTAAATCTCTAGCAATCTTGCCTGCCAATTTAGCAATTTCATAATTATAAGTAAGAATCTTAAGTGGACTAATGGTGGCTAATAAAGCTGCTTCTTTATCGCTATCACGAGTGCTTTGTCCTTCATAGAGTTCTTGCACCGTTAACATTGATATAGCAAAACTTTCTTTTGGAGATTTTTCTGCAAACTGTAATAATAAACTTTTCTTTTTCCCAGAAATTCTGAGGTGATCAATAATAATATTAGTATCAAAAATCACCATTGTTTCTTTCTGGTTTTAGAAGCTTTTAATTCTAATTGTCTCTTTTTTTTTCTTTGAGCAGACCAATCATCTTTTCCCCAAGTTCCTTGTGTTTTTTTAAGCACATCCAAATATGATGATTCTTGATCTGCCTTACTAATTACTTCTTCTATTGGTGAAATCAAAATACTATTACCCTGCAAGTTAATTATTAAAGCTTTATTTTTATTGATCCCTAATTTATCCCTAAAAGCCTTAGGAATAACCAGTTGACCTTTACAATTTGTATAAGAAATTTGTAATAAATTCATATAAATAATATTTTATTACAAATTAAGCTCTCTGTCAAGAATTTAAAAAACCTCAATTCCCTTCTTCCTTGGCTTTGCAGTATAATTAAAAGCATGGCTGATGAAGCAACTAAACCATATACTTTAAAACAACTAGCTGCTGATTTTCTTAATTGGCCAGATCTGCTAGCCTTTCTTGCTGAAAACGAAGTCAAAGCTGATCTAGAAATTACAGCAGACCTGAGAGGTTTTGATAAAGGACAAAATTTCACTTTTTCTTTCCAGCCAGTGCCTGCTTTTGACCCAAATGAAAATATTTGCATGGCAGACTTAGTGGTCTTTCTCAGGCAAATCGCAGCTGCCATCACTGAACTAAATGATGATATTCCCCCAAACGCTGATGACGAAGAAAAAACCAAAAGAGCAGACAATCGCCGAGCAATTGAAGCAGCCATGGGAGAAATAAACACTGGCACTATCAAAATCACTGCCGGGCAGACTCTCTCTCAAGTAGACAGAACAGCCGGGCAGACTCTCTCTCAAGTAGACAGAACAGCTGTCACAAAACAGGTAAAAGCAGCGATTATTCAAAACGTAGCCCAAGCTCTTTATCAGGTTTACTTAAGTTTAATCAGCGAAATCCCTGAAAAAAAGGAAGAGCCAGAGGAAGAGGAACCCGAAGAGGGTGAAGAAAAAAGAGCTAAAAAAGAAAAAAAGAAAGAAGAAACTGAGGAAGGGCCGCCAGAAGTCGAAAAAGAAGCTGAAGTCCCAGTTCCTCCTCCCCCACCACCACCCGCAGAAGAACCTTCAGGACTAATCGACCCGCGTTATTTTAATCCCCGCTATCTCACTAGCGCCTATGCTGATTTGGTTTTGGAATCTACACTGGCCTATTTAGGCACTAACAAGGAGCAACTTGATCCAGCTGTTTATGCTGCTTTAAGAGAAAGATCCTTTGAGATTATAAATGGTTTGATTCTAGGTTTAAGCAAAGAAGAATTGATGAAGTTAGCTAACTTAACTGATCCAGACAGTCTTACTTTAAGATATCAACTTTCCAGACAGGGGCATGAACTATTTTTACAAATCCCAGGAGTAATTCCTTTAATTAGAAATGCTCAGGTTGATCCTAAAAAAATTAGAAATGAGACTACTCTAGAAGAACACCTTAAGTCTTTTGCTCATGGTAATGCTGATTTTTTTGAAGGACTGGCTGAGCTTCCTGGTTTTGACAGTCAAAGTTATACCAACTCCTTTATCAGCCAGGCGACTGCTATTGTTGGCGATGCTGCCACTGCCCGCACTATTGCGCTCAGAATAGAAGCTGCTGTGCTCAGTGGTCAATCTCCCCGAGTTTTAAGCAGCATGCTCAAAGGCAGCAATGAAGAAATCAGATCTAAATTGCAATCTTTACTAGGTGTAGAACTAACAGATGACCAAATTCGTCAATTAGTCCCCTTTTTAAAAGATTATTGGAAAATTTTTAGAGCTGGAGTGATGAAAATCGACGGCCGAGCCGGCATTGATCACCTTCAAATAGACGAAGATGCAAGCCCAGATGAATTTGCAGAGCGTGTTGGTAAACAGACTGATGCCATGATGCAGGCTTACGGCCAAATTAATCATAACCCTGCTATTTATGTACAACGCTGTGCTAGTTCTTACTCGGAATTACAAGCCGCTGGAGATGAAAATAGCAGTGCTGCTATTGAAGGCTACTGGCAAAAACTGACTGTTCAAGAAAGAACTGTTTTTTATTTACAAACAGTAGCCGTACAGGTAGATGCAGAAACTATCCATCCTGACTTTTCAGTTTATGGAGAACAAACTCAAACTACTTTAAATAATAGCGGCGTTGGAGAAAGCCCAACTGCACTAGCCGCCCTAAACCAAGACGCTTCTAATTTTGGACAAAATGCTAATTCCTGTTTGAATAAAGCTAAGTCTGCTATAAAAAGCGGAGCTGATAAAGCCTATGGAAAACTCGGAGAAACAGCCATTAGAGTTGGAGCAAATTTAGTTGCGGCAGGAGCTGGTGAAGCTTATGTAAAGTTTAAAGCAATTGCCAGTCGCATTCCAGGTCTTGGCAGGGTTATTGAAAAAACAGAAAAAGTAATTGGCAAAATTATTGCTGGCGCTGCGGCAGCCACTACTTTAATCATTATTAAAACCATTGCTGCTGCTACTACTTTACTTGGCTTCTTGGGAGGATTAGCTTTAGGTACAGTCGGATTTATTACAGGTGGACCAGCTGGAGCTACTGCTGGCTTTATCATGGGCGCTAATAAAGGAGCGGATCTTCAACACAAATTGCTAGGAAAACATGCCACTGCCAAAACTAGAGCTGTTCCCACTAGAACTGCCACCACCATCAAAGTTGGCAAAGTTCCTGGAAAAGCCAGTTTAACCCAAGCGACTACCCCAGCCACAACTCCTTGGACTCCCGAAATGATACTCAAAGCCCCTGCTGTAACAAAAATTGCCACTTGGAAAGCTTTTTTTAGTCATGTAGGAGTTTCAGCACCATTAACCACTGTTGGTATTATGATAGGGGGCACTGTTTTTACCATGCTTGCTATTCAATCTGCCTTTTTGGTTGATTTGCCATATACTGCCCCTTTAACAGCTTTGACTAGTGAATTTAAAGAATCACAGTATTTATTTGTTGAAAAAACTGTTGATTTAGGCTTAGGTTGTCAAGACAACCGTTGTGAAAATCCCAATTTCCCTTTTGAAGCTCGTTACAGCATTGTTATCAAACCAAAAGAAAATTACAAAATCACCATCACTGATATCGAGGATGAGCTCAGAGTCCACCACAACGAAGAAATGTATTCTGGAGAAACCCCTGATATTGAAGATAAAATTCGTAGTTTTGATGACTTTAATAATATTGAACAAAGTACTGTCTTAGAGCCAGGCCAAGAATTGCGCTTAAGTTACACTGAAATTTTTGATGAAGATTACAATCATGCTAG
Source organism: Candidatus Woesebacteria bacterium (assembly GCA_050123235.1). Classification (GTDB taxonomy): domain Bacteria; phylum Patescibacteriota; class Microgenomatia; order UBA1400; family PJMF01; genus JASFHL01. The sequence goes on along the minus strand of JASFHL010000008.1, from coordinate 3,428 downwards.
TGTCAGAAACAAATTTACCATTGAATTTGCTTATGAAAATGCAGATGAAAGTGGCTCTGATGACGCTATCACTGGTGAAGTTGTTTGCATTGGAGAATGCCCTCAAGGCTTGGGCTGTTGGCCTACTTCAGGAATTGTTAAACAATTACCTTTTGGAAGTTTTTCACATATCAGTGACAGTGGAAATGGAGCTGACGCTTATGATATTGCTGCTCCTATGGGGACTCCTGTTTTTGCTCCTTTTGCAGGTGAGCTTTGTTCAAAACCAGATGATCCCAATGGTTATGGCATGCACCTGATACTTAAAACAAACATTGATGGCAAAGATCGCTTATTTATGTTTGCCCACCTCAGTCAAAAAGTTGAAACTGGTTGTAAACAGGTAATGGAAGGTGAAATAATAGGCAGAGTTGGTAGCACTGGCAGATCAACTGGGCCACACTTACACTTTGAAATGGGCAAAGGTGGATCATTTTATGCTCATCCTGGGGCAAGAAGCAGCGACTTCCCTACAAAATCTGATCTTGCTAAACTAATGCCAGATGGGGAATTTATTAATATAAACGAGGTGGTAAGGAGTTGTTTTGGGGAAGTTAATTAGTATTATTTTTTTTAAAATATAAATATAGCTAATTATGGAGCGTTGAAGCGAGGTCTGGCTAGGCTCAGATTGACACTTTATATACTACCGAGCTTCACCGAGTGAGCCCGGCAATTTAAAAAAAGAAAAAACGTTGCCGCGAGCGACTTTATAATTAACTATATTTATATTTTAAAGAAGAAATAATATTAATTATATGAAAAATACAAAATGGTTTATCTACTTACTAGTAATTGCAGCGATCGTGACAATCGTCTCTGTAATTATTAGAATTCTCACTCCCGGCTATAAAAAAGTGCCAGAAACTGAATTTATTAGCACCAATCGATATGGCTCAACTAGCAAACTTAGTAACATTATTTTTAATGGTGATCGCAGCCAGCTTGCCGTACCTGCTGAACTAGCTTTGGCCCAGGCACAGAATACAGAAACCACAGCCAGTTATGTGGAAGAACAATTAACTGATCAGTTCTCACTCACTCTCTTAGAAGGCACTGACAACATTTGGCAAGGATCTTTATATTCTTTATCAAAAAACAATCAACAATATGTTCTGGTTAGCAATCAAGAAGCCCCCATTGGTAAAACTCTTAACAAAGAACAAGCTATTAGTACTGCCAGCACTTTACTTAATAATTTTTTTCCAAATCTAGGCTTAGTTGCTTTAGAAAAAGAAATTTCTTTTTTTAAAGCTGGCTTTCACCTAGAAGAAAGCAGTGAGGCAGATGCAGAAATCATGGAAATTCCTTTCACTTATAAATTGAATGGTATTCCTGTTTTTTATGCTCATAGTGAAGATTTTCCCTTTAAAGTCATGTTAAATTCAAACTATCAAATTCAAAAACTCACTTTTCAACCCTTTTTTGTTAATCTCACTATTTCTGCTAAAGCTAAATCTATTAGTATTGACCAAGCAATTGAAAACATTAATCAAAATAAAGCCTCAATTGTTTTTGCTTATTACGAAGGACACGGCTCTCTTTCTTTGGAAGAAATTGCTTCAGGAATGCTTACCCAAGTTTCTTTGGAATATAGGATTGATGATGAGTTAAAAATTGCTTATCCTTTTTATCGATTCAAAGGTACTCTGATTAATAACAAAGGGGATGAATTAAGAGCAGAATTAATCACTCCGGCTGTCCAAACTTCTGCCAAATAAAACCAAGCCTAAAAAACCAATTATATTCTCCAAGCTCAGAGCTCAAAAAGATCTCCCTCTGGTCAATTCTTCCTGATTACTGTTAAAATGGAATTAATCTAATGCGCGAACATCCAATTCCACAAGACATCACTGGCTATAGATTTCACATCATCGGCAGCATGACGATCAAGCAATTTGCTGAAATTTTTCTTGGAGTAATTGGCGCAATTATTTTCTATGCCACCAATCTTCTGCCCTTCATTAAATATCCTTTAATGTTACTTAGCTTTGTAATAGGTCTGGCTTTAGCTTTTTTACCAATTGAAGAACGACCTTTGGATCACTGGTTAACCACCTTTTTAAAAGTTTTATATAAACCCACCCAGTTTTTTTGGAAAAGAGAAGCTTTTGTTCCAACTCCTTTTCTCTACGAACGAAAAAAAATCATCAAAGAGCAAGAAGCTGTGATTGATCTTACTCCAGCAAGAAGACAAAGAATCAAAGAGTATCTTAGCTCGATCAATAAACAAAGCTCTATTCAAGATTGGGAAGATACCGACCAAGAAAAAGTAAATAATATTATGGCTTCATTTCAAACAGTTCAAGTTAACTATAGCAATGTAAAAAAGATGAAACAAAAACCTCAACTTAAAACCAGAGTCAGAACTTTAAAGGCTCCTGAAATGAATCAAGCTGTTATAAATAACACTGACAACAATACTGCTTATACTAATCAAACAGACACAATAACAACAAGTCAGCCAGTAAATCAAAATACAATCTCAGTAACAACTCAATCCCCTAGCAAGCAAGAAAAACAAATTTTTCCTCCTTTGGCTAATCAAGTAGCAGCTGCCAAAGTTGCTACAGATAAAGGAAATACTCAACTAACAAATAACAAACATCTAACAAGCAATTTATCGCTTCCTCCCAAGCCAACGGAGGCTAATAAAATTGTCGGAGCCATAGTTAATCCCAACAATGAAATTATTGCTGATGCTATTATTGAAATAGAAAATTCTGAAGGTGAGATCGTCAGAGCAATTAAAAGTAATAGTTTGGGTCATTTCTTCACTTCAACTCCTCTAGAGAATGATGATTATTTAATCAAAGTTGAAAAAGATCAACTTCAATTCCCAACTCAAAAAGTAGTTGCTAAAGGGAAAATTATAGATCCAATCGTTATTAAAAGCCTAAATTAAAAAAGTTAAATAATTTTTTGTTTTTTTAAAAATCAATTAATCTTTCCCTATCTTGATTATATTGGCAAAAATCTAGTAAGATGAACTTATGGCTAATCGAAAGTTTTCAAACCTTTTTGACATCTCTAGTGATATCGCTGACATGGAAGACGGAGGTGCTTCTATTATTATTAGAATGAAACCCAAAGGGGCAATAACAACTACTCAAACTGGACAAGGATCAACGCAGATAGATCAAAAAGCCGTAGATACTAGCCAAGTAGCCACAAACATCCCTATCCCAGAAACAACTTTGCTTAGTACTGATAAAACCCAACAACAAAGCACTGAACAAGAGGCAGTTAAACAAGCTCAGACTGGGCAAATTGCTTTTATTAAAGGACAAAGTCAAACTATGGCTCAAACAGATCAAAGTGCAAGCCAAGCCGCTACCAATACCAATCTTCCTTTTCCTCAAAGACCAAACGAAGCTAATAAGATTGTT
>JASFHL010000007.1:0-67029 GCA_050123235.1 Candidatus Woesebacteria bacterium | reverse complement strand
ATAACGGACGAACAAATACTGGAAAATCGCGAAAAGCATGACTTAATTCGCCTAATTTGTAATCCTTCACAATAGTTGGTAAGTCATCTGCCACAAACCCATTTGCTAGAGAATTACCATAGACAGCAAACACCAAGAGGGATAAAAAAATCAATACCAAACGGTTAGCTTTTAACCAATCTTTAAAATTAAAGCTAGCTAGTTTAGCCTTTAATGAGTTTGAAGAAGAACAAGCTAGATCTTCTCTCGTCTTTGCCTTAACCTTGTTTTTTATTTCTAACTGATTTTTATTTAAAAATTTCTGATACTTTGTTTCTGGCCAACGCTTTTTGAGAAAATCTAAAATCGATTTCGGATTTACACCCAAATCATGAGCAACTTTTTTTAAACCATCCTTTTGCAAATTTTTCTTAATATATTTTTTTTGCTGCTTAGAAAGGGGCATGTATATAATATATCAATAATTTAACTCCGTGGTCTTCTATCCCTAACCCTACTACTACGGCGGCTAGTACCACTCTTCCCTTTAAAGCCAAAATTCCTTCTACCACCATCACGACCATTACGGCTACCACCATTTCTTGACCTACGCTCACGGCTGGCTTGCTTCTGAGTTTCCTCTTGCTCCTCTGTTAACATAGTTAAGCTAAGTTTACCATCTTCTTTAATTTCGCTGACTCTAACATGAACAGTCTCACCTATCTGGAACATAGCCCGAGGATCTTTCACGTAGTCAACTGACATGGCACTAACATGTACCAAACCTTCTTTACCTCCTGGCAAGGCTACGAAGATACCATAGTCTTCAATCCTAGTTATTTCACCATCAAATTCATCATTGACTTCAATCACTCTCATTAAATCAGTAATCATTTGTACTGCATGATCAATCTGCTCTTGAGATTGAGAGGAGATATTAACCACCCCTAGTTTTTTCTCTTCATCTTCATCAACATTAACATCAGCGCCTGTGACCTCAATAATACTTTTAATTACCTTACCACCAGGGCCAATTAGTTCACCAATTCTATCTGCTGGAATAGTCAGCTGCATCACTTTTGGTGCATAATCACTAATTGATTTTCTTGGTTGAGCAATGGTCTTTAACATTTTATCCATGATATTCAAACGACCAACTTTAGCTTGCTCAAGTGCCTGCTCTAAAATTTGGCGTGGAATACCAGTCAACTTGATATCCATTTGAATGGCAGTGATACCATCTTTACTACCAGCTACTTTGAAATCCATATCACCGACATGATCTTCTAAACCTTGGATATCTGACAGAATTACGTATTTTTCTCCATCACTCATTAAACCCATGGCAATACCAGCAACTGGTTTTTTGATTGGTACACCAGCAGCCATTAGAGATAAAGTAGAACCACAGACAGCAGCCTGAGAAGTAGACCCATTGGAACTTAGAATCTCACTCACTACTCTGATAGTATAAGGAAAGTCCTTTTGATCTGGAACCATGGGTGATAAAGCTCTTTCAGCTAAAGAGCCATGACCAATTTCACGTCTTTTTGGCCAGCCAAAGCGACCAGCTTCACCCGAGGCAAATGGAGGCATATTGTAATGATGAATATAGTGACGCACTTCCTCACCTTCTAAGCCTTCTATATACCAAGCTAAAGAAGGATTACCCAGAGTAGTAACAGTCATATCTTGAGTAGCACCACGTTTAAACATGGCACTGCCATGAGTTCTAGGAAGAACATCAATTTCACAAAAAATTGGTCTAATCTCTTTTGCTTTACGACCGTCAGGTCTTAAACCTTCTTCTAAAATCATCTTTCTAGCATATTTCTTCATCAATTCTTGAACAAGTTGTTTAACGTGTCTCTCAGTCAGCTTAAACTGAATCTCAGCGCTAGCTTTGGCTTCTTCGCTCGCCCTTTGCTCGGTTGCAACTGCTTCATCAGGCTCTGTTTTAGCCAAAACATCAGTATTAATTTCTTCTAACAATTCATCTAAACCTGTTGGTTCAAGTTTGCCTTGTTTGAGCACTACTGTTTTGATAGCTTTAGCATAATCTTGCTCAATGGAATTTTTCAATTCTTCCAAAGCTTGAAGTTCTTCTTTATCTACTTCTTCCACCAAATCTATTTTTTCTTTGCCAATTTCTTTAACTATTATGTCAATCTGTTTACAAATTTTAGCTAATTGCTCTTGAGCATAGCCCATAGCTTCAATCACTTCAGCTTCACTAACTTCATTTGCTCCTGCCTCAACCATCACGATTGATTTTTCAGAGCCAGAGACAATTAAGTCAAGGTCACTGCTTTCTCTTTCAGAAAAACTTGGGTTAATAGAAAACTTTTTGCTTTTTTTGTGATAGCCTACACGTAAACCAGCTACTGGACCTAAAAAAGGAATTTCTGAAATACCAAGAGCTACTGTAGTTGCTAATAAAGCAACCATATCAGGATCATTCTCATTATCAAAAGAGAAAACTGTATTAACAACTTGAACTTGATTCTTAATTCCTTCAGGAAAAAGTGGTCTAATACTACGGTCGATCACCCTAGCTTTTAAAATTGCATCATCGCTTGGTCGACCTTCTCTTTTTACCCAACGAGAACCTTTGATAATCCCGCCTGCATAAAGCTTTTCAAAATATTCTACATTGAGGGGAAAATAGCCCCAATCTACCTTGCCACCCAGAGCGATGGTCGAGTGTACAACAGTATCGCCACATCTAGCTAAAACAGCAGCTGCTGTTTGTTCACTAAATTTACCAATTTCCAAACTAATAACTTTATCACCTACCTTAATATCTTTTTTGTAGGTATTTCCATATTGTGGATATGACATAAATTTCCTTTTTGTCAACAAAAAACAAGCAAGCTACTCTTGGTTTTCAACGTTTTGATGACATAAACCTATCATATAATGATGAGGAAAATAGGGAAAAAGTAAAAGTGATTTCAATAAGCAGGTAGTACTTGTTGCAAATTTCTTACCACATTCACTACTTGCCAATCGAAAATCCTTTTAAGATTATCCAAATTTCCTCTATATAACTTTTTAATAAAACTATTATAACATTCTTATTTGCTTAAACCCAAGTTTTCAATCAACTTCCTATATCTCTCTTCACTGCGTTGCAAAAGGAAACGTAACAATCTCCTTCTTTTAGATACTTGTTTAAGCAGACCTCTTCTTGAGTGATTATCTTTTTTATGTTTTTTAAGATGTGCAGTCAAATGTTGGATAGAAGCAGTGAGAAGAGCTATCTGTACCTCTGGAGATCCTGTGTCTCCTTTCATTAAAGCAAAATCTTGAATTATTTGCTGTTTTTGTTTTTTAGTTAATGACATAATTTGCCTTTCTTTGCCCTTAGCTTGCGAGTCTGAAACCAGCAAGTAAAGTAGTCATTTATTTTATTTGTTTTAATTTTAAGAACTTGTATTATAACATGCTTTTCTTAATGGGTATCAAGCAAAATAAGAGCTAACTATCATCCTTTTTATAAGCCAGCAAAATATCACCTACTTGGAAATCTAATTTTTTATTTTTGAAAGTCAAACCAGCTTCATTTTTACTTTTGACTACCAAGATATCATCTTTGCCATGTTTCATTGAATTAATGACCGGATTGAGAATAATCTCATCGCCTCTTTTTAAATGTAATAGATCACTTTTCTTAATTTCTCCTGTTTTGACTCTGATCCCAGCGATCTTTTCACCTTTCATTTCAAAGACCTGCAAAATCTCAGCCTCACCAGTAACGACTTCATCAATAGTAGGCTCCATGATCTTCAACATTTGTTTTTGTAAATCCTCTAAAAGATGATAAATAATGTCATATTCCTTAAGTTTGACTCCTAATTGCTTGGCTAAATTTTTTATCTTTTTAGGAACTTTGATACCAAAAGCCACCAATAAAGCCTGGCTTGTTTCAGCTAATTCAAGATCCTTCTGAGTTACCTGACCTACTCCAGAACTAATCAGCTCAACACTTTCTTCATCAAGAGTTTGTAAAATTGCTTCCAAAGTACCCTTAACATCTGCTTTAACAATAAGTTTAAGTTTTCTCTTTTCTCCAAGTAAAGCATCAAAGTCTAAATTTTCCCAAACTTGGCTTTGATCTAGCTCAAGCTCGGAACTTTGTTCAGCACTCGCCCCTGTCTTAAGTTTCGTTTTTTGATAATCCGCCCCTTCTTCTTTGAGAATAGCACCAACCTCTGGCACATCTTTTAAACCGATAATCTCAGCTGGTGAACCTGGTTTAACTTCACTCAAAGCTTGTCCATTTTCATCAGTTAATAATCTCACTCTGCCTATGATATTGTCCACAAAAACATCTTGGCGAGCTTTTAAAGTTCCTTGTTGGACAATGACTGTAGCAACTGGGCCTTTTCTTTTATCTTTGGTTGACTCAATTACCACTGCCTCCAAAGCTTGATCCGGATCAGCTTTGAGTTCTAGCAATTCTGCCATGGTAACCACTGTTTCTAATAATTTGTCTACATCCTTGCCAGTTTTGGCAGAAACTTCTACTACATCAATATCCCCGCCATAATCCTGCACCAAGACCTCTTGTTCTGCTAATTCAGATTTAACTTTGTCTAAATGAATATCTTTTAAATCAATTTTGTTAATAGCTACAATAAAAGGAACTTTGCTTTCCTTGATATAACGAATAGATTCAATGGTTTGTGGCTTTACACCATCGTTGGCAGCTACAACTAAAATTACTAGATCAGTAATTTGAGCACCACGTTGTCGCATTTTATTAAAAGCAGCATGTCCAGGAGTATCGATAAAAGTAATTTTCCTATTTTTAAACTCAATTTGATAAGCTCCAATATGTTGAGTGATACCACCAGCTTCTCTAGACTGAATTTTAGTTTTCCTAATATAGTCTAGGAGAGTGGTTTTACCATGATCAACATGGCCCATGATAGTAATGACAGCGGCTCTATTTTGCAGCATCTTTTTTTGTTTCCTCCTCTTTTTCGTATTCTTCTACTTTTTTCAACAATAATTCTTGTTGATCCTTGGCCAAATCCTTAAGACCTAACCATTTATCTTTAAATCTAGATAAATCTTCCAAAGTAGTAAGTTTATGTTGAATTAAAATTTCTCTTGCCTCATCTGTTAAATCTTCAAAAGTATCAATCTCATATTGTTCATCACCGGTAACTTTGGATGCAACTTGACCAGTGGCTGATTTAACAGTAATCTGGAAACCAGTGAGCTTAGCTGCTAATCTTACATTTTGACCACCTTTGCCAATTGCTAGTGACAACTGATCGTCTGGCGCTGTTACTATTACTTTCCTGTTCTTTTCATCAATTTCAATTGTTAAACTCTCAGCTGGAGCTAAAGCTCCTTGTAATAATAATTTTAAATCTTCGCTAAAGGGAATAATGTCAATTTTTTCATTATTTAATTCTTCAATCACCTTTTGAACTCTGACACCACGTTGTCCTACACAAGCACCAACTGGATCAACACCCTCTTGAGTAGATCTAACAGTAATTTTGCTACGCACACCTGCTTCTCTAGCAATACTTACAATTTCTACTGCCCCGGATGCAACTTCTGGTACTTCTCTAGTAAAAAGTTTAAGTACTAAATCTCTATCTGCTCGAGAACAAATGATCTGTTTACCTTTGAAACCTTCTCTTATTTCTTTTATTAAAACTGCCAAACGCTGATTAGTGCGATAGAATTCACCACGCATTTGCTCTTCTGGAGGCATATATCCCTGCCCTCTACCAATGTCAAAAACAACACTGCGTTTATCCATTCTGAGAACTTGGGCAGTGACTAATTCACCTATCCTAGCTTGATAATCAGAAATTATTTGATCTTTTTCAGATTGCCTAATTTTTTGCAAAATTACTTGCTTGGCAGTTTGAGCAGCAATTCTACCAAAGCCTGCCGGCGTGACATCTTCAGCTTTATTTTCATCCCATTCTAGAATTTCTTCAGTTTCTTCATCTTTTTTAGTGACTGGGGCTTTGAAAATCCTAGCTACCCCTGTTTCTTTATTAAGTTTTACAAAGTAGTAGAAATCTGTAGCTAATTCACCGATTTGCTTACGATAAGCAGAAATAAGAGCTTGCTTAATTGCCTCATAGATTGACTCTTCGCTGATTTTACGTTCGCTGGCAATCTGAGAGATAGCAGCAGCAAACTCTGTTCTGACCACAGTATTAAGATTTGACATAAAATCCTTTATTATTGCTTGTTTTGTTTAAATTAAAAAATAAAAAAACGCGCTTTTGAGCCCGTCTTCTAAACATATTTATAACACTATCATTATAAAACAAAGCAAGTGAAAAAGCAAAAAATTCTTATAATCCGTTTTCCTTCAACTGCTCCAACAATTTTTTCTGTTCTCTTGTCAGATCCTCAGGAATTTCCACTATCAATCTGACATATAAATCACCCTTGCCCCTGCCTCTGATATGTGGCACACCTTCACCGCGGAGTCGCACCAAAGTGTGAGACTGCGTACCTGACCTGACTTTCATTTTGAGTTTTTTATCTACTGTCGGAACTTCTATTTTTCCACCTAGACAAGCAGTACTAAGATTAATTTTTTTATCAATAAATAAATCATAGCCATCTCGTTTAAACTGAGGATGAGCGGCCACATCAAAACTAATATCAAATTCATCAAAACGAATTCTTGTGCCATCATTAACACCAGCAGGAACTTTAATTTTTTGTTTTTTACCTTCAATCTCCACCTCTTTGTTCGTTCCTTTGACAGCTTCTATAAAATCAATCTTCAAAGTGTAACGTGGTCGACGACGCGCTTGTCTAAATCCAGCACCTCCAAAAAATGACTCGAAAATCTCAAATGGATCTCCAAAATCAAAGCCATCAAAAGGATTCGCCCCGGTAGTGGAATAACTCCAAGTAAATGGCCCAGATTGAAAACCACCACCAAAAGGATTAGCGCCCCCAGCAGCTCCAGCATTAAAGGCACTATGACCAAACTGGTCGTAAGTTTGACGCTTTTTTTTATCAGATAAAACTTGGTAAGCTTCGTTTATCTCCTTAAACTTTTCTTCTGCATCTTTAGCTTTATTTTTATCGGGATGATATTTCAGAGCCATTTTGCGATAAGCTGATTTAATTGCTTGATCAGTAGCGTCTTTTTTAAGACCTAGCACTTCATAATAGTCTCTTTTATTTGACATAGGTAAATTTCAATGCTGATTAGTAGACTTGTTATTAAATTGAATCTCGAAATAGCACCTTGGCTAATTTCACTCTATTTGGCAACGCGTTTAATTTTAACAGGGAAAATAAAAAATGTTAAGCAGATGAATAAGGAGACTGCTAAAAAACTTAAAATAGAGATAGCAGCTCCCAAATAAAACAACTTTGGCTGATATTTAAATACTACCTGATTCTTACCAGCTGTAATTTTAACTTTTCTCATCCTTTCAAAATTTTCAATCTCAACTTCTTGACCATTCACCCAAGCCCGCCAATTTTTATCATAGCGATCAGCAATTAATAAGTGACTATGACTGCTATCATTATTGAATTTCAGCGAGATAAAATTAGGATTCTCAATATGGTCTTGGTCAAAGTTGATAGCTGTATCGTCTTCATATCTAAACCTTGGTAGAGCTGGCAATTCATAAACTTGCCACCAATCTTTTTCATAAATAACTGCTAAGGAAGACAAATCTTCATTTACAAAAAACCAATCATCCACTAAATAAAATTTAACTGCCCACTTTTTAAGTAATGGATTATCTAATTTAATTTCTGCCAAATTATTAATTCTTGTCTCCTGATCTGGATTCCATAACTGATGACTGTCTTTGGGTAAAAGCGTGGTGTAACCATTAATTGACTGCAATAAAAAGGGTATATTCCAATCAGGGGTCATACCTTTAGCAAAACGCTTTAGATTTTTGTAACTAGCTAATTCTTCTTCATCAATATAAGAATCAGAAAATGGTTTTCTAACTAGCAAAGCCTCCCAATAAGCACCAAAATCTGTATAAGGATAATTGTAGTTGCGGATCAAATAACGATAATTATTTGTTTGACTAAAAATCGGATTAGCTGTCTCTATCTCTTGCCACGATGGATAAATATCTCGCGGGGCAAAAAAGAGCATGCCTTGAGTGTTGTAAATCATGTCTAGAGACAAAATTAAAGTCAGTAATAAAATCCTTTTTCTTTGCCAAGCTAAAACTGCGATCAAAAAGAAAATACAGTTAAATAAAACATTTTGACTAATCACCTTCAAAATTATCTGATCTTTTTCAAAACTATGAAAAGCACTGTTGATTAAAAAATTGTTACCCATTCTATTAGCTAAATCCCAAACTAAGTTAAAATTGAATTTAGCTAAGAGGGATAAACTTAAAAATATGATCAGTATTAAAAAAAGAAAAAAAGAAAAAATTCGCCCAGCATTTTTACTGAAAACAGGCAATTTACTTAAAAAATTGATCTTAGTAAGAAATCGAAATTTAGTTTTAGAGTTTTTAGTTTTTGATATAATTTTTGTCAAAGCCAAACCTAAGTAAGTGATTGCCACAAAAGTACTGACAGTTAAAATCAAGCTCGGCCCTCTGGTAATTTTAAAGATAGGCAAAATCTGCTGCAAAGTAGCAAAAAAAGGTAAATACTTTCCTAAAGCTAAAATTAAAGTTAAAAAAAGGAATAGCGCAAAAAATTTAATTTCCGAGTCTCTTAATTTTTTATTAAGCAAAGAAAGTAGCAACATCAAAAAAGCAAAGCCAGTGAAATAAATTGTTACGTTGGGCATGCTGTTCCACATCGGCCCCCAACGCATCCCATCATGTGGGCTTTCAAAAAAATAAGGCAGCAGCATTTTAATTAATTCCATCGGATGCAATGAACCAGACACTGCTTGTGTTTCTGTTTGTAAAGTGCGGGTGGAATTTAACAGAGTTTCGAGAAATGGCAAATAAATAACTGCTGATAATAGTAAAGTAAAAAGAGCTGTTATAGACCAATGATTTAGCCAAATTTTTATTTTCTTAGCAGTAAGTTGAGGCTGAAAAAAATAAAAACTAGAAATCAAAACTGCTGTCAAGATGCCATAAATCACATGTTGCGGATAACCACCAGCAAATTGTAAAAAAACTACTATGGCAAATAAAAACTTATTTTTTAAGTTTTTCCTAATTTTAAAAGCTAAGAAAACCAGCCATGGCAGCCAAGCTAATGACTGCAGCATTGAAATATTATTAATTGAGTTAGTGAGCTGAGTGGAAAAAACCCACAGACAGGCGGATAAAAAAGAGATTGATTGTTTATTGCTAACTAAATTAACTTGCTTAGTGTTTTTCTTATTCTGTATACATTGTAATACGATGTAATACATGCCTAACACTGAAATCAGCAAATGACTGATAACAGTTACTGTTAATGCAGTGCTTGCTTCCAAAAAAACAAAAAATAAAGTGCTAGGATACAAAATAGATTGATTTACATCCCCAATCCAAGAGATACCAGCTAAAATCGTTGGATTCCATAAAGGCAAAACGCCATGCCTTAGCCAGCGGGCTGTAAAAATTTTTCCAGGCACCATCAAAGCATAGTTGTCGCCAAAAAATAAACTCTTATTTTGAAAAAAAATTGGGTAAAAACGGATGCCCAATAAAATTAAAAATATCAAAGCAAATTTAAAATAAGGCTGTCGAAGGAGTTTCATATTAAACTTTATTTGTTTAAAATTACTAAACATATTCATATAATAGAAACATAGCTAAATTATTCACTGTTCTGCAAGACCCACTACCAGCACTAGTTCATCTTCATAAAGCACTTTAAATATATTATCACTTTTTGCTAAATCAAAATTCAGCTTTTGAGCTGGCTTTTTTTGTAAATAAAGGTAATCTATACCACGCTGCCTCATCTCACTGGCTAGACTGGTAGCATCTTCAGTTAAAAACATTTTTTCTAAATTAGTTTTTCTTTCTAAATTAGCTTTGCCCAGATTCTCCAATAGATTGAAACCAGCTGAATAACTTTGTCTATTAAGAAAAAAAGATAAATAAGGTGTGTCTTGGTCTAAGCTATTTTTAGGATGAGATTGGACAACTGCCGTTGCTGGCAAAAGACTGCGTAATTTTATAAAAGCTTCTAGTTCAACTTTACTAACCAAGATCTGTGCTTCTGCATCATTCAGTTCTGTGGCGGCTAAATAAAGAGCATGAGTTGATTTGGGGACTGTCAAAATTATAATCAACACAGCCAGAATTTTTAGGAAAAAGTTTTTTGACTTTAAAAAATCTGCCAATCTAAAGGCAGCAAAAAAACTAAAAACAATTAAACTGACAATAAAAAAATTAAACACATTAAAAGCGCCTGACTGTTGCAGGGTAAAAAAACCAGCAATAGTGAAAATAATGCTAGGAATTAATAAGTAAAGTAAATATTCAAATCCCAGAATTTTAGCCAATTTTTTGGTGGGCAAAAAACCAATTAATCTTGTGCCATGAATACTAATCAAAGCAATTAATATTGCCAAAAAGTCCAGAATTAGTAAATTGCGAATATTTCCAGCAGCGTGATAGACCTGTTGACGAAGAAACCAATCATTAAAATCTAAATTGTGTGGCGCTAATAACAATTTCGGCCATTCCAATGGAATGAAAAATAGGCCGCCAGCACTGCTATTAGTTGGAAAATAAATAGTCGCCGAAATTAGAGCGAATAAAAACAATAAAAACAGTGAAAATTTTTCTTGGAGAAAAATTGAACGCCAGTTTCGCCAGTCTTTTTTATAGATAGCTTTCAAAACTCTAACAGCTACCAGCACTGACAAAGCAATAGCTGAAAAAATACCATAATAAACCTTAAAACCAACTAAAGGAGCTGCTAAAGTCAAATAAAGTAAGCCCCATTTTTTATCTAGGCTTCTTTGTTTTGAACTCAGCTTTTGCCAGAAAAATAAAACCAGTAAACTTGCCAAAAAAATCAGCTTGGCAAAAACATGAGGTGAATTGAAAAACTGTTCCATGCCATTATCAATCCCAGCAACATGAAAACTAAGTTGTCGGTGAAGTAAAAAATAAATAGTATAGGCAGCATCAGCCCCAAAGAAAAAGAAAAACAAAGCTAAAAAAGCCACTAAATCAGTACCTCGCCATGCTTTAACAATCAAATAAATCAAAAAACTACTCAAGATAGCGAGTAGCGGGGGTAAAAAATGAAAATAGAGATGAATAACTGGTAATTGCCAAACTCTAGCTAGTTCGGCCATAAAAAAATCTGACCAATAATGATAATTAAGCAAAGGCACTGTTGCTAAACCAGGTTCTATTGCTGGAAAATTACGAATCAAAGCTTGGATATAGGCTAAATGCATGATCGGTTCAGCTGCATTATCAAAATAAAACTTAATTCCTTGCTCACTCAAAAAGCCAGAGCCACTGATCACTAAGAGTTGCAAAAAAGAGCCAATTGTTAGAAAAATTAAAACAACAGGATTGATTGATTTAAAATTTTTGCCAATTGCTTTTGCGGCAACAAAAATTTTGCTCAAACTGGGTTTTTTTTGCCACAAAAAAGCTAAAAAGAAAAAAATTATATAAAGATAACTTAGATTTCTCAATCGTAAATAGCCAAAAAATACACCTTGAGCTGTCCATAACACTAATCCCAAAACCAAAGATGAAACCAGTTTGAGTAAGGCGCTATATTTTTTTAATTGAGGAACTTTGCTTTTAGAAAAAAGAGAATTGATAAAGAAAGACCCTGGTAAATAAAGAGAAAAAAACAAAGCTAAGATGAAGAGTAAGAAATGTAGGATGAATGAAATACTAAATAACGGGTAGGACATGTTCAGTATTATTAAATCATATAAATTTAACAAATTTTTCATTTTAAGTGGCACTAAAACCTCAACTTGATAATAGTCCACAAAGCTGAAAAGCCATCTTTCCAAGTAATTTTTTTACCTTCAGAAAAATCTCTCCCTATATAAGTAATTGGTACTTCAAAAATCCTGATACCTTTTTTTAAAACTTTACAAGTAATTTCTGGTTCTAAATCAAATTTAGCTGCTTTAATATCAAGTTCCTTAAAGAGCTTAGTGGGTAAAACTTTATAACAAGTCTCCATATCAGAAAGCGTGGTGTCGTAGAGTATATTTACCACTAAATTTAAAAAAGTATTGCCAACTTTGTGCCAAAACAAAAGATTGGAATGTGGACCTAAAAAACGAGAGCCATAAACCACCTCAACTCTGCCTTTTTTGATCGGCTCCAATAAAGCAGCAATATCATCAGGGTCATATTCCAGATCAGCATCTTGGATTAAAACATAATCTCCAGTGACCTTAGTCAAAGCTAAACGGACTGAACTACCCTTGCCTCCATTTTCTTTGTCAAAAACTTTGATCTTTCTAGCTTTAAGCTTGCCTAATTCTTTTTTCGTTTTTTCAATAATTTGGAGACTGTGATCAGTAGAGCCGTCATTAACAATAATAATTTCATAAACGTCCTTGACTTTGACTAATTTATTAAGAATTTCCGCAATGGTAGCCGCTTCATTATAAACGGGAACGATGACAGATAGTTTCATGAGTTTTAGTATAGCAAAATTCAGTATAAATGGAGCTGCCAACTGTTATAGTTTGAAAGACAGGAACTCATTCAAGGCCTACTTTACCTGGTGACCATATTTAATCAAACGTCTAGCTTCTAAAAACAAACTTACTCTTTTCTCTCCCGCAACTGAATTCTATGACCATACAATTCCTTTTCCTCTATCAATCTCGTTGTTCTATCCTGCTCTATTAGATAATTTTTTCTGGTGTAAGGATCAATTAAGTGTTGACTTGATTCGATTAAGACAATATGTTTTTGTTCTGGAAAATCTTGAGTTATAAACAGTTTTTCCCCTGGATAGCCGTTGGCATAGTAGCCAAACCAATGTGGTATCTCAACATCATTTTGTCTGGCATATTGTTCAAAAACACTGGCCCATTTTGTTCTTACACCATAAGGTGTTCCTAAAACAGCAAAAGTAAATGACTCATTATTGGCTAACTGATATATCTGATCAACAATTGCTATCTTTTCTTTAAAAAGAATTGCATCTTTTTGAACAAACTTAAATTTATTAAATGGTTGATTATGATGAGTATTAACCATTAACAATCTGATTTGCATAAATACTACAAAAATCAAAAATAAAGAAGCCATGATTTTTTGTTTTTTGTAGCAAAATAAATAGATTAAAAATGACATTAAAAAAATCATACTTAAGCCTATGCCTAAATTCAGAAATACTGCATCAACAAAATGAAATGAGAAAAGAATAAAATGAGAAAAAAGCCAAATGAAAATATAAGCAATTTCTTTCTTAATTTTCAGTTTTGTAATATCTCTCTTCCAAAATAAATATAAAATTAATATCAGGATTAAAAAATAAAGACCAAATGAGTTTGAAAAACCAGATAAATTATTCTTAACAGTAAAACCCATATGATCTAAATAACTTAGAATTGACTGTCCAGCTGATAAATCTTCTACACTATGACGATTAATAAAATAATTGATAAAAGTTTTTGTGCTTTGAAAATTAAATTTTAATTCCGCAAGAATTAAAGGTAATAGGCCAACAGCTAGACCAAAATGAAATTTTATCCAATCCTTTATTTTATGTCTATTTAAAAGCAATAATAGATACGAATATGCAATTAAATAGATTAGAAAAATTTCTCCTTGAATTGCCAAACCCAATGATAAGCCTAAATAAAAAGCATATTTTCTGCTGCTAAACAATTTCCAAATAAAATAATAACTCCATGCTAAAAGTGGAATGGTAATTGAAACATTAGATAACCAGCGAGCGTATTCAACTTGTTCATAAGAAATTACGAATAAAAAAATAACTAAGAACGTGATCAACTTACTTTGTTTTGAACCAAGTTTAGAAAATAATTGTTTGCTTAATAAAGCCAGAGGAATAATGCTAGATAAATTTAAAAAAATCATAGCTAACAGAGGTAAATTTTGATCACCATGAGAAAGATAGTAAAAAGGAGCCAAATAATAATAATATAACGGCCCGTGAAACATTCCATGTTTTTCAGCTTGTGGGCCAATTAAAATTAGATCTTTGTTTTGAATAATTTTTCTAATTTCAAAAGAATCTCTTGCTTGATCATAATCCCAAATGAAATGACCTTTTCCTGGAATTAATCTTATAAAAATTCCTAGAATAACAATGAAAACCAAAATTAATATTTCTATCTTAGTTAAATTTTTGACTGATTGCATAATTAATTAAATTTACCATTATTTATCTATTTCTGCTTTTCTAATTCTCTTTTCCACCATAATCTCATCAATATTATACTCAGATATTTTCAAGGTTGCGTCATCCTGCTGCTCAAAAAACTCTTCTAGAATCGGTGCTGGCAAAAATCCATCAGACTGCGGATAAATAATTAAAAAATGCAGGTCTTGAGGATAGTCAAGAGTGGGAAAGTAATCATCCTCCCAGTAACCATTAGCATGGTAGCCAAACCAAGTGGGCGGATCTTCATTTGCTAGTGATTTTCTATTAAAATAAATCTGAAAAATGCCAGCCCAAGTGGTACGTACTCCATAAGGATTAGCCAAAACTGCAATACTAAACTTCTCACCTTCAGCTTCTTCATAAATTTTATCAAGCACTGCAAAATAGCTAGACATTATATAAGCTGGTGAAGTTGATTCATATTTACTAAAAGGAGTTTTACCCAAAGTATTGCTGCGCAATTGAAAAATTTGCAATAAAAAAAATAACAGCAGTATTAGTTTAGCTAAAGCTGCAAATTTAGATTGCATTAGTTTGTTCAAAAAATAAGCCGCTAAAATAATCAGCAACATGCCTACTGTTAAATTTAAATAAATTCTATCAACAAAGGGAAAAATAAATAAAACTATTTGGCTAAATAAGAAAAAGAATAGAAAATAGAGAGTTTTTTTATTTCTATCTGATTCTCGCCGCATAAAATAGACAACAGCAGTAAAAGTAACTAATAAGATGAAAAAACTCATAGTTAAAGGCAGCCCAAACAAATTAAGTTGGGCACTCAGAGCTAGCCGTTCAAAATATTTTAAGAGTGATTCTTTGACAAAGAATCTAGTTTCTGCTCCAGTCTGCAAAAGTTGCTGAAAAAAACTTTTACTCATCTGAAAGGAAAATTTAAACTCCGCTAAAACCAAAGGAGATAAAGTTAAGATCAAAGTCAAAGCTGATAGTAGAATTTTGCGCAAAGACAAATGAATCAAGAAAAAATATAGCAAGAAAAAAGGGATCAAATAAATTAAAAAAATCTCACTTTGAATTGCTAAACCTAGAGAGATAGCAAAACAAATAGGCAGTAAAACTGTTTTTTTCTGTTGAACAAGATTAGCAATGCTCTGTGGAAGTAATTTGCTTTTTCCTAAAAAATAGCTAATTATTTCTCGCTCAGACAAATCAGGTCTGATTCGATAAGCAAAGTAAAAAGCCCACAGTAAAAAAGGAATGGCCATCGAAACATTAGTTAGCCAGCGAGCATATTCGATCATTTCATAAGAAATAGCAAAGAAAAACAAAGATAAATAAACTATTTTCTTATTTTTAAAAAGAGCAAAAGTTAAGAGTGCCAAAGGAATCATGGCTGATAAATTGAACAAAATCATTGCCCAGATTGCTAAAAATGTATCTCCTTGAGATAAAAAATAAAAGGGAGCTAAAAAATAATAGAATAATGGCCCATGAAACAGTCCCCACTTAGAAGTAGCTGGCCCCAACAAAACTAAATTTTTATCTTCAATGATAGACTGAATGACTGCGCGATCACGAGCCTGGTCGTAAAACCAAATGTAGTGATCACGACCAGGATAGAGGCGTAAAGTTAAACCCAGTAAAAAAATTAAAAAGAATAAGCATAATTCTCTGCGGGACAGATTAATTGTTGGTAATTTAATCCTTTTTTTCATATTAAGGAAACTGTTGAAAACTCAATAGCAATAAATCTTAGAGTCGTTCGCTACAGAATAGTATGCTGTTTCACTTAGTATATTATTAAACTAAGACACAGTCGCAGTAAGCTAAATGCTTAATCATCACTACAAAGCTTTTTCTCTGAAGCTCAGTCCTTACTTATATCTTATTCTTTTCTTTTATGACTTCGCTTCAAGGTTCCTAGTTTAATAATATACTAAGTGATGTAAATACTTATCTATAATATTTATAACTACTCATTTATTTGTACCCTCCTCGCTTTATAAACCCTAATCGCATCATTAATTTGAGAACTTTCCAAAATTTCCAAATCAGCACTCACTCGTTGCCACCATTGATTAAAAACCTCTTGGCTGTAATATTTCTCAACAATTAAAAATACTAAGTTTGATGTTTCGATATTTTCTGCCATCATGGAGTCATCCGCTTGGCTACTATCTTGTTTTTGCAATTTAGGCGGTTGCAAAGGTAAATACTGTGGTCTCATATAAGTAAATTCACCTGGCGCATAGCTAAACTCCAAAGGCTCTGGATAATCCTGGTCAATCAAATACAAATAAATTTGCTGGTAAGTGTAATCATATACTTCTGGCACAAAATGATAGGAACTAAATTTTTGACCTTCACTTAATTGATAAACTTTTTTAACTGCAGCTAGTTTAGCTGAGAATGGAAAAGATTCTGTTTGAGCAAGTAATTGGTAATGATCAAGACTTTGGCTTAAATTAATTAAAGCTACCCCAGTGAATAAAATTATTAGCAACGGTAGAATTTTAGCAAAATAAGCCCTAATAAATTTAGCAAAAAAAATAATCCAGACTGGCATTAAGGCAACTAGGTAATATGATTTACAAGGTAAAATTTGATAAAAAATAAGTGGACTTAAAATAAAAACAGCAAAGATTTTCCCTTCAAATCTATCTACTGATCTTCGCAATAAACAGCGATCAAGCAAATATATAAAAATCCCCATCACCCCCAAGCAACCCAAAGCTGGAATTTCTGCTGGAGCTAAAGCTTGCCAGCTACTTTGATAGATATAGCCTGCTATTTCTCCCCATCTGGCTAAACCCTTTTGGTTAGGATTAATCACTTGAGCTTGATTTTTATAATCTTTGATAAAATGCAAAATTGCTTTGCTCTGATGAAAGTCATTTCTAAGTTCAAAAATAAAAAAAGGAGTGAATGGTATCAGAAAAGCCAGCAAGCTAATTAAAATTTGTTTTGAATTTGGTCTGATCTTTAAAACAAAAAGTAAAATTAAAACCGTGGGTAATAAAACCATGCCATAGGCTGTTTGAAAATGGAAAGCAAAAGATGTGAGTAAAAAAATACTAGCTAATTTGAGAGTTTGCTGCTCAAAACAAGCTTGGCATAAAGATCGATATTTAAATTTTTTTAGTGCGCGGAAGGGGCTAGCTAGCCTAAGCAGCTTAGATTTTATCAATCCTGAAAAACTAGAAATTTTTTTAAACTTTGATTGTTTGTTTTTAGACTCTGACTTAAAACTTAAAAAAATTAAGAGAATTAGTAAAAGCACAAATGGCGTCATGTATGGCGTCCAAGCCGATTGCTGACTGGCAATTAGACCAAAAGAGATGGCATAAAGAAATGCTTCAAAAAAACCCAGTGAAAAATACAAAATTAAAACAGACAGAACCGCCAAAACAATCACCATCAAAATACTAGCCATGGGGTGATAATTAAGCAAGCAATTGAGAGGTAGAGCTAAGTAATACCAAAGTGGTCCATTATAAACTCCATCAATACTAGTGACAGCTCCATATAAAGCGGGTTTATGTTGCACCCCTATTCTGCGAATCAGCAGGGAATCCTTAGCATTATCATACATAAAAGAAAAATTGCCTGTGGAGATTGGTAAAAAACGAAGAGCTACTGTAAACGCGACCAAAAAAAAGATAGCAAAGTATGAGCTAAATCTCTTTAAAAAAGGGCAAGAAAGACCCTTTTTGAAAAAAAATTTAAATTTTTTGCTCTTTGGAAAAATTTTTTGTAAAAGATGAGAAACTTTTTTATTTTTCATTTAGCAATATTGTAATGCCTGAGCTTAGATCTTAACAACTAGCGACTGCGAGATTTTATACTTACTTAGCGGCTTAGCGCAGCCTAGCTTGTCTAGCTCGTAGTAACCCTTTTTGTCTATCAGCATCTTCCCATGTTTTTATTCTTCTAAATTGATCTTCTGAAATAATTCTGGCTCTTTTAGCCATTTGATATTTTCTATCTTCAGCATGACTTTTTATTTCTAAAATTAAATTACTGAGTGGCAAGCTTATATAATCATAAATAACACCTTTTGTTTCATCTAGAGAAGTATCACTCCTCCTGAAATGATCAAATAAAAATTTATAAAGCGTAAAATTAGTATCAGGAATTTGTTTATTTAAAATTGCCAATAATAATTCTTCTACTCGAGTTTTTACTTCTGCATCTCGCTCTGTGTTTGGATCGAGATCCTGGCAGTAGCTTTCAATTCTTTCAAGATAATTACGGAAAAAGGGCAATAATTCACTGGGAAAAATTTTTACTTCCTCTGCATACATTTCTCTAGGGAAACGATCTTTATCTGCTTTAATGAGCATTAATCTGCGTGTTTCTGGAAATTCCAATAAATGAAAAATTGTGCCTCGTCTTCTATCTTCAAATGCTTTTTTTAAATATTGTTGAAGCATTTTTGCATAAACAGTTTCTCTTTCCCCTTCATAAACTTTATTCAAGAGAGCAATTCTAGTATCTTTACCAGCATGAGTTCTAGGATGACTTGAATTGATCAAGAATTCTTTAGCTTCTTGATAATTTTGTGGTTCTTGGATGGTTTCTATTTCTGACATAAATTCTATTCTGCTACCCTCTCTAATATATAGATACTAATATTACCCTCGCAATGATATTCTAACATCAATTCAGACTCACCAAATAAAGTCAACTCATTAAAAGCTGTTTTACCATGTTCATACTTTGATTGATCAGAGACTACGGCCATTTTATTAGCAAAGCCCGGACTTTGTGTGATATCTCTAGCTTGGCAACCATGTTTATTCATGAAAAAAATATGATCTGGTGCAAAATGATAATGATACCAAGCCTGCACTGTTACAAAGAGCGGCTCTTTTTCTATTTGACAAACTTTTTTAGCACAAGCTTCTAGTTGAGCTACTGTCCTTTTGGCTGGGGCAGTATAAAAAATGACTTGTCTTGGTCGCAACCAAATTAAGGCTAAAATTACTAGCAACGGCAAAAGCAGTTCTTTCCTGATTAAAGCCAAAGTGACAAACAGCAAGCACAAAGTGGCAAAAATATAATGAGCCATAATCTTAAATGGCATCAGCAGAGTAAAGAAAAAGATTAATAAGAAGAATTTTAAAAAGAAAAGAAATAACTGATCTTGTTCTGAAAAATTAGTTTTTTTCACAGCTTTGTTCTTGCTAACTTTCTTAGCTGCCTTAGCATTTTTGTTTTTTCTGTTTAAAAAATTATGCCACCATTGTCCTTTGATCAAAATTAAATTAATCAACAAGGCTAAAAACATGACTAGCAGTACTAAGCTATTCATCTCTGGTAAAAAACTACCTCCTAAATATTTCAAAAATAAAGTGAGTTTTTGCAAATAATCAATTTTTGGCTTCATCAAAAATGGTTCGTCCATAGTCAGACGCTTGAAAAAGAAAAATTTATTTCTGAGTTCAAAAATCAGAATTGGCAAAAAAGCAATCAAAAAAGAAACGAAAAAACTGCTAAAAAGTGACAAGATTCTCTGTCTATTTTTTCTAAACGAGAAAAGCAAATACAGAAAAAACAAAGATAAGATTGGAAAATTGGAGTAACTCAAGGCAATTGCTATTACCAAACCCAAGCTTAGGAAAAAAAGTTTTAATTGACTAAATTTCTGCCGCAACAAAACTAAAACAAAAATACTCATGAGTAAAAAAGGCGGAGCAAATGAAGGATTCCATGGTAACCTAGTTTGTAAAACAACTTCTGGGTGCATAGTCAGCAGTAAAGCTGTTACCAGTAACACAGCTAAGAGTAATTTATCCTGTCGCAAAAATAAAACTCCCAGCACAAAAAAAACTAAATACAAGGCAAAAACTGTAAGCTGAACAGTAAAGCCGGAAAAGCCACTAAGTAAGAAAATCGGCACAAGCATATAAAAATATATTGGGCTTTGGTTAATGGGCAGCCAGCTAGTACTCGGCCCTAAAAGAGGTGGTTTTTTTTCAATCACCATCAACATCAAGACATGCAAATCACGTCCGATATCAGCAAACAGCTCAAATGAGCTAGTAAGTTTATAAATTCTAAGAAAAAGAAAAAGCGCACAGAGAGCAAAACAAATAGCAATTAATTTTTTTTCTTTTTTTAAAACTAGCAACAAACCAAACAAAGCTTGTTTATGCTTCATGCTTTTAGTTTACAAGCTAATTTAGAGCAAGGCAAAGGATGTTTAAATGTTGCTGAAATAAACAGCTTACTCTGAAAGAGTATTAACAATGGACCAGCCTATTGATAAATCGCGTGCGTCCCGATATTAATAAAAGTCACACTGCCATCTTTTTCAAAACAAAATAAAATGCGGTATTCTCGATTAATGGAAAAAGCATAGTAATTTTTTAATTTTCCAGTTAATTTATGAGTTTTCAATATTTTTGCAGCAAGGTTATTTCTAAAAACTTTTTC
Organism: Candidatus Woesebacteria bacterium; assembly: GCA_050123235.1. Classification (GTDB taxonomy): domain Bacteria; phylum Patescibacteriota; class Microgenomatia; order UBA1400; family PJMF01; genus JASFHL01. The sequence goes on along the minus strand of JASFHL010000007.1, from coordinate 46,353 downwards.
TTTTTTTTCTGCTAATTTTTTGATTCTCACAGGGAGCTTTTTATACTTTTTGGCAAAATGGCTTGTATAGTAGATAGTATGGATATTCATTAATTGAATGTGATTAAAAAATTATCTGAGTATTGGGCAGCTAATTAGACTAAATGATTTAAGTCAAGTCTCGAAGTGAATTTAGTTTTTTGAGTTTCTTAAGTTGTTTCTCTTTTTGATAGATATTAACAGCTTGCAATGCTTCTAGCAAGTCGGTTCTTTTGGCTTTTTGATATAGCCTTTCAAGTAATTTAATATCAATAATAGCTACTTCAGGTTGATTGTTGTTTAACACAAAAATAGGATTAGAATTTTTAACTTGGTCAAATATCTTGCGATAATTCCTTTGAATGTCCCTAGCTGAGACGATGGTTGGCATTAGACTCATATAAAACATAATATTATATGTATAATTATATGTCAATAATCATCTAATTTTTTGTAGTATAATCAAGCTATTAATAATTTTTAAAATTTAACTCCGAAAGGATAACTTATGTCAGAAATGGATCGTCAAAGGGAAATCAATTCTGCTCAAGATTTTTTTAGAAATCTTTTTTATGACTATGTAAATAACATCATTTTATATAGGCAGGAAGGTTAGGGAGAATTATATGACAGCTTTATAGCGATAGCTATGCGTTTATATCCTTATGGTGATGAGGGAAAGATAGCTAGTCTGGACATAACCGCGATTGATACCTTGCTAAAGGTAAAACGTTTGTTAAAAAGAATGTATTTTCCTAATAAAGTACAATATGTAGATAAAGACAAAGTAGAGCAGTCCTTAGCAGAGATAAAACAACTTTTAGATTAGTTAGAAGCAGAGTAGGCATAGCTGAGGCATCACCAGAGATGGATGAAGCAAAGTTAAGAAGCAACTGCTGATCCTGTTTTTGATTGGGACACAGCTAAAGTTAGTTTTTAACTAATAATATTACGATCAATATGCAGCTAAATTTGCTGATCTTGAAAATCAACTCAAACTCATCCCCTTATTCTTCAACTACCTCCCCTTCTTCAGCATCTTTTTTCTCATCAGCAGCTTTTTTGTCTGATTTTTTGGCCTTTTTTTTGCCGCCTTTACCAGCATCATCACCTTTAGCCCCAGCGCCTGCTTGTGCCTGAGTAGCTTGTGCTTTTTGCATGGCCTCACCAATTTTTTGAGCGCTAGTGAGAGTTTCTTCTACAGCCTTATCCAACTCTTCTTTTTTAGCGTCCTCTTTGGCTGCCATTTCTTTGAGCTGTTTTACATTCTCTTCAATGGCGGTTTTGTCTTTTTCATCAAGTTTATCACCGTATTCTTTGAGCTGTTTTTCTATTTCAAAGGCAACACTATTGGCTTTGTTTTTGCTTTCTATCAACTCTTTCTTTTGTTTATCTTCCTCAGCATGCTTTTCTGCGTCAGTTTTCATTTTTTCAATTTCTTCATCAGACAAATTAGTTGAGTTTTGAATGGTAATTTTTTGTTCTTTGCCAGTATTTTTATCCTTAGCAGTGACGTTCAGAATACCATTGGAATCAATGTCAAAGGCCACTTCAACTTGAGGCACACCTCTTGGAGCAGGTGGAATACCATCCAGGAAAAAACGACCTAAACTTTTGTTGTCAGCAGCCATTTCGCGCTCGCCCTGTAGTACATTAATTTCCACTTGGGTTTGATTATCAGCAGCTGTTGAAAAAGTCTGAGACTTGCTGGTGGGAATGGTGGTATTACGCTCGATCAGAGGAGTCCTAATTCCTCCTAAAGTTTCCAAACCTAGAGTCAAGGGAGTGACATCCAAAAGCACTACATCAGAAACATCGCCAGAAATCACGCCAGCTTGCACAGCTGCGCCAATGGCCACTACCTCATCAGGATTAACCCCTTTGTGTGCTTCCTTGCCAAACAATTTTTTAACTTCCTCTTGAACTTTAGGCATCCTAGTTTGACCACCAACCAAGATCACTTCGTCAATATCTTTGGGATCTAGCTTGGCATCTTTGAGTGCCTTTTTAACCGGGGTAATAGATCTTTTGATCAGATCATCAACTAGTTCTTCAAGCTTAGAACGACTGAGTGTCATGGTAAGATGTAAAGCTTGACCGTCTTCACCTTGAGCAATAAAAGGTTGATTGATCTCAGTTTGTTGAGAAGATGATAACTCTATTTTAGCTTTTTCTGCGCTATCCTTAATGCGCTGCATAGCTTGTGGGTCTTTGGATAGATCTTTGCCTGTTTCTTTTTTAAATTCATCTACAATCCAATCCATGATTTTATTATCAAAATCATTCCCACCAAGAAAAGTGTCACCATTGGTAGATTTAACTTCAAAAACACCGTCTCCAATTTCTAAAATGGAAATATCAAAAGTACCACCACCAAGATCATAAACAGCAATCGTTTGGCTACCTTTTTTATCCAAACCATAGGCCAAAGCAGCAGCGGTTGGCTCATTAACAATTCTTTCTACTTTCAGCCCAGCAATTTCACCAGCTTGCTTGGTAGCTTGACGCTGGGAGTCATCAAAATATGCTGGCACAGTAATCACTGCTCGCTCAACTTTGGAGCCCAGATAGCTTTCTGCATCCTCTTTAGCTTTAGATAAAACTTTGGCAGAAATTTCTTGAGGAGTATATTTTTTACCAGCTACTTCAACCACAGCCATGCCATCTTTACCTTCCACAATATCATAAGATACATTTTTGATAGCAGTTTGCACTTCTTTATCTTTTAAACGCCTACCCATAAATCTTTTGACTGAGTGGACAGTAGTCTTGGGATTCATCACCATTTGGCGTTTAGCTGGATCACCAACTTTGATTTCTTTTCCTTTGAAAGAAACAATTGAAGGAAAAGTATTGCGACCTTCAGCTGTTGGAATAACTTTGGCTGTACCTGCTTCCATGACAGCCACAGCAGAATTAGTGGTTCCAAGATCAATACCAATGATTTTAGCAGTAGTTTTGTTTGCCATATATTCTCCTTATATTTTGTTTTAACATTTATTAAAAATAAGATTGTGTCACATTTACTACAGATAAATTTTGGAGTCGTTCGCTGCTACATTTTCGTTATCTTTCTAAACATAAGGCTCACTCGGTGAAGTTCGGTAGTAAATTACTTGCTACTTCAAGCCTAGCCAGACCTCACTTCAACGCTTCAAAATTTATCTGTAGTAAATGTTAAAATCTAATTTATAAATTATTATTATATTCAATCACGACTATTAGCAGAGTAAATCATAGACTGCTAATTTTTGCAAGTAGGAATTTTTAAATTTAGTAAAAAGCATGAAATATTAATCTAAAATTACCTTGGCGTGTTGTATGACTTCACCATTAAGTTTATAACCTTTGCTGACCACTGCAATTACTTTTTTGGCTTTATCTTTTTTATCTACCACTTCCATAGTATCGACATCAAATTCTTGATCCATTACTTCAATCTCTTCCAAACCAAATTCTTTTAAGCTTTGCCAAAATTGCTTAATAACCATATTAAGTCCAGGATTATCAATTTCCTGACTAGCGCGACTAAGATTATCAAGTGCTTGTAATAATCCTGATAGTAAATCTTTGTTTGCCATTTTAATCAGAGCTGCTCTTTCTTCACGATTGCGCCTGATTAAATTTTGATAGTCTGCTAAAGTTCGCTTTTCTTTTTCTTCTGCAGCTGTTAATTTTGTTTGTAATTCTTGGCAAAGAGATTTCAGTTGAGCTAATTCTGACTTCTTTTGTTTTGAAGTTGAATTTTTAGCAGCAGTAACTTTAACTTTGGCATGCTTACTTTGATCTTTTTTCATATGGAATATTTTACACCATCTCTTCAATTAGAGCTTTGAAGTATTTCATCATTGGAATTAAGTATGGATAATCAAAACGGTTGGAACCCAAAACTCCAACTTTACAAGGGTGACCACCGGCATTAACTGAAATGTAAATAATACTGATTGGTTCCAAATGCTTGTTGCCTAACTCCTGGCCAAAAACTAATTGAACAGGATTTTCACTGGCTCCTTGTTCAAAAACTTCTTCCATCAGACTAGCCTCTTCAATTAGGGTCAAAACATGGCGCATCACTTTAATATCATAGAATTCAGGCATGTGGAGTAAGTTGGCATAACCAGCATGATAAAGTCGACGTTCATCAGTCATAGCCAAACCTAAGGCTTTGGCTTTATTGGCTAGGACCTTGGCCGACTCATGCAAAAGTCTATCTACTTCTTTCCTGCTCTCCCAGATTTTCTCTTTAGCACCAACTTCATCTGCCACTGATAGCTCCTTCTCTTTCATCAGTTCATTAACATAAAGTTTTAGAGCCAAAGGCGTAGGTACTCTACCAGAGCTGGTATGAGCTTTATTTAAATAACCTTGTTTGGTTAGATAAACCATTTCGTTGCGAATGGTTGCTGGAGAAACACCAATGTTATATTTTTTATCAATAGTTTCAGAACCAACTGGTTTAGCGGTTTGGATAAATTCTTCAATAATGGCACGTAAAATTTGAACTTGCCTAGCTACAAGATCGATCATTTGCTAGCAATATATCTTATAGACTGCTAAAAAGTCAAGCAGATTAAGAATAGTATTATACTTCACTTAATATATTATTAAACTAGGACACAGTCGCAGTAAGTTAGCTGCTAAATCATCACTACAGAGCTCCTTCTCTGAAGCTCAGTCCTTACTTATATCTTATTCTTATCTTTTTTGACTTCACTTCAAGGTTCCTAGTTTAATAATATATGTAAGTGATTAAAATACTAATCTATAATACAAATAAGCCCAACCTCGCTTCAACGATCAAGATTTGTGTACAATAATGTCCTCTCCACTCACTTCCAGCTCCTTAAATTTAAAAAAGTAATAATTTAGTAATTAATACTTCTTTTAAGAAAAAAATTTTGATATCGTGGATATTATGGATAAAAAGCTAAAAATTAAAGCTCTGAAACAATCAAAAAAAATCAAATTGGGTAAAATTTTAACAAAAAAGATTGAAAATAAACATTTGGATAAAATTTTTACTTCAAAATTCATGGTGGCTAGTTTCGTGATAACAGCCATGTTCTTAGTCACTTTTGGCATTTTTCAATGGCTTAGTTCTCATAGGCAAGTGCTAGGTGAAAGTGATATCGATGACTCAGCTTTAGCCAGCCAGCCAGCCAATTTAGTCATTGATACTGGCTCTGTGGTCGGGCCTCTACAACGCCCTTGGCAAGATCTATCTCAAGGAGGAGAAGATAAAGAATGGCGATTGCAACCAATATTGAGCCAAGTTAAAACCTTAAAACCAAAATATATCAGAATTGACCATATTTATGACTTTTATGAAATAGTTAAAGGAGAACCTGGTAATTTGGAATTTGATTGGACTAAATTTGATCTCATCCTAGATGATATTTTAGCTAGTGGTGCCAAGCCGTATATTTCTCTTGGATATATGCCACCTGTAATTGCCGATGGAGATGTGGTTAATAAACCAAAACGCTGGGAAGATTGGCAATATACAGTGCAGCGCAGCATTGAACATATTTCTGGAACTAAAAAAATTAAAGATGTTTATTACGAAGTTTGGAATGAACCTGATCATTTTGGCGACTGGGATTATCAAGGTGATAAAAATTACCTGGAGCTTTACACTCATGCAGCTAAAGGGGCTGCTAATGCCAAAGGCGTTGAAGACTTTAAATTTGGAGGTCCAGCTACTACTGGTCTTTATAAAAGCTGGTTTGATGCTTTAGTAAAACACGCCAGAGCTAACAATCTAAGACTAGATTTCTTTTCTTGGCACCGTTACAGCCATTCCCTGGAAGATTTTGAAGAAGATATGAAAAAAGCTCAATCTTGGAGCAAAGAATATCCTGACTTACAAAGTAGTTTGGAATTACATATCACTGAATGGGGGCATGATAGTGAAAATCATCCTGGCTATGATTCATATTATGGCGCTGCTCATACAGTAGCTACATCCATTGTAATGGTCAACAATATTAGGGAAGCTTTGATTTTTGAAATTCAGGATGGTGAGAATCCTGACGGCCAAACCAAATGGGGACGCTGGGGCATAATAGATTCAGAAAATCAAGCCAAGCCTCGCTTTTATGCTCTTAGAATGCTTAACTCCCTGGGTGATGAAGAATTAAAACTCAGTGGCCAAAATCAATACATTAAAGCCATAGCAGCAAAAGATAAGGGAGGTAAAATTGTGCTGATAGTAGTTAACTTTGATCCTGCAGTGACTCATAAAGAAATTGTGCCTATCACTTTTATTAACTTAGACATGGGAACTTATAATTTAAAATATAAATTCCTTAACGGAAAAGAAATCAGACAGCAAATTTTAAGCGCTAATGGTAGAATCGGCACTCAGGTAGATATGAGAGTGAATGATGTCTTGCTTCTGGAGTTAGAGAAAGTCAACTAATCTCTAGTTGAGCAATTAAAAAACTTTAAAAAGATCACTGCCAAACCAAAGCAAGATTACTTTATCATATTTTTATTTCTCAATAATTCTATTCATAAATGCCAAAATTTTCTTTTGAAAATTTCTTTTATTAAACTGTGAAGCATGCTGATGAATTCTTTGGGGATTGAATTTTTCATGATCTGATTTTTCAAATTTTTTAATTGATGCAATCAGAGACTTTACATTTAACTCATTAAAAAACAAACCTGTTTTGCCTTCTAAAATTGTCTCTTGCGGCCCTCCAGATCGATGAGCAATCACTGGCAATCCATAGGCCATTGCTTCTACTGGTACAATTCCAAAATCTTCATCCTCTACTGGATACAAAAGGGCTTTAGCTCCAAGATAAAGTTCAACTAATTCCTGCTCAGTGACTGCCCCTAAAAACTCAATCGTAGGGCCAGCTATTTCTTTCAAACTTCTTAGCATTTGACCAGTGCCTGCCAGCTTTAATGGTAGTTCTAGTTGCTTACAAGCCTGTACTGCTAATTCTGGATGTTTTTGCAAACCAAGGCGAGAAATAAAAAGATAATAGTCTTGTATTTTTTTCTCAGTTTTTGAACTTAGTTGTTTTTGTTTGAGATTGGCTCGCAATTTTTTTACTAATTCAAAATTTTTTTCTACATTGACTGGAGGATTAATCACTGTTGAGTCTCGACGATAAAACTTTTTAATTCTCTTTTTTACTTCTTCTGAATTAGCAATAAAATAGTCAACTTTTTGCGCCAGCTGATAATCAATTATTCTCATATAATGATTGATCAAATTACCGAAAAAATGAATTACTGGATTCTTTTTCCAAGATGACATCGTTGAATAGCCATAAAGTGCTCGCGGCGGAGTGTGGCAATAACAGATATGAACAGGCTTACGATCATGAGTGCTGGCATCATTATAAATAGCTCGGTTCTTACTCAAGACTGCTTTTGCTTCAAAAGCATTAGAAGAGGAAATTACTAAATCAAAATCAGATAAATCTAAATCAGCAAAAGCTTTAGGTGCTAAGAAACGCAATGGAGAATAAATCTTTTTAATTAAAGGAATTTTACTTAACCAAGTTTGACGTAGATCCCAATCTTTAAAAACCTGCCAATGGATACCAAGGGCTTTTTTGTCAAAAAAAGCAGTATAAACTGGTGCTTTAGGAAAAATCTCATGTAAAGCTTCTAAGACACGCTCTGCTCCGCCATATTCACGCAAAAAATCATGAACTAGGGCAACTTTCAATGTTTTTTTAAATTTCTTTTTCATATTGATTTAAAATAATGCTTCTTGTAAATCTCTTTCAAAAGCATCATCTGGTAAAAGACGAATCAGAGATTTAAAATCTAATTTTTTAAATATAGCCACTGCTTTGGTTTTATCATAACTGCTTACTCTGCAGGTTTCTAAATCGAATTTCAGAGGGACATGACTATCAATTGTTGCCAATTTCTTACTTAAAAAAGCGTCTTCTTTACCTATTTTTAATTTTTTTAGTAAGGAACCTTTAAGGAAAGCTGGAGTAGCTTTATCGGACTTAGCCTTTTTAGCTTTCTTAACTTGACCATAATCAGTCATATTTTCAATAAACTGATAAATTTCTTCTATATTGCCAAATTCCTTGATCAATTTTACAGCAGTCTTAGGCCCAACGCCCTTAATACCAGGAATGTTATCTGAGGGATCTCCCATGAGCGCTTTTAGGTCAATTACTTGTTCTGGTCTAAGCCCAATTTTCTCCTCTACTTTTTCTGCATCATATTCTGTATCCTGTTGTCTTTTTCCTCTGCCTGGCAACCAAACATGAGTGTTCTGATCTACTAGCTGAAAAGTATCATGGTCTCCTGTCACAATAATTGTCAAAAGTGATAAAAGAGTTTTTAAAGCTGCTGGCTTTGAATTTGCTTTTTTGTTTTTAGCAGCCACTGCTTGATCTATCTGCAAACTGATGGTCCCAATTAAATCATCAGCCTCATAACCTTCTATCTCATATTGAGGAATATTAAGAGCTTCCACTACCTTTTTGATTATCTCAATCTGTGGCTTGAGCTCGTCAGGCATTTCTGGCCGATGAGCTTTATACGCATCAAATTCTTTATGTCTAAAAGTAGGCTTAGGATGATCAAAGGCAATCGCCATGTATTCAGGTTCAAATTTGCGGATGGCAGTGAGAATAATTCTAGAAAAACCATAGACAGCATTGACCATTTGCCCTTGAGGATCGGTTAATTGTTTGGGAAAGGCATAAAAAGCTCGGTAGATAACAGCATGAGCATCAATCAGGAGAAAATTGTGTTGCCGTTTCATAAAACTATTTTAACATTAACTCACCTACCTCTTATTTTTAGTCTTCTCAATGCCCATTAATTCCTTAAACTCATCAGCATCTAAAGTTTCTACATCCAGAAGTTTAGCAGAAACTTTATCAAGTTGTTTTTTATACTTTTTCAAAATTTTACTAGCCTCTTGTTTAGCTTTACTAATAATTTTAGCTATTTCAGCATCAACTTTATTTTGTAAATTATCAGAAATCTTGTGAGGCTCACCAAAAGCGCGAGAGTAATTAGAAACTTCATATTGTGGGCCAAAGTGCATCGGACCTAAATCACTCATCCCAAACTCAACCACCATTGATCTAGCAATCCTAGTAGCTCGATCAATATCATTGCTTGCTCCAGCAGTTTGTTCATTAAAAATCATCTGTTCAGCAACACGACCACCCAAGAGTACTGCAATTCTATCTAATAATTCTGACTTGGTAGTCTGCAGTTTATCTTTTTCAGGGGGAGTAAGCGTATAACCCAAAGAATGACCCCTAGATACAATAGAAATTCTATGAACAGGATCAGCATTAGGCAAAACATGGGCAATCACAGCATGTCCGGCTTCATGATAAGCAGTCATACTTCTTTCGTAATCATCCTGCAAACGTTTTTTACTTGGCCCTAGCTTTACCTTCAAAGAAGCTTCTTCTATGTCATCCATGCTAATCTTAAGTTTATTAGCCCTGGCAATGGCAATTGCTGCTTCATTTAACATATTTTCAATATCTGCACCAGAAAAACCAACAGTGCGTTTAGCTACTTTATTTAAATCTACTTTTGTGGCTAAAGGTTTGCCTTTAGCATGAATCTCTAAAATGAATTTTCTTTCTTCTAAATCTGGTAAACGCAGCACTACTCTACGATCAAAACGTCCTGGACGGATCAAAGCTGGATCAAGCATATCACCCCTATTAGTTGCTGCCATCACAATCACATTATCATGAGGTGTAAAACCATCCATCTCGACCAGAATCTGATTTAAGGTTTGTTCTCTTTCATCATGGCCACCTGATAGGCCATGACCTCTCATCCGACCGATAGCGTCAATTTCGTCAATAAAAATAATTGAAGGTGCTAATTTTTTAGCAGTGGCAAAAAGATCCCTCACTCTAGAAGCACCAACACCAACCAACATTTCCATAAATTCACTACCAGCAATTGATAAGAATTGAACATTGGCTTCACCAGCCACTGCTCTGGCAAGTAAAGTTTTACCAGTTCCAGAAGGACCAACCAACAAAACACCTTTTGGTGTTCTAGCTCCAACTTTACGATATTTCCTAGGGTGTTTTAAAAAGTCGACCACTTCCTCAAGCTCTTGTTTAGCTTCCTTCATACCGCCGACATCTTTAAATTTAGAATCTTGCTTTCCTTTGATAAAAACTTTAGCTTTGCTTTTACCAATGCCCCATAGGCCACCACCAGCACCTCCTTTAGCTTGACGAAAAATGAAGAGGAAAAAAATAATCATCAGAACAATAGGCAAAACATTAATCGCTAACTCGAAAAGCATCTGGCCGTAGCTAATGTTTTGCACTTCTAAATCAATCTCAGCTAAATCGATGCCAGCTGATTCTAAAATAAATAAGGCTTGTTGACCGTCCTCTTTACGAGCAAACTTACGGCTAAAATCTTTGTAAACAACTCTTAATTCTGGGCCAGCTACTTCCAATTTTTCAACTTTTTCTTCTCTAATATCTTTGACTAGTTGACTTAAAGTGATTTGATCATCGCGACCGTTTTTAAATAAAGAAATAAAAAAAGGAAAAAACAAAAGGGCGATGATAATATAGATCAAACCTTTATTTAAGAACTTATTTAAGTTAACATTCACTTCAACTCTACGAATTTTTAAATTTTTGGGAAGTTTCTTTTTACTTAATTGAGCTTTTTGATTAATCTGAGGCTCTTTTTTTTCAATCTCTTTGGAATCTTTTTGTATCTTTTTTGCCATATGAAGCTATATTCTATCATGTAGTAAAGGCTTTTTTAATAAGCCTCTCATTCAACTTCGGGTTTTAAACCCTCTATTCAAGCTGTGTAAAAAAAGAGATGATTTCAACTATCTAACAATTGAACCAGGTTCAACTGACTGATTAATTTCAAATAAAACTGGTTTTTCTCCATCATCAATCGCCAACATCATGCCTTGGCTAACAGCAGGACCTATTTTCCGTTCTGCCAAATTAACAATAAATAGATAATTCTTACCAACAAACTCTGTTGCTTGATGCCACTTTTTCATGCCTGCTAAAATTATACGCTCACCAATATCTGATCCAAAATCTACCTTGAATTCTAACATTTTTTCACTCCAGTCCGGCTCAGTGGCAGCAATTATCTTACCGACACGCAAATCTAATTTGTCAAAATCTTGATAAGTGATAATATCTTTCATGATGACCTTTCTTTAATACTCAAAAAATGAATACTGATTAGTGATTCCAATTTTTTCTCTTACCAAAGTCATCTTTTTTACCGCCTGTTTTCTGACTTTTTTTGTTCCTTGTTGCAAAATTTCCTTGATTCTTTTGGGATCATTTTTCAATTTTTGGTAAAGCTCTCGTTCTTTTTTAAATCTCTTTAATAAAGCTTTAAACAATTTCTCTTTGACCTCTACATCGCCAACCTTACCCTGTCTATATCGATCTTTTAAATCTGTAACTTCATTTTTATTTTCATTGATCAGATTATGGTAAATGAAAACAGGATTTCCTTCCACCTGTCCAGGATCAGTTGAGCGCAATCTATCTGGATCTGTGAAACAAGCCATTATTTGCTTCCTAATAACTTTCTCATCATCAAAAATAGAAATATAATTACCTAGACTCTTACTCATTTTACGTTTGCCATCAGTGCCTAGCAATCGTGCAGTTTCTTTAACGTTGTAAATATCTGGCAACTTAAAGGTTTTGCCAAAAGTTTTATTAAAACTCTCTGCAATATCTCTAGTAACCTCAATATGCTGTTTTTGGTCTTCACCTACTGGGACATAATCAGCATCATAGAGCAAAATGTCAGCCGCCATTAAGACTGGATAACTGAACAAACCCATATTTACTTTTTCAGGATCAAAACCTTTTTGCAATTTGTCTTTATAAGCATGACATCTTTTGACCAAACCAATGGGAGTGACATTATTCAGAATACTTTGCAATTCCGTGTGAAGTGGGATATCTGACTGTCGATAAAAAAATACTTTGTCAGGATCTATACCAAAAGATAAGTAAGAGAGTAATAAATTTTCTACATTTCTTTGTAATTGTTTTTTATTTTTAATGGTGGTTAAAGCATGTAAATCTGCAATAAAAAAATAAACTCTAGTTGCATTCTTTTGCAATTCAAAAAAAGGAACTACGGCTCCGAAATAATTGCCAATATGAACTTCACCCGTGCCTGAAGGGGTGATACCAGTTAAAATAACTTTATTATTTTTCATAAATTTTCTCCTTATTAATATAATAACAAAATAAAATTGATTCTCCTCTGAGTAATTCTTTAAAGATTCTACTTTTTAGTGCAGTGAGCTATTGAGGCACTAAAAAACTCCCTTTTGGGAGCTCAATCTCTATTTATTTTTAAAACAATACAATCAGACTCCCTTTTAGCTGAGGGAACTCCACCAACTGTTGTTAGTGCTTTGATTGTTATATTTCATATCTTTTATATTTTTACACAAAAAATTATTTTGTCAAATTACAATTTACAATTCCTCTATCTGTACAGTTGGACTCAACTCATCATTTTGCTCAACCAATTTAAGGTATTTTTCAGTAGTAGTAATTCTTTTGTGGCCCACTAATTGGGAAATATAAACCAATGGAGTACCGGCCTTAAGTTGTTCAACAATAAAGGTATGTCTTAAGTCATTAACTTTAGCACCTTTGATTCCAGCTAATCTAAAATACCTGTCAATTGCAGTACGAATATTTCTAACCAAAAAAGGTCGACAAGTTTTGGTTAAAAAAATAGTCTTTTCTCTAGCTCTTGGCCTAATTTTCAAATAATCCATCAAAGCATTCTTGGCTGCTTTATTGATAGGCACTTTTCTAGCATCTCTAGAATTCTGAGCAACAATATTAATCACATTTCTTTCTAAATCAAGTTCCTGGAGCTTTAAATTAGCTAATTCACTAATTCTCATTCCAGTTTGCAATAATAACTCTACGATTGCAGCAATACGCACATCACCCCTACAGGCATCTCTTAAAGCTCGATATTCAACCTTTGATAAAACTCTAGGTAAGCTTTGTTCAAACTTAGGATGAGAAATTACCTTAGCAGGATTGCTTTCTACCAAACCTTGATTAACTAAATATCTAAAAAAGGCTTTGATTGAATTGATTTTTCTTGAAATAGACTTACTGGTATAGCGTTGCTTTTTTAAGAGTTCTTTAAAATCATCAATATTATCGGCAAGTACTTCTTCAGCTTGAAGTTTGCCTCCTTTATTTAAGAACTCTACTAATTGTTCTATATCTTTACTGTAAGCAATCACCGTGGCATGAGCCTTTCCAGACTCTTCTAGGTGTTGCTTAAATTTAACTTGTGCGTCAGTTAAAGTAATTGACATATTTTGTTTATCTTAGATATTATTACAATTAAATACAAAATTAGTCTAAAAACAGTTATTTCGTGACCAGATAACGAAAAATCTATTTCTCGACTATCTTATAGTATCATAAATAAGGCTTTTTAGCAAATAGTATTATATATTATGAATCGTTTTCTATCACAACCAATTATTCTTATTGCTTTTAGCATTCTTAGCTTATCTTTTATTCTTTCCCTCAAGAAAACTGAAAATATTAGCCATCAATCACAGAAAAATGTAGAAATTTTACAAAACGAAGTCAAAAAACAATCTGAAAACATCCAAGAATTAGAAAATAAGATTGCAGAAGCAGACTATCCTCTAACAAAAGAAAAAATTCAAAGAAATGATCTTTTGATGCAACGTCCAGGAGAATATATTATCCAAATTCCTACTGAGACAAAAAACGAGAATAAAAAAATCGCAATAGAGATAGAAAGTCCTTGGCAGGAATGGAAAAAGTTGTTATTTGGAGATTAAAAATCCCAAATATAGTATGATTATCTTAAGGTTTATTTCTAAGTTTGACTTGATAAATGGATTAAAATCTTTCTAAATAATCTTATCTCAAAGACCAAACTTTGAACAATACTAAGATCCCAATCATCATTTGATAAAAGCGATGACTTAGTAATAAACTATCTTTATGTCAGAAGATCCAAGAATAAAGTGGTATCCAGATCCTGAACCTGTGGCAGAAAAAGCAGTCAAAGAATGGCTTCAATTACCAGAAGATCTAAGAGGTAAATGCATACTTGAACTTTTTTCAGGAGATGCTCAATCATCGATGATGCTCCCTATCAGAGAGCGTGGTGGTGAGTATCATTCAGTAGATCTAGGAACATTCAATGGACCAAATCATATCATTGGTGATGCTTATAAGCTGGGAGAGTATTATCCTCTTCATTATTTTGATTATATTATTATGAAAGCTCCTCCTATCTGGGGTAGATTTTTAACTGAAAAAGAGTTCAAAACAAAGAAAGCTCATGAATTGCATAACTTGCCTGATTTAGAAAAAATTGTTTCTTTACTAGTTACGGCAACATCACGTTTAAAAGAAAAAAGTGGCTGTTTTGTAGCTATCGCCTGCTCAATTAGTAAAGATGATCTAACAGCTCTCTATCGCGTACTATCAGAAAGAATTCCCAATTTTTATACTGACTGGCTGATTAGTTCTCCATTAGTTGATGTAGCCAGTCACAGACTTTTATTAAGAGAAAGAGGAGATCATATTTTAAAAAAGGAGCAAAGTACATCTTTTAAAATAACTAGGAAGTGAGAAAATGTTCTTAGATAAAAAAGTGTTTTGGAAGAATACTTAAAAGACCCACTTGTGGGTCTTTTTTCTATTGTTGACAATGTGGGAGAAAGTTAGAACCTATTTTACCTCAAAAAAAGCAGTAAATTACGTCACTATAAGTTAAATCGTAATTGTAAAAGCTAGCTATAAAACCATCACTAATAAAGTGTTTTGATGATATCTAACTCTAGAATTGAAAAACGAAAATCTAACAACTTACTTTTAAACCATTTCCTATCAATATCATTACTAATTTTTTCAATTTCAGCTAAAACATCCGTACCTTCAAACACTACACCATATTGTTCGCATAAACTTTTAAGCTCAGCAGTATGTCTAGCAAGCTCTTCCTCCATCAAGGAAATAACTCCATTAACGTCGTTTTCTTCTCTCTCAGATATCATTATTAGGCTTAATCTAATTCTCTCTAAAAACCAATAATACGGATCAGTATCCAATTCAGGAGGCAAATTTGGTGTATTCCTTGTACCAGAAACAGGTCTAATACCACTAGCAAAAATAGACCGTGACACTTCATCAATCAAAAGTTTTCCATTAGAGGTATTGTTAACAAACCACTTAACAAACTTCATCAATTTTTTTGTATCCTTAGTATCTTTAGGAGTAAACTTTGGAGGGGATTTGGTACCAAAAAAGCTAAGCATTCTAAAATAGAGTATACCAAATTATCATGATAGATATCCTCTCACTTAATAACTAACTCTTTAAACATATCATTTGTATTGTCTTTCCAATTACCCGACCATGATATAAAAAAATTTCTGGTTATTTTTTTCGCATTTTTACCATAAACAGATATAGTTATTTTATACCTACCTCTAGTTAAGCAATCTGCTTGAGCATAATATCTACCTGGTAATTCAAATACAAATTTGCTTAAATCTTGTTTTTCTTCCCACATTGTTAGTATAGCTTAATGCATCAAAAAAATACACAATCTATAATCATCTATTAACCTAATAAAAATAAATAAAAGATAAAAATAGTCAAGAAGACTTACTTGCAGCTACAGCAAAATAATATTAACTACTCAGAGTAATAATTTAAATAATAATTCTGTAAATCAATGCTTTCAAATTCCTTGTTTATGTCTAATATTTGATCATGATTGGAAACAAAAAGATCATTATCATAAAATTCCGACTCATCCAAAGGCTCACCATTGGTTACCTTTTGAAAAAGCCTGTTGATAATTTCAGTATTTTCTTCAATCAAAGCTTTAATAATTACAACCTGTTGCTGAGGATAATAGGACATGTCTTTATTTAAAATAGCCGGATAAACTGTATCGGCTAAACTTTTGTTAAACCTAATTGCATCTTCGTAATCTTGATTAAATATCGCTTTCTCTTCACCATATTCTATTTCAACATCATCAAGTGCCAGCCTTCCAAGAGAATACTTTAATGTCCAAATCGAATCTGCTGTCTTAACTAAAAGATTAACTCCATCAGTTGTATATAAATCCATTTCAGCTTTTACTTTTACTGGATCAGTAGATATTTGTTGGATATTTTTTACCTCAATAGACAGAACATTTGTAAACAAATTTTGCCATTCCTCAGGTTTCCATTCCTTTTGACGGCCAATAGTAAATAGTTGATACGACATCATGTAGCTGCCCTCTGTCAAACCCTGATAATAAGCCATGACAACATCAGTAGGCTCTATGTTATCCTCAAATCTTGGCAATGTGCCTACAGGTTCAGAATATGAAGGATCTTTTAGAATTTTTTCAACTGCCTTCTTAGCTGACTTTGTGTTGATGGCATAAAAAATAGGATCTGCACTTCCTATGGGATTAAAATATAAATCATTTACTCCGATCACTTCACCACATTCATTAAGCAATGGTCCACCGCTATTGCCGGGATTTATGCTCGTATCAGTTTGTATATACTGAATACCATATAGACCATCACGATATGCAGAAATAGTCCCTTTGGTAACAGTAGCATCACCCTTAAGCGATTCTTCGTCACTTAAAGGAAAACCTATAGCTACAATATCCGATGCAACTTTTTCTTTTACTTCAGCCCATTTCAAATATTCTGGTTTTATTTCATCATCAATTTCTAGAACAGCAATATCGGCTTCTTCATCTGAACCAATAATCTTAGCTTTCGTCAGTTTACCTGTTCCAAGCGTGATATTAGCTTCTTTAACACCCTCCATAACATGGTTATTCGTAACAATATGAGTCTCGTCAACAAAAAAACCACTACCACTATTCATATCAGTTGTTATTTTTACAACTGAGTTAAGTGCTTTTTCTGATGAATTGGTTATTGAACATTGTCTCGTTGCAATTATGATTCTATCTGTAACACCTAACTTATGGCCTATGCCAATGCATAGTATGCCTATCATAACCACGATAGCTATAGCAACTTTCCGATCAATTTGTTTTATCCGTTCAAAGTAGTGAATTACAGTTTTAAACAATGAAAAAGTTTGCTTATTTCTACTCTTTTCACTATTACTTGTGATACTTGCTATCTTCTCACCACAGCCTGAACAAAATTTAGCAGTCTTAGTAAGTTTTGTACCACAATCAGGGCAAAATGATGCAATAGAAGTCTTTTTAGTTCCCTTTTTTACTTTTGAAATAGACTTTTTTTTGCGAGTTTTAGTTGAAGTTTTACGTTTTTTCGTTTTTACCTTAGTTTTAGAGGTTTTATTTGAAGGCATAAGTCCAAAGATTAATTTTACTTAATCTATTATACATTATACCACTCCCCCCTCTATGAGTCTGGTAAGTTAGTCGTCCCATTATTGATCAAACATTTTTTTTCTATAGGCAAATAGATAACATTCCGCACATGCTGATAATTTTCAAAACCAGCTGCATTTAAAGCCTTTAAGTCTGGAATTGATTTGCTAAGTAAAGTTTTGCAAGCTCCTAATGCAACATTCTCATTGGAAGATCGACTCAGCTCTAAAAGACGATCAATGATTTCTGGAGTATAACTACTAACCTTGGAATAAAGAGCTTGACGGGACATTGGTTTGTTATACATAGCTAAACTATCTTTCTCTAAAGAGAATATACTACTTTTGTAAAAAAAACTATATGTTATAATCGCTTTCAACTAGGATAAAAATACATCCACGCAATTTTTTGCGTGGTTTTTTTTTGCCTAAAAACGGAGTGATAAAAACTCTTTAGCAACTCTAGGTCACACTCCGTACCTGGAGTTACTAAGGAGTTTTTTTATGAAAATTCAAAAACCCAAGAGATATCAACTAAAAATCTTTTTTAAAGATGGAAGGGTTAAGCACTACTTTTCCAAAAAAAGAAGACGAATTCTTTATAAAGTTAAGCAAGCAAAAATCTCAGAAGTCGATTTTTTTTACCTAAAAATCAATTATGGAAAAATTTTAACTAATTTTGGTGAAACAGTTCAAGCAATTAATGAAGGTAATTATAGAACCTTAACTGACTTCATGATTGCCTGGGAGGCATTTAATGAAGGGGTGTAATGAATTTCAATGCTTATCGCCCCTCTCATCGCAACCGCTTTCTCCTGGTAAAACACGAAATTTTAACTAGAGAGGAATTTATTATTTTTGAGTTATGCCTTGATCAAATGGGGTTTGATTCAAGAAATAGCCAATATAAAAAGGTAAAAATAGATTTTAAACAGTTTGCCTCCTGTTTAGGGTATAGCTCCACAAATTCAATTAGGACAAAAATAACTAAGTTAACAACCTTAGGTATTTTAATTCCTACACAAGAACCACAGACTTATGAGATTTTCAATGCTGAAAGATATATAGCCACAACTAAAAAATGGGGTGGTCAAGCTAGTCAATTTCAGCAAAAAGAACTAAATCAATCGTTTGAACAAATTATTCAAAATATTGCACCTAATTTTCAAATAACTGAAGCAAAAGTTCAATCTTTTGAACAAACCGTTCGTAATTGCCTCGAGATTGATTCTCCTAGAACTCTAAATTCCTCTAAGGTTAACTCTAAAGTTAATAGCCCTGTGGTTACCACACTCCCCGTTGGAAACCAAAGAACTATGGCTGATTACCAACGCATTCATAAGGAAGAAGGTTTCCAGTATTTACCACCAGAAGACATGAAATGGCTTGATGAACACATTACAGCAGATGAAAGGACTATTCTGTGATGCAACTAAGCCACGAAGCCATCACCAGCTTTCAAAAACTTTACCAAAAGAAATGCGGTGTATGGCTTGATTATGAAGAAGCTCAAGTTATGGCTTTAAAGGAATTAAAGCGATTCGCTCTAATTTATAAACCAATCCCAATTGAGGACCAAGATATTTTAAATCAACTTAGTAATGAAAATTAGTATAAAATGATTATGGACTCAATCTTAAACTAGTGACTATAAATACCCTCTTTGGGACAAGTCATTAGTTTGATTTGAGTCCACCCAGAGAGGGTTTTTATATGCCAAGAATAAACATCACACCAAATAAAATTATCTGGGCAGAATATAGCAGGCGTTCATCAGATGAAAAATCTAATAAGCAGAATGTCTCAATACCTCGCCAGAGACAAGAACTAGCAAAACGTTTCCCAAAAAAAGAATATAAGAGAAGTTATCATCTATCAGAAAGCAAAAGTGCTTATAAACCAGACAACCGTCCCGAGTTTAATAAATTGATTAACTTAATTGAGGCAGGCAAAGTAACAGGCTTAATTGTATTTCACCCTAATAGACTCTCAAGGAACCCCACTGAGGCAGGAAAAATCGTGCAACTCATAGCAGATAAAAAGATTCTAGATATTAAGTTTGCCACTTATACATTTGATAACAGTGCCGAAGGTATTTTGCTGCTCCAGTTTGCCTTGAGTCAATCACAGTATGAATCAACTAAGCTTTCGGACCATGTTCATAGTGGAAATAAGTATAAATTTTTTGAGAATAAAGAATGGGGTGGTCCAGCTAAGCAAGGATTTATTAATTTTACTCATCCTTTTACCAAAAAACGCGATGTTAAAGTAGATCAAAAAAGATTTTCTTTGCTACAACAGGCTGGAAAAAAAATAATTAGCGGTGAAATGACCGTTTTAGAAAGTTTAAACTGGCTCAATAATGATATGGGATACAGGACCCTACCTCAAAGAAAACAAGGAGATGGACCGCTTTCAAGATCAACTTATTACAGACTTTTATCTGACCCTTTTTATTATGGAGTTATGAGTAGAAAGATCGAAGGCGTAACCCAAGAAAGTGAACATAAATACCCAAAAATGTTTACTAAAGATGAATGGGATATTATCCAGATTAGACTAGGTAAAAAAAGCCGCTCGATACAAAAAAAATATGATTTTCCCTATAAAGGGATTATGACTTGTGGTGAATGTGGTGGTTTTATCACTGCTGAGGAAAAATGGCAAATAATTTGTCCAAAATGTAGCAAAAAATTTGCTAAAACAAGGAAAAGAGATAGGTGTATTAAGTGTGGTTTGAAAATAGAATTGATGAAAAACCCCACTATTCTCCATTACATCTACTATCACTGCACCAAAAAGGTCAATAAAAATTGTTCTCAAGGATATTTAGAAATAGGAAAGCTTGAAGAACAAATTGACAATGAGTTAAAAAAATTCGAGATTGATCCTGACTTCAAAGATTGGGCTATTAATCACATAAGTGAATTAAATGACAAAGAAGTGGACCAGGACCAGGATGCTACTAAACGAAATACTACCAACTACGAGAAGCTCAAATCCAGGCTTAGAAGGATGACAAAGCACCGCTTTACTGATCTATATGAAGAATCCAGTGAAGAAGAGAAAGAAGCTTATGAGGCAGAACTCAGTAAACTTAAAAAAGAAATTGAGACAGTAAAAAATGATATGCAAACAACGGACCAAAGGCAATATGATTGGATTGAAATATCAAAAAAAACTTTCGAGTTTGCCTGCTATGCCCGTTATTGGTTTGCTCAAGGTGATGTTAAAACTAAGACTCAAATACTTCAGATGCTTGGGTCGAACCTAAAGCTACATAATAAAAAAGTGTTGATAAATCGGGATAACCCATTTTGGATGATAGAAAAATGCAAGCAAGAAGCAAAAGACTTAGGTATTTCGGTCGAACCTGGAAAATTGATGGATGTAGAGGACAAATTAACCTATCTACAACCTCTCATTCCCTCATTGTTGCGGGACTAGGAGTCGAACCTAGCCTGTAAGATTATGAGCCTCACGTGCACCGTACACTATCCCGCGCGTCTTTTATATTTTCCTAAAGAGATATAAAGAGGGGTTTATTATACCCCAAGTAGTCTGATATAATCAAGGACGTTGAATTTAATCTAAGCGATCTGCATGTTTGCAGTTAAGCTAATAAGCGACTTATAAAAATTCTAACTCGTTTTACTTGGCAGGGTAGCTCAGTTGGTTAGAGCATCGGATTCATAAACCGAAGGTCGTGGGTTCAAATCCCACCTCTGCTACATTTTAAAACAATCCTAGTAAAGTTCCACTAATCTAAGAAGTGAAGCTTCGCGCTCTAAAGACTTACATTTATTGTTTATTCTCCAACTTCACGCTGCAACTCCTGTAAAACAAAAATCCTCCTATATTCTTCTGGTGACATAATTGCTTGAATTTTTTTGATATTCAATCTATTAGGAGGATTAAAATTTAAAAAAATTCTAGGCTCCTGAGAAAAACTGGGTGAATATCTTGCATAAACCCTAATATTGACCTTGACTAAAGCTAAATAAGATTTATACGCCCCAGTTGGATTTAAATGCCAAATAGTAACAGCCTTGTCCTGATTAATAGTAGCTACATAGTGATTACTAATTTTGTCAAGCTCAGACAAAATCAATTCATATAAAAGATTGTAAGCTGCTTTTGGAGAATTATTAGTAAGAATTACTGGTTCACCTTGATTTTCTTTAGTTCCTAAGACGTGGTAACTTTCTAGACCAGCCTGAGTTAATTCATAATTAATCTTGTTTAAAGCGGCATTTACCCAAAATAAATTTTCTTCCAAATTCTCTTCATCGTTTGAAGGCCCAATTTCATTTCCAAAAAATTTAGAAAATGGAAAAATACTGGTAAATTTTTTTTGTAAAGACATAAATTAACTATGACAAGACTAACTCAATAAATCAAGTCAAAACTAAAAAGAGCGAGTAAAAACACTCGCCCTTTTTTCCAAATATTATTCTAAATTTTTGGCTAAACTTACATCATTCCTGGCATACCGCCACCCATACCTGCTGATGACATAGCAGCTGCTTTTTCATCTTCCGGGGCATCTGTGACTAAACATTCTGTAGTAAGAATCATAGAAGCCACACTAGCAGCATTTTCTAAAGCAGCAATCGCTACTTTAGCTGGTTCAATCACTCCTGCTTCGACTAGATCTTCATATTTGTTAGTCAAAGCATTGAAACCCCAGCTAGCGCTCTTTTTCTTAGTAACTTCGCCTACTACGTAACCAGCATCAACTCCAGAGTTTACAGCCAACATCCTCAGTGGTTCATCCAAAATGGATTTGATTAATTCAACTCCTGTTTTTTCATCTTCGCTAGCAGTTTTGACTTTAGTTAGGGCCTTGCCTGCTTGAATAAAACTAACTCCGCCACCAGGGATAATTCCTTCCTCAATCGCTGCTTTGGTAGCCTCCTTAGCATCTTTGACCCTCTCTTGAAGATTCTTCATCTCTACTTCTGTACTAGCACCTACCTGGAGAACAGCTACACCCCCGGTGAGCTTGGCGCGACGTTCTTGGAGTTTTTCAGTGTCAAACTCACTGTCAGAACCTTCGATTTCTGCATCAATTTGAGCAATCCTAGCATCAATATCAGCTTGACTACCCTTACCACCTACAATTCTAGTACTATCTTTGGTAGACCTGACACTATCAGCCTCACCAAGGTCTGCTAAATCAGCATCCTTAAGCTGGCGACCAGTTTCAGTACTAATTAAAGTAGCCCCAGTTAGGACAGCAATGTCTTGTAACATAGCTTTTCTTCTATCACCAAAACCAGGAGCTTTGACAGGTAAACATTTGAAGGAACCACGTAGTTTATTTAAAACCAAAGTGGTAAGAGCCTCACCTTCGATGTCATCAGCTAAAATAACAATTGCTTTACTAGCAGAGACAACTTTTTCCAAAACTGGTAAGACATCTTTGATGTTAGAGATTTTTTGATCAGTGACTAAAATATATGGATTTTCGACCACCGCTTCCATGCTATCGCTATTAGTAACAAAGTAAGGAGAGGCATAGCCCTTATCAAATTCCATACCTTCTTTATGCTGGATTTCGATTTCCATGGTCTTGCCTTCTTCGACTTCTACCACTCCATCCTTGCCCACTAACTTAAGAGCTTCAGCAATCTTTTGACCAATTTCTTCACTTTGAGCAGAAATAGTGGCTACTTTCCTCCAATCACTTTCTTTAACTGGTTTAGCTAGCCGCCTGATTTCAGCAACGACTGCTTTGACTGCCTTATCAATACCTTTTTTCATGATCATAGGATTAGTACCAGCAGTAACATATTTCATGCCTTTAGCACTAATTTTTTGTGCTAATAAAGTGGCAGTAGTGGTACCATCTCCAGCAATATCATTGGTCTTAGAAGCAGCTTCTTTGACTAATTGAGCGCCCATGTTTTCAAATTTATCTTCTAGCTCAATTTCCTTAGCTACACTTACTCCGTCATGAATCACGTTAGGAGCTCCCCAAGATTTATCTAAGGCAACGTTGCGACCTTTTGGACCTAAGGTAGTGGTAACTGCTTGAGCTAACTTATTAATTCCGGCAAGCATTTTTTGTCTGGCGTCATCGCCAAATAAAAGTTGTTTTGCTGACATAATTTTCTCCTTTTTCTTAAAAATTCTTTATTTAATAACTGCTAAGACATCGTCAAATTTTAAAAATTGATATTCTACATCATCAATTTTGACATCATTACCACCCCATTTTTTGTAGATCACCTGATCGCCTTTTTTAACAGGGCATTTGATTTCTTTGACTCCACTTTCCCAAACTGAAGCACCACAAGCTAAAACTTTACCATGTTGGGGTTTGTCACTATCATTTTCTGGTAAATAAATCCCAGCAGCGGTTTTAGTTTCTGATTTAGCTGGTTCTACTAAAATATACCCTGACAGGGGTTTGAGTTGAGAAACTTTGATTTGAGCTGACATAAATAATCCTTTCTATTTGATTTTAAAAATTGGCAGTTAAAATAGTTAATTACTAGCAGATATCTTAAAAGACTGCTAAAAATCTGTCAACCACGGATTGCGGTTATAAGGATGTTAGATGGGTTTTATTTTGAAAGAGTCGATCAAATAATCTTAATATTTAATTAATTTGAGAGTGTTGAAGCGAGGTCTGGTTCGGTCTTGATCAAGTAATCAATTTACTGCCGAGCTTCACCAGTGAGCCTTGCATCTTAAAAATAAACGAAATGCTGCCGCGAACGACTCTCAAATTAATTAAATATTAAGATTATGTAATCATATTTTCTCAAAAAAACCCATCAACTATCCCTCTAATCCATAAGCTTTAACAGACTTTCTACTTCCTTCCACTTTAATTGCCTTAAGTTTTGTAAATCTAAAATCACTATTTTCTTCTTTGTTCTTCTTAACTACGCTTTCAGAAACAAGCATTGTCTGTTTTAGTTCCTGAGTAGCAGATTCAAGCATAATTGCTTGATCCACTGTTTCACCAATGGCTGAATAATCTAAACCTTCAAGTTCCAAACTAGCAACAGTTGCTAGCCCATAGCTGATGCCAATACTTAGCTCAAGTTGACTTTCTTCCCCAATACGATCTTGAATCTCTAAAGCAGTCACACAAGCCTTACTAGCCTGTTGCTTATCTGATAGTGGCGCTCCCCAAAAAGCTATTATTGTATTTCTTGAGTATTTATCAATTGTACCTTGGTGACTAATAACAATGTCTGTGCAAGTTTCTAAAAAATTCTTTAATTTAGACACTGTTGTTTTAGCATCATTTTTTTCTACAAAATCACTGAAATTTTTGATTCTTACAAACAAAACAGTTAACTCAAGTTTCTCACCTTGCAAAGATACTTTTTCTGGATTCTTTAACAAAGTGCTTAGCACTTCTGGAGAAACAGTGTTGCCAAAAATTTTTTTCAGAAGAACTTGAGTTAGATTTTTTAATTTCCACTTAATAAAAATAGCTAATAAAACTCCAAATAAAATTAGCAGTAACCAATAAAAAACAGGTGTAATAATATAAAAGAATCTAAAAGCTAGGAAAGCAATTAAAACAATCCCTAATAAAAGGAAAATTGCTGAACCAAGCCATTGTTTAATGCGAATAAATTTAGCAAGAAAAAGAGGTAAAATTGCTAAAAAAAGAGCAATAATTGTTTCTTGACTTTTTGGTAATTTGCGTAAGGCTCTCAAACTCAAAACTGTATCAATTGCATTTGCCTGAACCTCAATTGGCTTCATTAAACCTAAAGGCGTTTCTACATCCATACTGGAATCAGCATTCACTAAATCAATCAAAACAATTTTATCTTTAAGTTTAATTAAATTCCTGCCTGAAAAAATATCTTGAGCAGATAATTGTAATAGGCTGCCAGTTTTAAATCGATAATTGATATTTAAATGTGTTTCAGTCATGGTATAGTTCAAAACTTCGGCACTGACAAGTGAAAATGAAGGAAATAGGTTTTTTTCAGTTAAAATCTGTCTTACTTTTCCATCTGAGGATTTTTCTAAATCTAGATGACCCTTTGGTCCTAAATAAAAATTATTTACCTTGCTCATCACTAGATTATCAATTTCATTCAATTTACTTAAAACTACTTGTTCTTCTACATCTGGGCTAGGATAGCTTGCTGCATAGGCAATCAATTTGGGATGCTGCTCTTTGATAATATTAATTAACTCAGCTTGCTTTTCAGCTGACCATGGCCAAGCTTGTACTGTTTGCAAGGATAAATCATCGATAGCTACAATTACAATTTCTGATTTCTGATTTGTAGAGCTATAAAATAAATCATTAATTTTATTATTTAAATTATAAAAAGGTTGAAAAAAAAGAAGCAAAATAACAAATACAAAAAAAGTAGTTAGCAAATAGAAAATGATTTTTAAATGACCATAACGAGACATTGTCAATGTTTAATCCTCTGTTTTGAATAAATTAAATTTCTAAGAGTATAGACTGCATTTCTGAGGTTAATCATTAATTCAACACTTAGCTCCATTGATTCACTATCTACTTCCAAACCATCCATGACCATCATTGAGTCTTCCATTATAGAATCCAAAAGCTGATTAATCATTTCTTCGTTTTCACCAAGCCATGCTTGCTTTCTTTTTTTACTAAAGAGCATAATCCTTTCTAAATACTCATTAATCTGTTTAATTTCTCGAGCTTTAATATATAAATCAAATTTAACCTCATCAGCAGATACTTCTTGAGTAAGAGATAATAAGGATTGATCATGCTTACTTTTACTATATTTCATAGAGCAGGGCAATTATATCAAATTTATAAAATAAGCCGACTGCTAAACTAAGAATCTTGGTTTTCTTTCTAACTGATCTATTTTGTCGACAAATTCAGCTTGTTGATATTTATAAAAAGCAGCTATGCCAATCATAGCAGCATTATCACTACATAATTTTTTTGAGAAAGGAACTTTGAGCCTGAGTTTCCGCTTCTGGGAACTCATTAATTTTTCTCTATCTTGTTCTAATTTTAAAAGTGACTTATCAGTAGAACTAAGATAGTTTTTTATTGTCTCACGAATCATTTTTCTTAAACTAATATTGGCACTGACCCCTCCACCCAACCAGATTTCTTGAAAATATTTTTCGCTTTGGAGTAGACTTGTTTCTGCTTTAAGAATCTTGTCCAATTTATAAGCAATATGTTTAAATACAGCTCTTTGAAAAGAGGCAGAAATATCATAAATTGCTTGTTTGTTTAGTTTGCCTGCTGCCTCTAATTGCCTAATCAAATTGCTAGCATAAGTTTTAAGACCAGAAAAACTTAAATTAAAATTTTTAATAGTAGTCATTGGTAAAGGAAATTCAAACTTTTTTGCATTGCCTTTTTTGGCAAATTCTTCTATTACTGGCCCAGCAGGATAACCTAGATTGAGCATTCGGCCTACTTTGTCTAAACATTCTCCAGCAGCATCATCGATAGTGGAACCTAAAATCTGATAATCGCCAATATTTTTGACCAGAATAAATTGACTGTGACCCCCTGAAACTACAATGGCTAGGGCTGGAAATTTTTCTGTCGGAAGAGGGTGGATGCTTTTTGCTTGGGATAAATTTGTTTTTCTTACTCCTGTTGTTGACTTTCGAGCTGTGGTTTTGACTTTTTGCTCCAAACCTTGCCTGCCAGTTCTGGATTTCCTTTGAGCCAAAACCGATAAAATATGCCCTTCTGTGTGGTTGATGGCTATTAAAAGTTTTTGATCTAATTTGGCTAAAGCTTTTGCTTTAGCAATGCCAACTTCCAGAGCTGGTGCCAAACCTGGACCTATGGTTACCGCAAAAGCATCAATTTTACCTATTGTAAGACTAGCACGCTTAAGAGCTATTTTAATAGCTGCATCAATATTTTCTTTATGAGCTTGCTTAGCTATAGTAGGAAAAACTCCTCCATAAGGTTTGTGTAGCTGAGTTTGAGAGGAAATGACATTGGCCAAGACTACTTGACCTTGAGTAATAGCGACTGAAGTATCATCACAAGAAGTGTCGATGGCGAGGATGAGAGGTAGTAGATTGGTCATAATTAATTAATAAAATATCAGACGAGTTCATGTAAAGTTCAGCATCCAAAACATTACTATACATAAATCTTGAACACGTTCGCAGAAATATTTCTTCTGTTTTATAAGATACAAAGCTCACTCGGTGAAGCTCGGTAGTATATAAAGATCTAGGTCAATCCTAATCAGACCTCGCTTCAACGGTCAAGATTTATATATACTAATGTTTTTTCTAAAAATCACTTAAATAAGTTGATATTTTATTAATCTAATCTGACCTTATCAGCAGCTTCTCTGAATTATGAAAATTTTTCAGTAATTATCAACTCCCTATTTTCTTTATCTAATACATCAATATTTATTTTAATAATTGCATATCTCTTATTAGCTAAAAAGCCAGCAATCTGATCCCACCACTCGATCACCAAGACATTATTAGGTCTAACTAACTTATCTATCTCAAACAAAGTCAACTCCTTTTCTGAATCTACTTTCCACATGTCAAAGTGGTAGAGTTTCCCTTTTGTTTGGTATCTTTTAAAGTCATATTCATTGAGATAAGTATAAGTTGGGGAACTGATAGTTTCTTTGATTTTAAGAAATTCAGCCACACCTTTGGTAAAAATTGTTTTACCAGCTCCTAATTGACCATCTAAGCCTAAAATCAAAGCTGTTTTTTTAATTCGATCCCAGTATTTGAGCATAATTCGACCGGCAATTTCTTTAGTCATCTTTTCTGATTCTGATTTAAGTTGAGTGCTTTTTTCATCAGAACCAACAAGCTTAGTCTTGCCTTTTCGTAAAATAGTAGGAGTAGATAAAGTGGTATCAATCACTGTAGAGGGTGGATTAGGCGCTAATTTGCCAGCATCAATAATTAAATCTATCAAGTTTTTCTGCTTTGCTGAAAGATTATTTAAAATATCTGCTACTGTATAGGGTCTTTTTTTACCAGAGGCATTAGCAGAAGTAGCAGTAATCCCTCTGCCTAATTTTGCTACTATTTTCAAAATCAAATCATAATCAGGAATTCTAATTCCTAAAGTTCCAAATTCAGATTCAACTCCAGCCGCCACTGTATCTTTGCCTTTAGAAATGATTGTCATTGGCCCAGGTAAAAATTGTTTATATAATTTTTTGGCTTGCTTATTAATCTCTACATATTTTTCAGCCATTTTTTGATCAGTGACTGCCACTGACAAAGGCTTTCCTTCTCGACGTGACTTGTACTGCAATAACTTATTCACTGCCGCCTGATTGCTGACGTCTACCCCGGCCCCATACACGGTCTCTGTAGGATAAATCACTAAACCGCCTTTTTTTAAAACAGCTACCGCTTGTTCAATTATTTCTGCTTGACTGGTGTCTTTTGTATTTAAAATGATCATTAATTATAGTATTTTAGCAGACTTAAGATTATTTAAATTATAATTATCACTATTTTAAGATCTAAGGTATAACTCCACTAAAATCCTCCAAACTCGCTTATGATACAATAGCCCTATGCCAAGAGTGCAGTCAACACCCCTGATTGGCCTGCCACTTGCTAATGGTTGGTCTCAAATAACTGCAAATGAGGCTGGCAACCTGATCTGTGCTTTTTCCATAGCTGGAAAAAATGCAAAAAACATTGGCAAAGATTTCAGTCAACAACTCAAACAAACTCCTGCTAATGCTAGTGCGGCCGCTCTTCATCAGCTGCTTTTAAGTTCTATCAAAAATCTCAGAGATAATAACTGCCAATTACAATTGTCAGCAGCTTTTTTTCCTCAAGAAGGACAGGCCTTCTTTCTCACATATAACGGTAGTATTACCCTTAAAAGAGGCGATAAAATTGGCAAGATACTTTCCAGTACTAATAGAATTAAAATCATCCAAGGTGAATTTAAAAAAGAGGATGTGCTTCTCCTCACTACTCATCAAGTATTTAAATTTTTAGAAGAAATCAAACAAAAACTAAATCAAGGGTTTGAGCTGGAAACTGTGATTACCTCAATTGTGCCGGCCATCCATGCTCAAGCAAATTCATCATTGTCTGCGCTGAGCTTTGTCTACCAAAAATTAAGTGAAGAAAAAGTTGAAAAAACAAAGAATCTAGATTTTAGTTTAGAAATTGATACTGAAGCAGAAAGATTAGAACAAAGTTTAAATACTGATAACGTGCTAGAGCAAGCAGCAGATGATATTTTCAAGCAAAAAAACAAAGTAAAAAAACAAAATGAACTTGACTGGCAAGAAGAAAGCATTGCAGATCCTGATTTAGAAATAATAGATAACTTTGCCCCTACTCAAACAACTAGCAATATTTCTAAAAAAAGGCCAAATTTTCAATTTAAAAAATTTCTTAAATCTGCCAGCGTACTTATTAAACGCGGCCTAAGTGGCAGTAAAAACACTGTTCTTAAAAGTCTTAAATTAAGCCAAAAAATTCTACAAAAGGGTAGTGATTTCCTGAAACAGAATCTATCTTCCAAAGAAACTTATGTCAGCAAATATTCATCAAAAAAAATCGCTAAAGTGCTGTTTTCGATCTTAGTTTTTATCATTGTTGGCTCGACTTTAATTGTTGTCTGGAGGATGAAGGTCAACAAAGAACTAAATGCTATCAGAGAAGAAATTAATCCCTTTGTGCAAATGATTGCTGAAGCTAAAGACATTGCAGAGCAAGATCCGATTACTGCTAGAGAAAAATTAACTCTTGCTATTGAAAATTTAGAAAACTTGGCTAAAGCAAAAGAGCAAAAAAAACGATCACTCAAAGAAATCCAAAAAGAACTTTCAGCCGCTAAAGATTTTTATCAGGAAATATCAGGCAGACAAGAATTTGACGAATTGACTGTTTTCGTTGACTTAAGAAATATTGAATCTAATTTTGTCAGTTCCAAAATCGCGATTAACAAGGAAAAATTAGCCTTTTTGGATACTGGTAAAAAACAAATTATTGTTATCAATTTGGATAACAAAGAACATGAGGTCTTTAATGTAGAAGATGCTGATAAATTAGTGGATGTAGTTTTGGGCGAAAATAAAATTTATTTACTTGGCAATGGTATTCGCCAAATTGATTTAGGCAGTAAAAAGATAACAGTTCTGAAAGAGGAAGGAGACTCAGATAGGGCTGGTAATATTTTTGGCAGATTCAACAGCTATCTTTATATTCTTAACCCAGAAAAAAGAAATCTCTATCGCTACAGCCAAGGTGAAGATGGTTTGAGTCAGGCAATTGGTTGGTTTGTGTCTAAAAAAGACATTAAGTTTGAAGAAATAGATTCAATGACTATTGATGGTTCTATCTGGCTAACTACTAATTCTGGAGAAATAAAAAAATTTTCCAAAGGTAGTGAAGTGGAATTTAATATCGAAGGTTTAGTTGATGCTTTTGATTCAAAAATAAAAATCTTTACTAGCGAAGAACTAGAATATCTCTATGTTTTGGATGCAAATCAATTTAGAGTGGTAGCTTTAACTAAGGATGGTAAATACTTTAGTGAAAAGAAAAGCCTTTCCTTGAAGAGCGTAACTGATTTTGTGATTAGTAAAGAAAAAAATAAGATTTTTGCTGTCAGTGGATCACTGCTCTATGAGATGGAGTTGTGACAGCTAATATTTTACTAAATGTTCCTTTGATTTATTGATTTTAATTTACTATATGATGAATCTTAGAGCGTTGAAGCGAGGTCTGGCTAAGCTTGAGTTAGCAGACAATTTACTACCGAGCTTCACCAACTGTATACTATCACTATGCCACTGGTCATCAACAAAAGAGCCAAATTTGACTATCAGATTTCCAAAACCTACCACGCTGGGATTGTTTTAACTGGACCAGAAGTCAAAAGTCTGAGAAACAAACATGCTAGCCTGCGTGGTAGTTTTATCAAAATCCTAGATGGAGAGGCCTTTCTAATTAATGCCCAGATCAATCCCTATAAATTTGCTGACAACACAGACTACGATCCAAAACGGAGTCGCAAATTGCTACTTAAAAAAAAAGAAATCCAGCAATTGATTGGTCTTAGTGACCAAAAAGGCTGGACTATAGTTCCTTTGTCTTTTGAATTGAAACGCAATGTGATTAAATTAAACTTTGGCGTTGGCAAAGGGAAAAAAGAATACGAAAAAAGGGAAAAAATTAAAAAACGAGATATCAAAAGGCAAATTGCCAAACAAATGAAATCATCCTATTGAAAGCATGTCTAAATTCCAAACTTTACTCTTAATTACGGTCATGGCTCTTTATGGTTTTATACTTGCCACCCCAAATGATTTAACTAGAATTGACTTAGGCCGCCATCTAAGTAATGGCAGAGAGATTATCAATGGCAATTTCAATGTTCTTTTTAAAAACCACTACTCTTATACTTTGCCAGAAAAAAAATTCATTAATCACCATTGGCTTTCTGGCTTAGTTTTTTTTCTAATTGTCAAAACTTTTAATTTTCAAACTCTAACTATCTTTCATATTTTCATTTTACTGATAGCACTTTTATTTTTATTTAAAACTATTAAAGCCAACT
Source organism: Candidatus Woesebacteria bacterium (assembly GCA_050123235.1). Taxonomy (GTDB): domain Bacteria; phylum Patescibacteriota; class Microgenomatia; order UBA1400; family PJMF01; genus JASFHL01. The sequence continues at coordinate 14,400 of JASFHL010000007.1, read as the reverse complement.
CATCCACTAATTTAGCCTTAATTTTAACTCTAGTGGCCGTTTTAATTGTTTCCCATCGTTATGATATTAGACCTGAAAGTTTTGGCTATCTTTTTTTGGGCTATAGTCTATGGCAATTTACAATTATTAAAAAAAATAAAAAAATTAGAAAAAAGCAATTTTTTTTACTTAGCTTGCAACAGTTACTCTGGGTCAACTTGCATATTTCATTTGTCTTTGCTATTTATCTTAGTCTAATTTTTACTTTTACTGCCCTATTGAGCGATAAATTTCACCCAACTGAGAAAAAAAAGCTAGTCTACCTCACTGTAACGCTCACTTTGCTGTCTTTGATCAATCCTCACACTTACCAAGGCTTACTGACACCTTTCACTATCTTCAATGATTATGGCTACCAGGTATTAGAAAATCAGGATTTGCTTTTTCTAAGTAAATTTTTTATCAGTCCAGTAATGTACTTATATCTTATTTTTGCTAGTTTGGGATTGCTTTTCTTTATCATCGATTTTAAACATAGTGAATTAGATCATAAGATTATTAACTTATCAGGGATTTTGCTTGGATTTATGGCCTTAAGAAATTTACCTATTTTTTGTTTTTTCACTTTACCAATAATGGCCATTTCCCTATCTAGAATTTGCCAGCGCTTAAAAAAGAAAATCAAGATCCAAAATCAAAAACAAAATATTCTAGTTATTATCAGTATTATTTATCTATTTATTTCTGCCCTAGTTGTATCTGGCAAATTCTCTCCTCTTTTTTCTTTTAAAAATCGCGCCTTGGCCCCTGCTAAAGAACAATTTGCTGCTGCTGAATTTTTCATCAAGCTCAATATCAAAGGTAAAATCTTTAATAACTATGATATTGGTAGTTATCTAATTTATACACTTTATCCTGATTGGCAAGTCTTTACTGACAACCGTCCTGAAGCATATGGCAAAATATTTTTTCAAGAACAATATATTCCGATGCAAATAAGTGAAAAAAAATGGCAAGAATTAATGAATCAATATGATTTCCAAAGCATATTTTTCAGTCATTTAGATCTGACAGATTGGGGACAAGCTTTTCTTAAAGCCAGGAATTTAGATCCGGAATGGCAATTAACTTATCAAGATGAATATGCTGTGATTTTTATTAAAAATCTAAAAAAATAGCAAGAGATTATTGAAAGATATAAACTAACTTTACTTTCTTCCTCTTGTCTAGATAGAAAAATTAAGTTTTAATAGACTTATTCTTAAATAAGAATTTATAAATAAAAGGAGGAATTATGCCTAAAAAAGTATTTTGGCCAGCTACTTTAGTTGTGATGGGATTAATCTTTTTGGCCTCTAATATGGGTATGTTACCAAAATCATTCTGGAATCTCTGGCCAGTGATATTGATTGTAGTTGGGCTGGGAGGATTATTAACTTCTGATAGAGATGACTGGCTAGTAGATAATAAAAAGAAAACTCGTAAAAAAAGAAAAACTACTTCAAAAAGAACCAGAAGAAGAAAGAAATAAGTCATTTTAAAAACTGAATAGACTTGTAGCGGAATAGAAAGTAAGCGTTCTTTTACTTCATAAAAAATCTTGTTATTAAAGCTTGCTATGAAAAAACCACTTCAAATTGCAATTGATGGCCCAGTGGCAGCTGGCAAAGGTACTGTTTCCAGATTAGTAGCTCAGAGATTAGGCTTACTTTATGTTGACACTGGTGCTATGTATCGGATGGTTGCTCTACTATGTGATCAACATAATGTCTCATGGGAGGATGAAGATGCTATTGTTGAGCTTATTAAAAATGCTCGTATAGAATTAAGAAACCCTAGAGCTGAAGAACGAGATGGTCGCTTAACTACAGCGCTGCTTAATGGTGAAGATGTGTCTTGGAAAATTAGGACAGAGAAATTGGCTTTGGGATCTTCTATCGTTTCTACTCATCCTAAGGTAAGAAATATTTTAGTTGAAAAACAACAAGAAATTGCCAAACAACAAGACGTCATTATGGAAGGTAGAGATATTACTTATAGAGTACTACCTAATGCTAGTTTAAAAATTTTCCTTACTGCCAATGAATTAGTTAGATCTAGAAGGAGACACTTTCAAAGACAATCTCATGGAATAGATGTTAACTTTGACCAAATGCAAGAAGAAATAAAAAAAAGAGATGAGAGAGATAGAAATCGATCAACAGACCCACTCTATATTATGCCTGATGCTTGGGTGATAGAAAGCTCTGATTTAAATATTGATAAAGTAGTTGATATGATTGTAGAAAGAGTTAGATTCCTAAAACAAGAACAAGAAAATCAAAAAAATGGATTTTATGAAAAATTTTATAAAAAAAACTTCTGAAAAAAAATTAAAAGACGAAAAAAGACGAAAAAAACCTAAAAAGCTCACTGCCAATCACAAAAAAGAAGAAGTTAGTTTAGCAGAAAAATTGGTAGCTCCAATTCTCTTGCTGGTCACAGTGATCATTTCCTATCTTATCATGCAGACAAGAAAATAAAACTCTGCCAAAAATACTAAAATTAGGCAAACGGCTATTCAAAGCTTTGCTTTTTAGATACTAATTCCTTCTAAAATCTTGTCTCTATTCTCCCCTTCTTCCTCATCTTCTGGTTTAAACCAAGCAGGATTACAAGCCTTTTTAGGTTCAGTGCCAATAATAAAAATTTCTTCTCTTATCACTGGACAACCTTTACATGGCAAAGTGCCTGTTGGACTACAAACTTTAAGCTTTACAAAACCATCAGGAATAGCAAAAACATGTGCTTGCTCATCATCTAGCAATAAGAGCATAATGTTGTTCCAAATTGGCGAAGCGCCAGTGATACCAGAAGCTACATAACTCATAGGTTGATTGTCGTTATTACCCACCCAAACTGCTACCAAACGATCAGTAGTATAACCAATTGTCCAGTTATCACGTAAATTATTAGTTGTACCTGTCTTGACAGCCACTTCTTGATTAGGAATATGTAAAACGCTTCTGGGGCCAAAAGCAGGTGTGCGAGCTTGATTATCAGCTAGAATACTAGTGATTTGATAAGCTATCTGAGCATCAAAAGTAGGTCTAACCACACAGTCTTTTTTATTTAAGACACAGCTGTTTTTATATAAAACTTCTCCTTTATAATTTTTTATTTCCAAAAAAGGATTTAGATCCACTGTGTTCCCCAAATTAGCAAAAGTAGCATAGAGTTTTGCCATATCAGTCATCAATACTTCACCAGCTCCTAAAGTCAGAGATAAACCAAAACGCTTACGATCAGTCCAAGTGCTAATACCTATTTCTTCCGCCTTATCAAGCATTTGCTCAACTCCAATACTGGCTAAGGTTTTCACTGCAGGAATATTATAAGAAGAAGCTAAGGCTTCTCTAATAGTTACCCTACCATGATATTTACCATCATAGTTTTTAGGGCTATAAGGTTGACTGCCAGGAATACTATAAGTAATTGGGCTGTCATCAATAGTGGAAGATGGAGTTTTACCTTTCTCAAAAGCTAAGGCATAAGTCAAAGGTTTAATAGAACTACCTGGCTGTCTTGGTCTAATTGTAACATTCACTTGTCCATCATTGGCAAAATCAAAGTAATTCTTACTACCCACCATCGCTAGAATTTCTCCAGTTTGAGGATTAGTGACCAGACTGGCACCATTATTCACTCGTAAAGGAGCTAGTTTTTCTACCTCTGCTGTAACAATTTTTTGTACCTCTTCTTGCAAAGCAAGATCTAGAGTGGTCCTTACCTCTAAGCCACCTTCATATAAAATCTCTTCACCATACCTTTCTGCCAATAGTCTTTTCAAATACATCACAAAGTGAGGAGCTCTTATATCAATTACATCTTGTCTAAATTTCAATTCTTCGTTTTTAGCTACATTTGCTTGTTCTTGCTCAATATAATCATCTTCTACCATCCTCCTTAGTACCTCACGTTGCCTAGTATAGGCTAATTCTGGATTAGAGCCAAATGGCGTGTAAACACTAGGAGCTGCAGGTAAAGCTGCCAACATCGCACTTTCAGCTAAAGTTAAATTTTTTGCTTTTTTATTGAAGTATCTCCAGGCTGCTTCCTCAATGCCATAGGTTGAGCCACCATAAGCAACTTGATTTAAATACATTTCTAAGATCTCTTCTTTGGAATAACTTCCCTCTACCAAAATTGACAAAATCACCTCTCTTATTTTTCTTCTAATGGTTCTTTCTGAACTAAGCAATCTATTTTTCACTAATTGTTGGGTGATAGTAGAACCTCCTTGAATCGACTTGCCTTGGACATTGGCAATCAAAGCCCTGATAATTCCTTTAATAGAAAAACCATGATGCTTATAAAAATCTTGGTCCTCTATAGCTAAAGTAGCCTGTATCATGTGCTCTGGTACCTGAGAAAGCGGAATTAGAGTGCGATTTTCATCTTTATAGATCCTGAAAAGCAAATTACCATTGCGATCTAATATTCTGGTAGTCACCACTTGTTCATTCTCACTCAAACCCATTGGTGAAGGTAAATCCTTGAAAATCCAATTATAAACAGCAATGCTATTAACAATGATTAATACCGTAATACCCAAAGATAAAGAGCTTCTTCTGGGATGTCTTTTTAAATAGAAGGCAATAGGATGGAAAAAATTCTGCTGAAGCTTAGTTAATGATTTTTTTGAAAAACTACTTAAATACTTTCTTTTAGCTTGATAAAAACTTTTGAAAGAAATCCCTTGGGAAAAAATAACACCAGATTTTTTTTTAATCTTGATTGTTTTCTTTTTATTTTGCAAATATGCTCTTAGAGATTTTTGAAAGTCTTTTTTTGATTTATTAAACTTTTGCTTAAATTTTTCAAATTTTGATTTAATTCTTTTTTGTTTAAAAACAATCCTATATTTTTTATTTAAAGACTTATTCTTTTTCTTTATAGCAATTCTAAGTTTTAATAGCTTTTTTTTGATTTTTTGAATATTTTTTTTATATTCTGATAAATTAATTAATCTTTTGATTATCTTTTTTATCTCTAAAATAAAATTAATACCATTGTTTTTTTTGGTAATATTTTTATATCTTTTGATATTTTTTCTTTTATTTGCTCTTCTTATAGGATGCTTCTTTTTCACAATGTGTTATCCTAACATGAGATCCTATATTGATCAATATAACGGATATTAATATTTTAAAAAATCTAGCAATAATCTAATCTCAAATTAAAAATAGACTCTTGGCTAATTTCATGATTAAGCTTAATATAAACCTTAATCATGAAAAATTCAGTTAAAACTGGTTTTAGTTTTGGACTAACTTCAGGGATAATCACTACTTTAGGTTTAATTACAGGTTTAATCTCTGGAGATGCTTCAAACAATGTCATTATTGCTGGAATTTTGACTATTGCCATTGCTGATTCTATGTCAGATGCTCTAGGTATTCATATTGCAGAAGAAATTAAGAAAAAAAAACATAAAGAAATCTGGCTAGCTACCATAACCACTTTATTTTTCAAATTCATTTTTGCCCTTAGTTTTGTCTGGCCCTTCATATTCTTTTCTCTCAAAACTGCTTTTATGCTTGATCTTAGCTGGGGAATAACATTGTTAACAATTTTTAGTTTCATGATGGCAAAACAGCAAAAAAAGGCTGCTTGGAAAGCTGTGACTGAACACCTGTTAATTGCCCTAATTGTAATTTTTTTAAGCAAAATAGCAGGCAATTGGATTAAAAATAAACTTACTTAGTATCTTATTAAACTAAGATACAAGCGCGGCAAGCAGAAATATGTTAAAACTCAAAATTTTATCTCCACAAGATATACAAAATAAAACTGTTCTCTTAAGAGCTGATTATAATGTGCCTTTAAAAGAAAAGAATGGAAAAATCATCATCAGTGATGACAAGCGCATCCAGGATTCTCTGGAAACAATTAATTTTTTACTCAAAAGCAATGCCAAAATAGTTATTATTTCTCACTTGGGCAGACCTGCTGGTAAAGCTAAAAAAGAACTTAGTCTTAAACCAATTGCTAAACATCTTGCTTCTTTATTAAAAAAATCTGTCAAATTTATTGATGACTGCATTGGGGATGAAGTTGAAAGCCAAATAAAAGCAGCTCAAAATGGAGAAATATTATTATTGGAAAATTTACGTTTCTATCCAGAAGAAAAAAAGAATAATCAACAGTTTGCTAAACAGCTGGCTAAACTGGCAGACATTTATGTCAACGAAGCCTTTTCCACCTCTCACCGATCTCATGCTTCTTTTGTAGCAGTGACTAAGTATCTACCTAGTTATCCTGGTTTCGTTCTCAAAAAAGAGGTAGAGGCTCTGTCTTCTCTAATGACTCAACCCAGACGTCCTTTTATCATTGTAATTGGCGGTGCCAAAATTTCTGATAAGGTTGCAGCTATTGAACATCTAGCTAAAATTGCTGATGCTGTTTTAGTTGGGGGTGGAGTGGCTAACAATTTTTTGAAAGCAGAAGGTTTTGATATCTCTAAATCCTATTTACAAGATGCACCAGCTGATCTTAAAAAACAAGGCGTGGATTATGTTGAAATAGCAGAAGAATTGATCGAAGATACAAAGCAAGAAAGACTACTCAAAGATAACTATATTCCTCTGCCTAAAATTATCTATCCTACAGATGTACTGGCTGCAAGATCAGTGAATAGTAAAAAAATTGTCAGCATAGATCTAGTTGACGATCATCCTCATAAAAACCTGATGTACTTGGATATTGGTAAAAAAACCATCCGCCTTTTCAAAGAACTAATTCTTCAAGCGCAAACTATTTTTTGGAACGGGCCAATGGGAGTGTTTGAAAATGAACTTTTTGCAAAAGGGACTAGAGAAATCGCTAAAGCGATTGCTAAAAGCAGTGCCACTACCATCCTTGGAGGTGGAGATACCATCGCTGCTATCAAAAAATTTAAATTGGAACATCGTTTTGACTATGTTTCAGCAGCCGGTGGCTCTGCTTTAGAATTTTTATCTGGTAAAATGTTGCCAGGAATTAAACCCCTAATCAAAAAATTATAGAGATCTAATGAGTAAATCCAGATTAACTATCAGCTTATCCAGCTCTACTCTTAAAAAAATTGATCAATTGATTGATAAAAAAGAAATCCGTAATCGTTCTCACGCCATTGAGCATTTACTTGAACAAAGTCTAAAGCATCGTCTTAAAACCGCTGTTATTTTAGCTGGTGGAGTTAAGCTTCCCAATGAAACTATGATTAAAGCACTGACTTTGATTGATAAAAAACCTCTCATTAGCTACACCATTGATCATCTTAAAAAATATGGAGTAGAAAAAGTAATCATTGCCACTAATTCACGAGGAAAAAAAATACAAGAACTATTGGGTGACGGCTCACAATTTAATCTTACAATTGATTATCTTTATGAAAAAAAACCTCTCGGAACAGCTGGAGCAATTAAAAATACTAAAAAATTAATCAAAGATACTTTTTATGTTATCGCCGGAGATATCCTCACAAATATCAACTTAGAAGATATGCTGGAATTTCATATTCAAAATAAAAGTCTTGTCACAATGGCTGTTAAACCCAGAATGTCACAGGATTCTTATGACAATGTTTTTATGCAGGGTCATAGGATCGTGGACTTTAAAAAACGTCAACTTGGGCAAACCGCCAGTATCGTCAATACTGGTATTTATATATTTGAGCATGAAATCTTTCAAGCTATTCCTGATAAAACTCCAACTACACTAGAACAAGATGTTTTTCCCAAATTAACAGAAAACAATCGCTTATTAGCTTTTCCTTTTCAGGGAATTTGGTTCGATGTAAGCAGTGATAGTAATTATAAAAAAGTAATTAAAAATATTAATCAAAAATAATTATGAAAAAAGATAAGATGGATGATTTAGTACAAAAAGCTGTTTTTGGCTCTGATGAGCAAAAGCAAGCAGCACGCTACCAAATCTGGCAGCTATCCACAGAAAACAAGATTATTCCTGCTTCAATCCATGATCTTTATCTAGCAAGAGCCAAAAATAAATTAGCTCACGATTTCACTGTGCCTGCTTTTAATATCAAAGGTTTGACTTACGATACTGCTAGAGCGGCTTTCCAGGCTGCTAAACAAATCAATGTAGGAGCAATGATTTTTGAACTTGCTCGTTCTGAGATAACTTATACCAATCAATCTCCTCAAGAATATGTGACTGTCATTGCTGCTGCTGCTTTCAGGGAAAATTGGTCTGGACCGTTGTTTATCCAAGGCGATCATTTTCAAGCTAAAGTCTCTAATCAAGCCGGGCAGCCAAAAACAGGAGAAATCGAAACAATCAAAAAACTAATTAGACAAGCAATCAAAGCTGGTTTTTACAACATTGATATTGATATGTCTACTTTGGTAGATCTCAGCCAAGACATAGAAACAGAACAACAAGTTGCTAATATTAAATACTCCTTGGAAATGACTAAATTAATTAGATCTCTTGAGCCTAAAGGAATAACTATTTCTATAGGTGGAGAAATCGGACACATTGGTGGTAAAAATAGTACCATAGCAGACTTTGAAGCCTTTATGAATGGCTTTAAAGCTGGCTTGCCTTCAAAAATGGCAGGCTTAAGTAAAATCAGTGTGCAAACAGGTAGCCATCATGGAGGAGTAGTTTTGACTGATGGTTCTTTGGCTGATATTAAGATCGATTTTTCAATTCTTGATAAAATCTCAAAATTAGGACGGGAAAAGTATCAGCTTGGAGGAACTGTGCAACATGGAGCTTCGACACTTGACGATAAATATTTTGAGCAATTCCCTGCTTCTGAGGCTATTGAGGTACATCTAGCTACTGGTATACAAAATTTACAAATGGATCACCCTGCCTTTCCCCAAGATCTGCTAAATAAAATCTATCATTGGCTAGATACTGAACAAATCAATGAAAAAAAAGCTGATCAAAGCACTGCTCAATTCCACTACAAAATGAGAAAAAAAGGATGGGGACAATTTAAACAAGAAATCTGGAATATTCCTGAAGAAAACAAAGCTAAAATCCGTGATAGCTTGGCTCAACGTTTTAGCTTCTTTTTTAAAGCTCTAAATGTGGTAGATTCGAAAAAAATGGTGACAGATTACGTTAAGCCAGTTATAGTTGAAAAAACAAAGGCTGATTTTCTAATTCAAGAAAAAAAACAAGAAGATGTAAGTGGTCTGGCAGATTAAAAAATAAAAAAAACTGTCTAACGATGAAAGTAGTTGATTGGTGAAAAGGACGGAAGATTTGTAGTGGCAGCGATGGCTAAATGACTATATCGGACAAGCTCCATTTTGGCACTTGAGGTGCTCCAAATCAATATCTTCCAAAACATCCTCATCATCAGTAATCTCACGGATCACTTTCATAAACTCATTAATCGTTAGCGATTCTTCTGGTTGATATTCATAAGCAGTACGATCTACTTGTGGCATGACACTACAAGTTTTAATCAAAGGTTGATATTTTCTTAGCATTCTAGAAAACTGTCTGTAGCTAACTTTTTTAGGATCATATTTGAGAGTATAAGAAACTTGATTACCCGTATCTTCTGACAAAGCTTGACCATTTACATCAACCCCAACAATCCAATACTTTTCTAATAACATCAACCATTTATATTGCTCCTCTGGGGTTGCTTCGCTGGCAGTCACTAGCTTACCATTCATACCTAATTTACAAACTTCTGGTTGGGTGGGAAAACCAACTACTGTAGTCCCACGATAGCTCTTAAGAACTTTCACTGGATAACCTAAGCGTTTATAACGCTTAACTAAAGGCTCATCATCTCTAAACTGCACCCAGCGTAAATACTCACGCATAGCCGGTAGATGTGCTCCTTCGCTCAAAGCAAATAACTTAGAAATCGTACCAGAAGGTTTGATAGTAGTATTGGTGTGAGGTACTGTTACTTTCAGCTGTTTGGAGTATTTCTCTGCCTCTTCCATAACTGCTCTTTTATATCTTGCAATGGTCATCCAAAAATCCTTACTCTTTTCTTCATCAATCAAATCTCTGAAACCAAAACCAAATGCATTCCAAGCATATTCATGAATCCCAGTTATACTAACTCCAATTCTATTGGTCCTTTTAACCTCACGTTTGTACAAACAATCCATATATGTATTCACTCTAATCAAAGCTCTGCTGGCAGCTCTAAAAGCTTCTTCTGCAGCCTCAGTATTAGGAGCAAAATAAGGTACTACATCAGCAATCACACAATAGCCACCCAACATATTGAGAGTAATTTCACCACAAGGATTAGGAATTTGGGTGTAGTATTTACTACTAGCATGCCTAGCAATTGCTGCCATCATCTTGGTCGTTCTTTTAAATGACTTATATTTTTTGCTCCTAGCATATTTTCCATCTAGATAACCATCAAAATCCTCATCATTCTGTACTAGTTTGTGTTGATTTACAAAACCTGGTTCACCTGTTTTATGATGATAAGAAGCATGCAAAACAGCATCCAAAACCTTTTGTGAGTGCTTACTTTTCTGCTTCCAAAACTTATCATCAACTGCCACGCTATTATTAGCTGACCACAAGAAACCATTCTTTTTAACTGAGATAAAATCTAAAATACCAGGATCAGTCCAAGCTTTAGTGGCAATTCTAGCTGCCCTTCTAGCCCCTCCAACCAAAACGCATTCAGACAAATAATGATCAATAAATAGTGTTTGTTTCCAACGCTCCATACCAGCGCTACGTACAGTCGCTACTTTTTGAATAGCCTTAATCAAGGGTCTAGGACCTGACGCAGGTCTATTTTGCATTCCTTTAATCAAAGAACCTTTGCCCCTAACATCAGAGAAATCAACTACTAGCAAATCATCTTTATATTTCTTTTCAAAAGCCATCACTTCTATTTTTTCTACTGCTTGAGCCCAGCCCTCACGAGTATCAGGTATTTTATACCAATGTGCCTTATGATATTTATGTCTAGCCTCTTGAGTACTTTCATCCTCACCCCAAACAAAATCTTTGTGATCTTCAGATAAAACACAGTGAATATTGGGCATGTTGTCCCAATCAACAACCATCAAATCATCATCATAAGCCCTACCTACTCCAGAACCATTCAACAAAAGATAAAAAAGCAAGAAAGAACTAGAAGCAGTAGCACAGTTAGTAAAGACCTCCATGTTTTTCTTAATCTGATCTTTATCACCATGTTGTAAGTGACGACCACTCATCAACAAAGAAGCATTAGCAATATGCTTTTTCAAAATCTCATACTCTTCTTGACGATGTTTTTTATTGCTATCAATAGCCAAAGAAGAATTTCCCAAAGCAACCCGATGAGCAACTTCCGCCCATTTCTCTAAATTGCCATCTTTATCTGTACGCAAATAAGTTCTTTTAGCTACAGCCTCACCCAAACCCTTAGCTAACTTACGCACAGCAAACCTCATTCTTCTTTTTGGCAATGACTGTTTATGACTAGATCTTGTTTTTTTCTTCTGTGCCATATAAATCTATCTTATTTTTTTTAATTCTTGTTCAAAATTTTCTAGACTTTCAAAATCTCGATAAACACAAGCAAATAATAAATATGATAATGGATCAATTTTCTTTAAACGATTGATCACTAGATTCCCTACCTCCCAACTTTTAACTTCTCTTGTTTCTTTTAATTTTAATTTTTTTTCTACTTCCTCAATTAACTCATTGATTTGGGCAATCGAAATAGGCCTTTTCCAAGTAGCCTTCATCAGGCCTCTTTTAATTTTCTCTCTGTCAAATTCTTGTTTTGAACCATCTTTTTTCACCACTAGTAAGTCTATTTTTTCCACTCTTTCATAAGTGGTAAAACGACGCTGGCATTTATTGCACACTCTTCTTCTTCTAATAGTAGAGCCATTGTCAGCTTCACGTGAGTCAATTACAAAAGTGTCGCTGTTTTGACAATAAGGACATTGCATTTAATTAAAATAAACTCAACTAAAAAACTACTAACTCTTGTATCTTTGTTAAAGATTAACCACAATAACTTGTGTTTATTGAGCTTATGGGATAAAAGAATCTCACACAAAGGGGATACCTGTCAACTATAATCAAATGGGTCAAAAACTATCAGTTTTTAAAACTTAAAAATTATTTTTCCTTAAACAACAATCAAAAAATAAGAATTTGAACTATTTAATTTCACTTTCTAATTGCTCCTTTAATGTTTGGGTTTCAGCACACAATTTTTCAATCACATCTCTCTCTGAAGCAGAGAATTTACTAATCATGTTTTTTACTTCTGTCATATGTTGTTCAAGTGCATCTTTTAGGTATTTTTTTGTCAAAGCAGGAGCTTGATCATTATCAATAGCTTCTTGAACAGCAAAAATTAGATATTTTTGAGATTTAGTAAGAGTAGTCAAAGCTAAACCCTGATTGCCTTTTTCCAAAAGTTCTTTGCTATAAGCCAAACGTCTATTAGCATATTCTATTTGTAAATAAGGTTTTTCGCTGGGAGAAGCAATCTCTAATTTAATTCTGTCAGCAGCAGCTACAAAGGGATAAAAAATATGGTCAGGCAAGATGGTTTGTGACCAATAAAGTTTTTTTTGACTGACTGTTTCTTCTTGGCCTTGCACAATACTTGCTGAAGACAAGGAGGCTGCTACAATGGCAATACCAAATAATAAAGCGCCTATAGAAGCTATAAATCTTAAATTTTTCATAAAGTTATCAATCCTCAATTTTTACTACATCAGCAAGTCGGCTCAAGCAGAACCTGTGAAAATAATCGAAACACAGGGTAATCATTATAACATCCTGACCTTAATTCTGATAGCCAAAGGACTATTGCAAAATCGGGCTTGCTTTATAGGCCAGAATTTACATGAATCAAGAGCACCATCCCCCAGATACTATGAGAAAGTACCAAGGCGTAAGCATTTTTTTCCTTTTCAAACAGTAAGCTCTGGCCAATAGCAAATAGAAATAATAAAAATATTTGAGCCAAAATATGATTTAAACTAGTAAATCTCAAAAATGTATTGGGCAAATGGAAAACAAGAAAAATTAAAGAAGCTAATAAAACTCTTTTCAATAAATCCCAGTGAGCATATTTATCTTGAATCACTGTATAAATGAAACTGAAGAAAAATAGAGTTTCCCAAAATGCAGTCATCAAAGCCAAAAAGAATTCCCACCAAAATTTATCAGAAGTGAAGAGCATAGCTGCTTCGATATTGGCATTTTTTTGTATCACTCCAATCAAAGAGGTTACAAAACCAAAAATGCCACCCACAGCCAGACCTAACATTAAACCTCTTTTCATTTTAAAAAAAGCAAAACTGTTAACAATCGGCCTGAAATTACTTACTAAAACATAAAGCCAGACAGGGATAGCGAAAAAAATAGCCTTGCCAATGCTTTCATCAAACCAAACTGGAAAGGAGAAGATACTGCGATAAACTACCCATAATAACAAAACTAGAAAAAGCAATGGAAAAAACAATAAATGAGATTTTTTGGCAATTCTTCTTTTTTTACTTTTTCTTTTTGATGGCATCTAAAACCTTTTTTAAAGTTTGTTCTTGATTAGTAGAATAAGTATCAATGACTATATCGTAAAGATCTGGGATCCAAAAATCAATTGGATCATGTTCTTTTACTATACCAGTTTTAACTACCCATTCTTTCCATTCTTTGTGATACAAGTTTCTCCATTTACCTAAATTAGCTTTATATCTATCAAGAATATTTTTTTTAGCTTGATTGGGAGTAACATTATCACGGTTAACAATTCTGTCTACTCTAACACTATCATCACTGCAAATCATGAGGATTTTCAAAACACCAGGGACACCCTGAGCAAAAAAACCAGATAACCATGACTCAAGTATCCATTTAGACTGAGTTTGCAGCTTTTGCCTCATTCCCATATCAACTTGACGATCAAAATCACTCCCGTAAGCAGTAGCAGGATGGTGGAATTTACTATTGTCATCAAAGAGACCCTTTTCTACTGCATATGCTCTCATAAACTCACCACCACTAAAACCTGTCCATTTATCAAATTTTAGAACCTCTCGTAGTTTATTCAATAAAGTAGTTGAGCCACAACCAGGCAAACCAGAAATGGTGATATTTTTGTATTTATATTTTTTCAAAGCCATAAGTTTCCTTGATTAGCTTGTATTGTAATTGCTATTTTCATTAAACATTATATTTTTGTGAGTCTTAAAGCAAGATCAATTTAGCTCAAAATCAATTAAATAAACAAATTATAGATCTAACACTATATCTATTAATCAAGGCTTTAGCAACTTACAAAAATATAATGTTTAATAAAAAAATACATTTAATTACTAATACAACTAATCAGCTTCCCCATTGCTGTATCCATCATTACCAACCTTTCTTCAGCAGCTATCAAACTTAATTGTCCTTTATCCTTAG
>JASFHL010000006.1:0-83349 GCA_050123235.1 Candidatus Woesebacteria bacterium | reverse complement strand
AAAGAATTAGAGACAATAGTAGGTTTACAAACAGATGAAGCTTTGAAAAGAGCGATTAAGCCTTTTGGAGGTATTAGAGTGGTAGCTAATGCTTGTAAGCAAAATAATAAAGAACTAGATAAAGAAGTAATAAAGATTTGCACTGAGTATCGTAAAACTCACAATGATGGAGTTTTTGATGTTTACACTCCAGAAATGAGAAAACTAAGAAAGACTGGTATTCTGACAGGTTTACCTGATAATTATGCTAGAGGCAGGATTATTGGTGATTATCGTCGAGTTGCTGTTTATGGGATTGATCGTTTGATTTTAGCTAAAGAGGCAGACAAGAAAAAAATAACTGGTGTGATGACTGATGATCTAATTAAGTTGAGAGAGGAAATTAGTGATCAAATACAAGCTTTAAAAATGATGAAACAAATGGCTGAAAGTTATGGCTTTGATATTAGCAAGCCAGCTCAAAATGCCAAAGAGGCTATTCAATGGACTTATTTTGGCTATTTAGCTGCAGTTAAAGAACAAGATGGGGCTGCCATGAGTTTAGGTAATGTCAGTAGCTTTTTTGATATTTATCTTGAAAAGGATATTAAAGAAGGAATTCTAACTGAAAAAGAAGCTCAAGAGTTGGTCGATCACTTTGTGATGAAACTGAGATTAGTAAGACATTTAAGAATGGATGAATATAACCAACTTTTTGCCGGTGATCCTACTTGGGTGACTGAATCTGTAGCTGGCAGATGGGCTAATGGTCAACACAAGGTAACTAAGACTAGTTTTAGATTTTTACAAACTTTATACAATCTTGGCCCAGCTCCAGAACCAAATATTACTATTCTGTGGTCTGATAAATTACCTCAAGCTTTCAAAAATTTTTGTGCCCAAGTTTCTATTGATACTTCTTCTATTCAATATGAAAATGATCAACTGATGGAAGAAGCTGGTAAATGTGATGACTATTGTATTTCTTGCTGTGTCTCAATGATGGAGACAGGTAAAGAAATGCAATTTTTTGGAGCTAGATGTAATTTAGCTAAAGCTCTATTAATGGCTCTTAACGAAGGTAAAGATGAATTAACAGGTATTGAAGTAGTCCCAGACATTAAATCTGTTAAAGATGGGGTCTTAGATTATGAAGAAGTTAAACGAAATTTTGATCGTACTATGTCTTATTTAGCTGAATCTTATGTTAGTACAATGAATGTAATCCACTATATGCATGATAAATATTATTATGAGAAAGCTCAAATGGCTTTGATGGATAGTCATGCTAAACGCAACATGTCTTTTGGAATGGCTGGTTTAAGTGTGACTGCTGATTCTTTGTCTGCAATTAAATATGCTAAAGTTACGCCAGTAAGAAATGAACAAGGCTTGACTATTGATTTTAAAATTGATGGAGATTATCCAAAGTTTGGTAATGATGATGATAGGGTTGATGATATTGCTCAAAATTTAGTTAGAGACTTTAATCAAGAACTAGGGAAACATCATATTTACCGTGATGCTACAGCTACTTTATCTATTTTAACTATTACTTCTAATGTAGTTTATGGTAAGAAAACTGGCAGCACTCCAGATGGAAGAAAAGCTGGAGAGCCTTTTGCTCCTGGAGCTAACCCCATGCATGGTCGAGATCATTCTGGAGCAATTGCTTCTTTAAATAGTGTGGCTAAAATCTCCTATTATGATGCTAGAGATGGAGTGTCTAATACTTTTTCTATTGTGCCTAAAGCTCTAGGTAGTAGCAAAAAAGAACAAATTGAAAACTTGGCAAATATGCTGGATGGCTATTTTAATAAAAATGGACATCACCTTAATGTTAATGTTCTTAATAGAGATACTCTTTTAGATGCAATGGAACACCCAGAAAAATACCCTCAGCTAACAATTAGAGTTTCTGGTTATGCTGTCAATTTTATTAGGTTGAATCCTGATCAACAAAGAGAAGTGATTGCTAGAACTTTCCATCAAAACATGTAGCGTTTGATTGTAAAAGACGCTATTTGTTTGTTATATAATTAACACTTTAATATGCTATATCTTCATTCACTTGAAACTTTTGGTGTCCATGACGGCCCAGGAATTAGATTAGTTATTTTTTTACAAGGTTGCAATTTCCGCTGTCTTTATTGTCAAAATCCTGATACTCAGCCTCTCAAAAGTGACAAAGCTAGGATGATGTCGATTGAGGAGATCCTAGATAGACTAGAACGAGCCAAACCATATTTTAAAGATAGTGGTGGCTTAACTGCCTCTGGTGGTGAGCCAAGTTTACAAGCTAAAGAGTTAACTAAACTTTTTAAAGAAGCTCAAAAGGCTGGTTTTCATACGGCTTTGGATACGGCAGGTACTGTTTTTAGTGATGATATTAAAAAATTGTACAAATATACTGATTTGGTGATGTTAGATGTAAAACATATAGATGAGAGATGGCATAGAAAAATAACTGGTGCCAGCAATAAGTCGGTTTTAAAGTGTACAGCTTATAGAGAGAGTACTGTTAAGACAATGTGGTTGCGTTATGTTCTAGTACCTGGTTGGACTGATCAGCCAAAGTTTCTAAAAAAATGGGCTCAGACATTTAAAAATTATAAATCAGTCGAAAAAGTTGAAATTCTTCCCTATCATACTTTGGGTGTTTATAAATATGAAGGTTTAGGTAGAAAATATGGATTAGAAGGTGTTCCACCAGCTAACCCGGAAGATTGCAAAAAAACAAAAAAAATTTTTGACCAATATTTTAAAAATGTGATTATTAAATAGGAAAGATTATGAAAAATCTTGAAGCACTTTTTTATCCAAAATCCATTGCCATTATCGGCGCCTCCAGCCGAGAAAAAACAGTTGGTAATGATGTAGTAAAAAATTTAGTACAGCAGGGTTATCAGGGAGAAATTTATCCAGTTAACCGCAAAATTGATCAACTATATGGTAAAAAAGTTTACCCTGACATCAGTGAAGTTGACAAGCAAATTGATTTGGTTGTGGTGGCTATTCCAGCAAAATTTGTACCAGAAGTAGTCAAAGTAGCTGCCAGCAAAGGAGCTAAAGCAGCCATTGTGATATCAGCTGGTTTCAAAGAAAGTGGTAATCTCGAATTAGAGCAAGAGTTAAAACAAATCTGTGATGAAAATAATATAGCTTTGGTTGGTCCTAACTGTTTGGGCATGATTAATCCAGAAATCAAAATGAATGCTTCCTTTGCTGCTCTGATGCCAGCAAAAGGGAACGTTGCCTTTATGTCACAGAGCGGAGCTTTATGCACAGCAGTTTTAGATTATGCTGAAGATTTAGATGTAGGTTTTTCAAAATTCATTAGTTTGGGTAATAAAGCTGATCTTGATGAATTAACTTTGATTGAATATTTAGCTAATGATGAGCAAACTAAAGTGATTGCTATGTATGTAGAGGAATTGAAAGATGCTCCTAAAATCATTGAAACAATGAAAAGAATTAACCGCGGACCTAATCCCAAACCAGTGATTGTTTTAAAATCTGGTCGGACTGAGGCAGGTGCAGGAGCAATTGCTTCCCATACAGGTTCGCTCTCAGGTGGAGATGCGGCTTACAATGCGCTTTTTGATCAAAGTGGCATGGTCAGAGCAAGAGACATTAAAGAATTGTTTGATTTAGCCCAGGTTTTTGCTAAAAATGATATCACCCCAGTAAAAAAGGTAACCATCATTACTAATGCCGGTGGTCCGGGCGTACTTACCACTGATGAAGTAGTGGCTAGTGGGCTGCAATTAACAAAATTAAGTCTAGAAACTGAGCAAGCCTTAAAAAAAGCTTTACCAGCAGCAGCCAGCACTAATAACCCTGTTGATATTTTAGGTGATGCTAGGGCTGATCGATATAAAGCAGCTTTAGAAATTGTAGCTAAGGATAAAAATACTGATGCAATCTTAGTGCTTTTGACTCCCCAATCAATGACTGAGATTGAAAAAACAGCTCAAGCCGTGATAGAGACAAGAAATGAATCTAAAAAACCAATGGCAGTAAGTTTTATGGGTAGACCAACAGTACGACCTGGTGTGAAAATGTTAGGACAAGCTGCAGTTGCAGCCACTTCTTTCCCAGAACCAGCTGCTAGTTCAATGGCTGCTTTTGCCAAATTCGTCAATTGGAAGCAAATTAAAACTGGTAAATTGCTAGCTTATGATGATGTAGATAAAGAAAAGGTTAAACAAATTTTTGATCAAGCTAGATCAACTAATAAAAAATCATTCCCAGAAGCTGAGGCTTTGGCAATTCTAGGAGCTTACAATTTCCCTTTGTTGAAAAGTAAAATTGCTAAAAATGCTGAGGAAGCAGAGAGGATCTCTCAAGAATTTGGCAGTGAATTGGCCATGAAGATTGTTTCTCCTGATATCTTACACAAAAGTGATGTTGGCGGAGTAGTTTTAAATGTGACTGCCCAGGATGCTAAAGAAAAATTTGAAGCCATGATGAAAACAGTAGCAGCCAACAAGCCTGATGCTAAATTGGAAGGAGCTTTGATGATGGAAATGGCCCCAAGTGATGGCACAGAGCTCATCTTGGGTATTAGTAAAGCTCCAGGATTGGGAACAATGATAATGCTTGGTTTAGGTGGAATTTATGTTGAAGTATTCAAAGATGTTAGTTTTTCAATTGCGCCAGTGACTAAGAATGATGCCATAAGAATGATTCAAAGTTTGAAATCAGCTAAAATTTTTGAAGGAGTGCGTGGTCAAGAAGCTCGAGATATTGATAAAATTATTGAGTGTATAGGTAGATTGTCGCAATTAGTTACAGACTTCCCAGACATAGTAGAATTAGATATAAATCCGTTGTTAGCTTTAGCCAAGGGTCAAGGTGTTAAAGTCTTGGATGCACGAATAGTGATAGAATAGATCTATGACAAAAGCTATTTACGCTTTTTCTGGAGACCCCATTACTTTTGGTCACATTGATATTATTAAGCGCGCTGCTAAAGTTTTCGATCAGCTGATTGTGGCTATTGGTATTAATCCTGATAAAAAGTATATGTTCTCTCTCGAAGAAAGAGAGGAGATGGCCAAAAGGTCACTTTTAAATTTAAAAAATGTAAAAGTCACTTCCTTCAAAGGTTTGCTAGTAGACTTTGCTTATGAAAATGGAGTGTCTGTTATTATCAAAGGCACAAGAAGAAGTAGTGATTTTGACTATGAGCAGACTTTACATCAAATTGGTAAAAGCCAAAAGTTAGGCATTGATACTCATGTTTTATTTGCTAGACCAGAATTAGCTCATATCAGCTCTAGTGCAGTGAAAGCTATTCAGCAAGAACAAGGTTTGATTCAGGATTATGTTCCCTTGTACGTAAAACAACTGCTAGAAGCAAAAATTTCTGCTCAATATATAATTGGGATTACAGGAGAAATTGGTGTTGGTAAATCTTATCTAGCAGAGCAATTAATTGGTTTAAGTAGGAAGAAAAAAATTCCAGTTCACAATTTAGATTTAGATCAAATCAGTCATCAAATTTTAGCAAAACTTAAGCAGCCAAAGTACAAACAAGTCAGGCAAGAAGTTATTCAAACTTTTGGCCAAGAAATCACAGATCGAACAGGTAAAATTAACAGAAAAAAATTAGGAGAAATTGTTTTTAATGATCAACAAAAATTAGAAAAATTAAATCAGATAATGTATACTCCCCTGCTAGTCAGAATTAGGAGAGAATTGTATGGTAAAAAAGGATTGATTTTATTTAATGCAGCCTTGATTGTGGAAGCTAAAATGACAGCTCTTTGTAATAATCATGTGATTTTAGTTACTACAGATAAAAAAACTCAAGAAAAAAGATTGTTGGCAAGAGGACTAAATAGAGCACAAATAAAAAGAAGACTAGATAGTCAGTATCACTTTTTGCAGAAGAAAGAAAGATTAGAAAAAATTATCAAAAGAGATAGACAAGGTAAAGTTTGGATTTTTGAAAATACTGAAGAAGATCAAGCACAGAAGATAAATAAACTGTTTGATGATTTGCTAAAAAAACTAGCAGTAACTTAACTCTCCCTACATGAATAAGCAAGTCTCTAATCATTTTTTAAATCAATTAAAACATCTTTATATCTCCCCTTTGGAACTCTGCAATCTCAATTGCAAAATTTGTTACACTGCTAAAACAAAGCATAGGCTTAGCAAACAAGAAATTTTAAATTTTATCAAGCGTTATCAGAAAGTACAAGTTTTAGAAACAATTACTTTTTGTGGCGGTGAGCTTTTTTTACTAGATTATTTTCCTGCTTTAATTAATCAACTTACAAAACAAGGTTTATTTATTCAAATTATTAGCAATGGGACAATTGATAACTTAGTTGAATTCAAGCAAGCTAATTTCATCAATATCATTGTTTCTCTTGATGGTTTAGAAGCTTACCATGATTTAAATAGAGGTAAAGGTAATTTTAAAAAAAGTTTGAATTTTTTAAAAAAGGCAAAAAAATTAGGATTTCATTTAGAAGTATTTTCCATTCTTACTAAGGAAAATTTAACTGATATAGAAAAGTTTGAACAATTTTTGAAAAAAGAATTAGGCTTTCTGCCAGTAATCACTTATCATCCACGCAAACCTTTGACTTACTTATCTCAGCATCCAGTTTCTAATAGAGTTGGTCAAATTAAAGGATTTTCTTTTCTCACTGAAGATGAAATTAGAAAACTTCCTCAATCTAAGAAAATTTTTCCCCCTACTAAGCTTGGTTGTTATCAGATTTCACTAATGGCTGATGCTAAAGTTTATGGCTGCTGCGAGGGGATTCATACTCTCGGTAATAAAGATGATAGAATTGAGCTTCTAATTAAGAATTTAAAAAAACGTTTAGACAATTATTTTAATAAAATGACAGCAGAGCAGGTTTTGGAAAAAAAATCATGTTTAGGCTGTGTAGAAAAAGATTTTATTTGTGGTTTATTCTAATTGAAATATAAATGATAGTACTTGGTAGAATAAATTTTAAAAGCGAACCCATTGCGTTACAGAGTTTCTGTGAAGCAGAAGAACATTCTGGCGAGAGTGGGTGAGTATTAAAACTTATTCTACCAAATGTACTGAACGTATTTTATGCAAAATTGGCAACTTTTAGCAGCTAAGAAAAAAAAACTCAGACCCTTTTTGATTAAGGAAGAATTAATTAAAGCGGTGAGAGCCTTTTTTTATCAAAGAGATTTCCATGAAATCATTACTCCTACTTTAAACTCATCACTGCCTTTAGAAACAAATATTTATGCTTTTGAAACTAATTGGCAAACTTTGAGCAGAACAAAAAAATTTTATTTGGCTACATCTCCGGAATCAGCTTTGAAAAAATCACTGGCTGCTGGCATAGATAATTGTTTCACTATTGCCAAAAGTTTTCGGAATCTTGAAAATTCAGGTGAGGAACATAATCCAGAATTTTTAATGTTGGAGTGGTATCGTGCAGATGCTAATTATCAACAAATTATGCAAGACACAGAAAAGTTAATTGTCTTTGTAAAAAAATGGATTGACTCTTTTCTAAAACATATTTATCAACAACAGGAAATTGAAATCCAACCACCATGGCCTAGATTATCCTTAGAAAAATTATTTAACAAACATGCAAACCTTGATTTTATAGCTATACTTGATGAAACTCTTTTTAGAGAGCAAGCTTCTGATAGAGGCTATGAAGTAGCTAAGGCTAGTTGGGGAGAAATTTTTGATCAGATTTTTCTTAATGAAATTGAGTCTAAATTACCCAAGCAAGCTTTATTTTTAACAGATTTTCCAGCTAAGATTTCCCCTCTTTGCAAAGTTCAAAAAGAGAAACCCTATTTAGCAGAACGTTTTGAACTTTTTATTGCAGGAATGGAAATTGCTAATGGTAATAGTGAAGAAACAGATGCGAGAAAAGTTAAGAAAGCTTTTGATTTAGAATTGAAATTTAGAAAAGAAAATGCTATTTCAAGCCATCCTTATGATCGAGATTTTTTGCAAGCCCTTTCTTTATTAAAAGGGAGAAATTACGCTGGCATTGGTTTGGGTATTGATCGTTTGGCTATGATTATGGCTGATGTGTCTGATATCAAGGATACTAATCTTTTTTCTTTTTAAATTTACTTTTGCCACAGAGATCGCAGATACTATAAAATGATAAGGTGTCAAACAACTCGGCTTTAACTTTGAACAAAACTATCAATTTAAAAACTCACGCTCTTAAAAGAGCTCAAGTTTTTAAAGAACTTCAAAGCACTAAAATAGGCTTAGATAAAGAAGAAATTGAGAAAAGGATAGCTTATTTTGGAAAAAATAAATTAAAAGAAAAAAAATCATTTTCTGTTTTTGCTTTATTACTCAGTCAATTTACTGACATTTTGATTATCATTCTTTTTATTGCTGCTGTTTTTTCTTTTTTCATTGGTGAGACAATTGATGCCATGGCGATTTTTGCTATTGTCTTAATGAATGGATTTTTAGGTTTTTTCCAGGAATATAAAGCAGAGAAATCAATTGAGGCGCTTAAAAAAATGGAAACTTTTCAGACAAGAGTGATTCGCAATGGGAAAGAGGAAACAGTTGATGCAGAAGATGTTGTACCAGGTGACATTCTGTTACTAGCTGAAGGTGATAGAATCCCAGCTGATGCTAGAATTTTAGAAGTTCGCAGTTTTGAAGTTGATGAATCAATGCTCACAGGTGAGTCATCCCCTGTATCTAAAGTAACTGAAGTATTAAAAGAAAAAACAGCAGTAGCAGATCAAAGAAACATGGTGTTCTCTGGGACCAATGTCACTAAAGGTAAAGCTAAGGCTATTGCAGTTTTGACTGGCATGAATACTCAAGTTGGAAAGATAGCTAAAGATATTCAAGAAGCTCCTCACACCCTAACTCCTTTACAAAAAGCTTTGGAAAAACTTGGTTGGATACTTGGTTTAATTTCTATTTTGATTGCAGTCCCTGGCTTGATTATTGGAGTAATGACGGGTCGTGATGTGGTAGAGATGATGATGATGTCTGTATCCTTAGCGGTCAGTGCTATTCCTGAGGGATTACCCATTGTTGTTACTATTGCCTTAGCATTGGGTATTAAAAAGATGGTCAAAGTTAATGTTTTAGTGCGTAAATTATCAACAGCCGAATCTTTGGGAAGTACAGATGTGATTTGTTCAGATAAAACAGGCACGATTACTCATAATCAAATGACAGCTGTTGATCTGATAATTCCTGAAGCAGGATTTTACAATATTTCTGGAAGTGGCTATCATTTAGATGGTGAAATTAAAATTAATAAAAATAAAAGTAGAAAATTTGGTCTTACTACGAAGCATAATGGATCTGAACTTGAATCTGTAGCTACAAATTTTGTTTTATGTTCTGATGCAGTTTTAAATTTCGGAGATCCCACAGAGAGAGCTTTGATTGTGATGGCTCACAAACTATCTTTAAATGAAGATAAGATAAGATCAGCTACAGAGAGAATTGATGAGATTCCTTTTGATAGTAGTAATAAATTTATGGCTGTTTTACTAAAAAATAAAGTGGGATATAAGGCTTTGATTAAAGGTGCTCCAGAAGTGATTATTGCTAAATCTAAACTTAGCAAAGCAGAAAAAGAAAAACTAGAAAAAATTAATGATCATTTGACTAAGAAAGGTTTACGCGTTTTAGCATTGGCAGAAAAGCAATTAAGATCAAAACAGCGATGGGAAAAGACAGATAGTTATAAATTTTGTGCTTTGGTAGGAATGTATGATCCTCCAAGAGAAGAAGTAGCTGAGTCAATTAGAGTTTGTAAAAAAGCTGGCATCAGAGTAATGATGATCACTGGCGATCACAAACAAACCGCTCAGGCCATTGCTGATCAGATTGGACTTAACGCAGAAGGTGCTCTATCAGGTTCAGAATTAGATGAACTGACTGACAAAGAATTTATAGATGTAGTGAAGAAAGTTAATGTTTTTGCTAGAGTAGCACCAGAACACAAGGTTAAAATTCTTAAAGTATTACAAGCCATGGGACACCAGGTTGCCATGACAGGTGATGGAGTTAATGATGCTGCAGCCATTAAGCGGGCAGATGTGGGCATTGCTGTAGGTTCTGGAACTGATCTTACTAAAGAAACCTCAGATATGATTTTGTTGGATGATGATTTTTCTACCATTGCTAAGGCTATTAGAGAAGGCAGGAGAATTTTCTTTAATATTAAGAAATTCATTAGATTTCTGATTAGTGCTAATTTTGATGAAATAGCTAGGATTTTCACCTCTATTATTTTTGGTTTACCTTTATCCTTATTGCCAATTCATATTTTGTGGCTCAATTTAGCCACAGATTCTTTACCTGCGCTAGCCTTGACAACTGATGTGGCTGATAAAGACATTATGGAACGAAAACCTTACCACCCCAAAAAAGAAATCTTGAGAGGAGTAATCTCTTTTTCAATTTTAGCAGCTTCTATTGGTTACCTTGTTATTTTTGGACTTTTTCTTTATTGTTTGTTTGTTTGTAATTTATCTTTAACTCATGCACAAACTTTAAGTTTCACTACTACCGTCTTATTTGAATTATTTTTAGTGTTTGCAGTTCGTTCTGAAAGAAGTGTTCTTGATTCTGGTTTTTGTTCAAATAAATTACTTTGTTTTTCTGTATTAATTGCATTTTTAGCTCAGTTGTTTGTAATTTATAACCCAATTGCCCAATTAGTTTTTAAGACAGTACCCCTTGATTGGCGCGATTGGATTTTAGTCTTAAGCGCTTCTTCTTCTGGATTAGTAATTATTGAAGTTTTGAAATTGATTAAAGCAAGGTCTACGATATTGGCGAGGTTTATACCGGTGGGTTGAGATAAGCGTTTGCTGATGGAATTTTAGCCTTCAGGATGGGAAAGCTGCAAGATCTTAGTTCCATAGATTGCTAATTTTTTTCTCTCCCTACAACTAATTTTTTTGCTATACTAATCTGGTGAAAAAAGTCTTAGTAGTAAATAATTTAAGTAAAACTTTTCCAGCTAAAAACAAACAAGTTAAAACTTGCAAGGCTGTGGATGATATTTCCTTTAGTCTAAATGAAGGGGAAATTCTCGGCTTACTTGGTCCTAATGGAGCTGGTAAATCAACCACTATTTCGATGCTTTTGGGAGTATTAACTCCTAGTGCTGGTCAAATCATTTATTTTGGTCAAGATTTTGATCCACATCGATCTGAGATTTTGGAGCATGTTACCTTTGCCAGTACTTATATTAAAATGCCCTGGCGGTTGACTGTCTGGGAAAATTTAAAAATTTATGCTTTGCTCTATGGTGTTGGTGGTGAAAAGTTTGAGCAAAGAGCTAAAAAGTTTCTTTCATTTTTTGATGTTTGGGAGCATCGCCATAAGACTTTAAATGATTTATCAGCTGGTCAAACTACCAGAGTGATGTTAACAAAAGCTTTTATCCCTCATCCTAAAATAGTACTTTTAGATGAACCCACAGCCTCGCTTGATCCTGAAATAGCTCATCAAGTAAGAGATTTTGTTAAAACAGAACAAAAAAGGTTTAAAACTAGCATTCTTTATACTTCTCATAATATGGATGAAGTAGCTGATGTTTGTGATAGAGTTATTTTTTTGAAAAAAGGAAAAATTGTTGCAGAAGATACACCTGAGAAACTTGCTAACTCTATTTCTACTGCTAGAATGAGACTGCAAGTTAAGGATGGTTTAAAAAGAACTGCTGAATTGGCTAAAAAATCTGGCTATCCAATAAAAATTAAAAATAGAGAAATAGAGATTAAGCTGGATGAAAATAAGATTGCTCATTTTTTAAGCAAATTAGCTGTCAATAATATCAAATATAGCAGTATTAGCATTGCTAAACCTTCTCTGGAAGATTATTTTTTGAGTTTAAATAAATAAAATATGAAAATACATCGCCTACATGCTTTTTTTCTACGACATATTTATCCGCTTAAGCGTAATTTTGATTTACTCAGTGATATGATTTATTGGCCTTTGATAGATACTGTCCTTTGGGGTGTTACTGGGCAATGGTTAGTTGAATCATCAGGCGTTACTACTTTAGTAGCCAGCATTTTAGTAGCTTTGATTTTATGGAATGTAATTTGGCGTTCTCAGTCAGAAGTGTCTCGCAACTTGATTGATGAGATTTGGAATCATAATTTAGTTAATCTTTTTTCTACACCATTGACTGTTAAAGAATGGGTAATTGGTGTTTTACTCTTATCTTTATTAAAAACTATGATTACTTTGGTCATTCTTGTGCCAGCAATTTACTTTCTTTATACAGTAAATGTTTTTCAACTTGGTTGGTGGTTAATAATTTTCTTTTTAAGTACCGCTATGACTGGTTGGTGGCTAGGATTTATTGCAGCTGGTATTATTCTCAGGTTTGGTCCAAAATTACAAACAGTCGTTTGGACAATGCCTGCTATCCTGTTACCTTTTAGTGCTGTTTATTTCCCATTAACTAGACTACCAACTTTTATTAGACCAATTAGTCAACTTATCCCTACAACATATATTTTTGAATCAATGAGAAGTTTACTGCAGCATCAGACAATAGAACTTTCTTATCTATTTTTCAGTTTTGTTTTGAATTTTATTTATTTATTCTTATCTATTGCCTATTTTCGGCTAAGTTTTAATAAAAGTAAAAATTTAGGCTTGGGACGTTTTGATTAATTTGTTACAATGATTTTTATCAGCAAATATTTTTTTATTTCATTATTCAGTTAAAGGAGTAATCATGCCCAAAGTTAAATCTTCACGTAAGACAACTAGTCCAAGAAAAAGGCTGTATCGCCCCAGTACAAACAAAATAATTGCTGGTGTAGCAGCTGGTTTAGGAGAATATTTTGAAATCGATGCTACTTTAATTAGGCTCATTTTTATTGTAGCAACATTTTTTGGAGGCTCAGGTGTCATTTTATATTTACTAGCATGGTTATTTTTACCAAGTAATACTGATTTAAAGAAATCTAATGAGGCAGTAATGAAAAGCAATCTTGATGAGATGAAAATACAGTTACAGACTTTTGCTAAAGATTTTGATTTTACTCATAAAAAGCAAAGCAAGAAGAAAAAAAAGAATTGGCTTGGCTTGATTTTGATAGTCTTGGGTTTGTTTTTCCTGCTAGATAGTTTTAATTTAATCAATTTTGGCCAACTTTGGCCTTTGCCTATTATTGCCATTGGGCTTTTGATTTTATTTAAGGGGTAGCTTTTAAACCAAACTTTTTCCTGTCATTACTTTAGGTTGTTTTAAGCCCAGAAGTTTTAAAATTGTAGGAGCAATATCAATTGCACTAGCTTTATCTCTTTTTAATTGCTGGTATTTTTTTGAAACAAGAATAAATGGCACAGGATTATTACTATGAGCTGTCATAGTTTCTCCGGTTTCTTCGTCTTTCATTTCTTCAGCATTGCCATGATCTGAAGTGATGATGACATGGTAATCATGTTTCAAAGCTACTGGCATGATTTTTTTCAAAGCCCGATCTACAATTTCACAGCCTTTTTTAGCTTCTTCAACATTACCAGTATGACCCACCATATCGGCATTGCACAAATTAGTAAATATCAGTTGATGACTGCCTGCTTTCACAGACTGAATAATTTGTTCAGCAATATCTAAAGTTCTCATCTCTGGTTTTTCATCATGAGTAGAAATGTCTGAATAAGAATCAAGCATGATTCTATCTTCAAGTTCAAAGGCTTCTTCTCTTTTGCAATTTAAGAAAAAAGTAAGATGAGCAAATTTTTCTGTTTCTGTAATTCTAAGTTGTTTTAGACCAGCTTTGGAAACTAGCTCTCCTAAAGTATCTTTGATTTTTTCTTTAGGATAAGCCACTTGTACAGAATATTCTGGACTATATTCTGTCATAGTAACATAGTGTAAGTTTGCTGGGCTTTTTTCTAAGAACCTTTCGACTAATTGACGGGGACGGTCATTTCTAAAATTAGCAAAAATCACAGCATCATCAGAACTAATAGTTCCTTCTTCTCCAGGACCAACTTCAATTCTAGTCGGAACAATGAATTCGTCACTTACTCCTTTTTGATAAGCATCCTCAATGGCTTCACGAGCCGATTGGTATTTGTTGCCCTCTCCTTTAGTTAGTAAAGTAAAAGTTCGATCAGTTCTATCCCAATTATGATCACGATCCATGGCATAATATCTACCAGAAATAGAAGCAATCTTGCCAACTCCTATTTTTTCAATTTCATCCTCCAATTCTCGAACATAATTAAGCGCACTTTTGGGTAAGGTATCGCGTCCATCAGTAAAAACATGAATAAATATTTTTTTAATGCCATACAATTTAGCTGCTTTGACTAAAGCAATAATATGCTCCTGGTGTGAATGTACTCCACCTGGGCTCATAAGACCTTTGATGTGTAAAGTAGAGTCATGTTTTTTGACATGTTCAAAAGCTGCCACAAAAGCAGCGTTGTTGAAAAAAGATTTATTTTTAATACTTTGATTAATTTTTACCAAATCTTGGAAAATCACTCGCCCTGCGCCAATGGTCATGTGGTTAACTTCACTAGTACCCATTTGTCCATCTGGTAAACCAACTGCCAAACCAGAGCATTCGATCACTGCTCTGGGCTGACTATGCCAAAGTTTGTCATAGAATGGAGTTTTAGCTAGATGAATGGCATTGCCTTCATAGGCTTTATTAATTCCCCAGCCGTCTAAAATAATAGTTAAGACCTTATTTTTTTTCATAGTTAATTTAAGGGGCGAAGTCCAGTTTTTAGCTTTTAGCCAAAGCAATTTTTATTTTTTAAAAAGGAAATTTAGCTAAACTAGCTTTATCTCCTAATTCTCGCTCAATCCTCATCAATTGATTATACTTGGCAATTCTTTCAGAACGACTAAGGGAACCAGTTTTAATTTGCCCAGTGCCAGCTCCAACTACAAAGTCAGCAATAAAGGTATCTTCGGTTTCTCCAGAACGATGAGAAACCACAGCTGTCATTTTTGCGCTTTTGGCTAGTTTAATGGTTTCAATAGTTTCTGACACTGTGCCAATTTGATTGAGTTTAATCAAAATAGAGTTGCAGGCTTTAAGCTCAATTCCTTTTTTAAGCCGTTTTGGGTTAGTCACTAAAAGATCATCACCTACAATTTGTATTTTTTCACCAATCTTGGCTGTCATTTGACTAAAGCCATCCCAATCATCTTCACTATGTCCATCTTCAATTGAAACAATGGGGTATTGTTCCACCCACTGAGCATATCTTTCAACCATCTCTGAAGAAGACAATTCTTTATTTTCTGTTTTAAGCTGATATTTTCCGTTTTCATAAAATTCACTAGCGGCTGGATCCATGGCAATAGCAATATCCTTACCAGCTTGATAGCCAGCCTTTTGAATTGCTTCCATAATCAGTTGCAATGGAGCTTCGTTGTTTTTTAGTTTAGGAGCATAGCCACCCTCATCACCGACAGTAGTTTGCTGACCTTGATTTTTAAGGATCTTGCCCAAGTTGTGAAAAACTTCAGCTCCCCAACGCACAGCTTCTTGGATACTAGCTGCACCAACAGGCATGATCATAAATTCCTGCATATCAGCTGAACCAAGAGCATGTTTACCACCATTTAGCACATTCATCATTGGAATAGGGAGATAAAATTTATCAGTTGGATTGGCAAATAATTCAGCGATGTATTGATAAAGAGGAATCTTTTTACTTTTAGCAGCTGCTCTAGCTGCTGCCATAGAAACTGCTAGAGTGGCATTAGCTCCAAGTTTGTTTTTACTTTCACTGCCGTCCAATTCAATCATTTTTTTATCTAGTTCGGCTTGTTGCTCGACATTCATACCGATCAAAACAGGGGCGATAGTGTCATTGACATTGGCTACAGCTTTTAAAACACCTTTACCTAAATATCGTTTTTCATCCTTATCTCTTAATTCCAAAGCTTCATGTAAGCCAGTTGAAGCACCAGAAGGAACAGCAGCTCTAGCTTTGATGTCATTTTCCAAAACTAATTCAGCTTCAACAGTAGGATTACCACGGGAATCCAAAATTTCTTGAGCTTTAATTGATTGGATTTTCATTGAGACCTTTCATTGATTAATGATTTTTTTACATAACTAATATATCATTGAAATTATAAAAAGGTAATTAAAAAAAATCTTTGCTAATGCATCCCTCAGTAATGGACAGGGTAATTGATTTTGCTATAAGATAATTCCATGTCACTCATTGTTGACCTCCACATCCACTCAGCCTACTCTCGCGCTACTAGCAAACAGATGAATCTTGAAAATTTATACAGATGGGGAAAGATCAAAGGCATTAATGTGATTGCTAGTGCTGATTTCACTCATCCTAAGTGGTTTGCTGAGCTTCAAGAAAAATTAGAGCCAGCTGAACTTGGTTTGTACAAACTTAAAGATGACTTAGCTAAAAAGCAAGATAAGAAAATTCCAGAGAGTTGCAAAGAAAATAAAATCCGTTTTATTCTCAGTGTTGAGATCAGTAATATTTACAAACGAGCTGACAAGGTTAGAAAATTGCACAACGTGATTATTGTGCCAAATTTGAAAACAGCTTCTAAATTAAATGCAGAATTACAGAAAATTGGCAACATTAGAGCTGATGGCCGACCTATTTTAGGAATGGATAGCCAAGATTTATTAAAGATTACTTTAGAGGCTAATAGTGACAACCTTTTTATCCCTGCTCATATTTGGACACCTTGGTTTTCAATGTTTGGTTCTAAATCAGGCTTTGATAGCATTGAAGAAGCTTTTGCTGACTTAGCTCCGGAAATTAAAGTAGTAGAAACGGGCTTATCTTCTGATCCGTTTATGAATTGGCGTTTATCTGCTTTGCAGAAACTGACTTTAGTTTCAAATTCTGATGCTCACTCACCAGTAAAACTTGGACGAGAAGCCAATATTTTAAATTGCGATCTAGATTATTTTGAAATTGTTAATGCTTTAAAAACAGGAGACAAAAGATTTGTCGGTACAATCGAATTTTTCCCACAAGAAGGCAAATATCATTATGATGGGCATCGAGCCTGCAATGTTTGTTTTAATCCTGAGGAGACAAAAAAACATCACGGTCTTTGTCCCAAATGTAAAAAGCCATTGGTAGTGGGGGTTGATTATAGAGTATCAGAATTAGCCAATCATCCAGAAGATTTTAAACCCAAAAAACATAAAACAGTGGAATACATTATTCCTCTAATGGAGATTATTGCAGAAATTGAGCAGCTTAGTAGTATTAGTTCCAAAAAAGTGCAGGATACTTATCGACAACTGATTAATAAGTTTGGGGATGAGTTTAGCATTCTTCGACAAATAAAAACAAAAAATATCAGTCACGCTGGTTTTCCTGTCCTTGCTGAGGCTCTCAAAAGAATGAGAACTGGTAAAATTTATGTAACGCCAGGTTATGATGGAGTTTATGGAGTAATTAAAGTTTTTAAGGACAAAGCAGAGATGAAGGAACTCAGTGGACAAATTGGCTTTGGGTTTTGATATGTCAAACTTTCTCAACGATCTCAATGCTGCTCAACTTCAGGCGGTTCATCATAGCAATGGTCCTTTAATTATCACTGCTGGTCCTGGTACAGGTAAAACCAAAACTCTCACTGCTAAGATTCTTTATTTATTAACTGAGAAAAATTTAGCTGCTAATCAAATTCTAGCCTTAACTTTTACTAAAAAAGCAGCTTTAGAGATTCAAGATAGGTTGAGGCAACTTTCTATAGTTAAAAAAAATTTACCTTTAGTTACCACTTTCCATGCTTTAGCCCATCGCTTTTTAAGCACAACAGATCAACCTTTATCTTTAATTTCTAAAAAAAATAGAGTCCTATTAATTAAAGAGATTGTGCAAAATCAAAGATTAAGTCAGGATTTCAGCAGATTCTCTGCAAAAGAGTTATCTTTGTTAATTTCTCGTTGGAAAAATTTAAGTTTAAATGAAGCCGATCTTGAGCCAGTGATAAACAAATTAATTAAGAGTTATCAAGCTGAATTAGAAAATAGAAAACTCTTAGACTTTGATGATCTGTTAGTAAATTTTTTAGAAATTCTTAATTCTGATGCTGATAAAAATAAAAATCAACAGCTAGCATCAGCACAGTTGCATAAGCTAAGAAAAAAATATCGCTACTTATTAATTGATGAATATCAAGATACTAATAATATTCAATATCAGCTTATTAAATCATTAATTAATAAAGAAAATAATTTAGTAGTGATTGGTGATCCTAGGCAGGCGATTTATTCCTTCAGAGGCGCTAATGCTCATGCTTTTGATCAATTTAAAATAGATTTTCCAAATTTTCAAGAAATTAATTTACAAGATAATTATCGTTCTGGCCCAGAGATTTTAAATTTAAGTCAATCTTTATTTAAAAAGAAACTAAAATTACAAGCTAAACAGAAAATTGTTAGTGAAGTAAAGCTAATTAAAACCTATGATGAATATAGTGAAGCAAAATGGATTTTAAAAAGCATCAGCCAAAAAGTTGGTGGCCTTGATTTTCAGGAGGCAAGTGAACTTCAGGCTAGTGAGCAGCAAGCTAGATTTGCTGATTTTGCAGTTATTTACCGTATTCATGGTTTGAGTCACGCTTTGGAAAATAAATTTGATGAGTCAGGGATTCCTTATCAAATAGTAGGTGGCAGATCTTTATATGAGAAGTCAGAAATTAAGTTCATTACTGATTTTTTGAGGTTTTTAAACAGTCAAGAGGTTGAGCAGATTGATAGAGAAGAACTATTTAACAATTTACTAGAGTCAAAATATTCAGCACTCAGTAAAAAAACAGTCACTAAAATCAGACAACTAGCTCAAGATCTTAATTTTTCTATTCATAAATCAGCAGGAAAAATCATTAATCAGAAATTATTAAGTAAAAAACAAGCAACTTTATTAGCTGACTTTTTAGCAAATTTAGCAACAATTGAACTCCAATTTAAGAAAAATATTGGTGAAGGTAAATTTTCTTTAGCAGCTTTAGTTGATTTGATTATCAGTAAATTTAATCTTGAAGAAAAATCAGCCAGCAAAGTCAAAAAAATAAAGAATCTCTATGAATTTAAATCAATAGTAACTGCTTTTGACCAAGAAGAAAAGTCTTTATTGAAATTCATCAATTTTCTTGATTCTCTAAAAGAACATGACTACTATGATAAAAATGTTGATAAAGTTACTTTACTGACAATGCATGCAGCTAAAGGTTTAGAATTTGATTATGTTTTTATTTGTGGCTTTGAAGAAGGTCTAATTCCTTTTTCCAAAAAATTAAAAGATAAAGCAGCATTAGCAGAAGAAAAAAGATTGCTTTATGTAGCCATGACACGAGCTAAAAAAGGACTTTATTTAATCAATACTGAAAAAAGAAATAAAAAACAAAGTCAAGTTTCTTCTTTTAAAAATTATTTTACCAATGATGATTTTATAGAACTGGAAGATGAAACATTAATTAGAATAAAAAAATGGCAACAAAAAAAGAAAAAAGAAAGTAGTCAATTGGGTTTATTTTGATCTATAATGTAGTAAGTTCAATTTTGAAATAGGGCTTATTATGCGTAAAAAGACAAAAAAGTTTTTCAAAGCTTTTATCTATGCCTTTCGAGGGATAGTTTCTGGTTTTAAAGAGAGAAATATGAAGTTTCACGGAGTGATGACTATTTTGGTACTGGAGGCTGGTCTATTTTTTTCTATTTCTAAATATGATTGGTTTATAGTATTAATTTTAATTGCCATAGTTTGGGCTGCTGAGCTAGTAAACACAGCAGTGGAAGAATTGGCTAATACTCTACGTGATGAATTAAACTTATCTTATTCTTCTACTACCAGAGCTAGAGATGCAGCTGCTGGAGCAGTTTTAGTAGTGGCGATTGCAGCGGCGATGATTGGCCTGGCTATCTTTTTGCCTAAAATATTAGCACTTTTTAATTGTTCCGCAAATTACTGAGCTGAGTTTGGATATTTTGTCTTAAACTATTTAAATTAGGATCTTGATTGGCAGTCGGGGCAGGTAAATTATCAATGATTAGTTCTAATTCTTCTTCACTTAGTAAAAGATAGTTGCTGTCTGTTTCTGCTTGTAACGTGGCTTGTAATTTACTAATCAGTAGCTGGTTTTCTGTATTAGTTGCCAAGGATTGCAAAATTAAATTAGTTTCTGCTTGATTGAAAATAACAGGGCCTCTTTTCATATAGATAATTTACATTTTTTTTTGCTAAAATGAAATTAGTAAAAAGTATTGAAGGATCAATATGCCTCTGACTCTTACTAGCCCAGCTTTTATTCATAATGGTCAAATTCCTCCAAAATATAGCTGTAAGGGTGAAAATATCAGCCCACCTTTAGAAATATCAGGGATTCCAGAAGGAACTCTAAGTTTAGCTTTAATAGTTGATGATCCTGATGCCCCAGCAGGAGATTGGGTGCATTGGTTGCTGTGGAATATTCCTCAGGTAGCTAAGATTGAAGAAAATACTACACCTAAAGCTGCTGTGGCTGGTGTGAATAGCTTTTTTAAAACTGATTATGGTGGCCCATGTCCTCCTTCTGGCACCCATCGCTATTTTTTTAAACTTTTTGCTCTTGATACAGTTTTAGACTTAGATAATGAAGCAGAAAAAGCAGATTTAAAAAAAGCCATGGAAGGGCATGTCTTAGAAAGTACGGAGCTAGTAGGATTGTTTAGTAAAGAAGAGGCTCAATGATTCTTGCGGATAAAAATTCCGCAATAAACTGCATTTTTGGATATTTTTAAAAAGGCGAATAAACTTGTCTTAATCTTTCCTCCAGATTACAATATATTAGATTTGTCGCAGGGTCTTGTTGTTTTAACCCCCAAGCTAAAGCGCAGATTTTGCGACAAATCTTTTTTTTAAGCACCCGTAGCTCAGCTGGATAGAGCAACAGTTTGCGGAACTGTAGGTCGCACGTTCGAATCGTGTCGGGTGCACCATCTTTTTTTATTTTATGAAATTACAATACCACTCTAGCGCAATTCGTCTTCAAGCTAATAGAAATCTATTGGCTTCATTATTCCATCCTTCCACTTTGGCTTTGTTATTAGTCAATATTGTCACTATAGTTATCGCCCTTTATCAAAGATGGAGCTTGGGAGATTTGCTTTTTGTCTATTGGGGACAGAGCGTAATTATTGGTATTTTTCAATTTTTTAAAATTATCAATTTAAAGTATTTCACCACCGATAGGGTTCTGCTTAATGGCAAAAAGATTGAACCCAATGCAGAAACAAAAAGAACTATAGCATTTTTCTTTCTTTTTCATTATGGTTTTTTTCACTTTGTTTATCTAATTTTTATTTTTCCATCTTTACTGTTTATTAAAATAAGCGCTGGTTTGTCTGTTTTAGCAATGTTTTTTCTTAATCACCTTTTTTCTTATTTTACTAATAAAACTGAAGATCAAGAACAAAAGAAAAATATTGCTAAGGTAATGTTTGAACCCTATGCTCGCATAATTCCGATGCACATCATTATTATTTTTGGGCAGGTGGCTGAAGGTAATGGTCCACTATTATTTTTTTTAACTTTGAAAACAATTGCTGATTTAATCATGCATCTCAATGAACATTCCATAAAAAAGGTATAATAAAAGGAGAAGAGGAAGGGTCGCATAGCGGTCTATTGCACCGGTTTCGAAAACCGGAGTCTTTCGGGACCTCGTGGGTTCGAATCCCACCCCTTCCGCAGTAAGTAAAAGAATATGCAATTGCAAAACATCCTAAATCCTAAACATACTGCTGTTCTAGTTATTGATTTACAAAAGGACTTTATTGACGATGATGGTAAATTAGCTAAATCTGGTCAAAATATCGCTAGCATGCAAGCTATACTGAGGCCAATCCGCAAATTAGTATCAGTTGCTCGTCAAAAAAACACTCCCATAATCTTCACTCAAATGATTGATGGTCTTAAATATAGAAATGAGGTGGGCAGATATAGGTTTAGTAAAAAAGAGAAACAAGAAAAAAATGTTTGTGTTCTAGAAGGTACTGAAGGTACAAAAATGGTGGGGGTTTTACCAGCAAAAAAAGACAAGATAGTAGTTAAGCATAATTATTGTAGCTTTCATAATACAGAGCTTGATTCATATTTGAAGAAAAAAAGAATTAAAAGCTTGATTGTAGTTGGAGTGAAAACTAACGCATGTGTAGAAACAACTATACGCAATGCTTATCATAAGGGTTATTTTGTAGTGGTGCCTCAAGAATGTGTGGCTTCTAATAGTCAGGAATCACATCGTATATCTCTTAAAAATATTCAACGCTATTTTGGAGATGTACTAGCATTGGATAAAATTTTAAAAATTTGGACTAACTAGATTAATGAAAAAAAACATGCGGGCTGGCGCTAACCCGCATATTTTAGCTACTTGAACATTTTTTCTATCAAGTCGATGAATCGACTAGTCCATTCTTCCGAGGAATAACTCTCGTAGAAGAATTCATCAGTAGAGTTGTCTTATTACTCTAAGTTGTGATTAAATGAGTAAATCCCAATTTTTATGAAAAAAATCTATTGGCAAAAATTAATCATCGCTTTATTATTACCTCAGCTAGCCGGTTTATTGGCTTCTTTTTTTACCAGTAGTAGTGTCAGGACTTGGTATTTTGACTTAAACAAACCCTTTTTTAACCCACCTGATTGGATATTTGCTCCTGTCTGGATAAGCTTGTATTTGATGATGGGTTTAGCTTTTTATTTAGTTTGGCAAGGAAAGTCTAAAAAAAAATTTTTAAAGAAAGCAAAAATAATTTTTTTATTACAATTATTTTTCAATTTTTTATGGTCCATCATTTTTTTTGGTCTACAGCTACCAGGGCTTGCTTTCCTGGAAATTATACTTTTATGGTTTTTGATTGTGCTTACAATTAGAAGATTTTTTCTTCTTAATAAATCAGCAAGCTACTTGTTGATTCCTTATCTACTCTGGGTCAGTTTTGCTAGCATCCTAAATTTAGCAATAGTGCTTTTAAACTAAATAAGAAAATTTGTTTTAGAGCAAAGAAAGCAGTAATATATAAAAAACTAATAAATATTTTTTTAAGTCAGTAGTTCGGCTTCCACACAGTAATACTTAAATTAGCTCTTTTACCTTCTATTTCATTTTCCAAGCAATGTTTTAACACATTGATTAGAATCGGATCCATGAGGATTTTTTCATAAAAAGCATAGTCGTTGTAAGTTTCTTCAGCCAAATTTCCTGGTACATAACTCATATGATATAAAGGGTAAACTGCAGCTTCAGTTTGTACATTGTATGTGACTAGCGTAGGGCCATACTTATCACCTAGCTCAATTAGTTGCACAATAAGCTCATTAACAGGAGCGGCTAAACCGGGATCAGTGCTGGCAAAGTAAAAACCACCTTTTTCTGTTTGATAAAAATTAAAGGTCGCCTCTGCCATTTCTGGAGTAATTTTTGAAGTATCAATAGTAGCCACTTCTGTGAAATATCTTCTGAGAATATAATCAACAGAATCTGGATTTAACCAGTGTCCTTCTGTGAGCACTTCGTTTAAACAGCCAATTCTAATTAGAGCATCTGCAAAACAGTTATTTTGGCCAATATCAAAAATATGAATTACATCTTGCCAACCATTAACAGCAGTAGCAGCTTCTAGATTTAAACTAAGAATAGGATATTTTTTACCTTGATATTCAAGCAGAACTGGCCCTCCATTCTCTATCCAAGGTTCTAAACTGATAAGATCAGCATAAGGATTATTATACGTAGGAATAATATCTGGTGGCTGTGGAGTTAAAACTGTCCAGCGAGTTAGTTTTGTTTCTACAGCAGCTGCTTCTGTTGTAGATGAACAGCCTATAATCGGACCCACTAATATTAGATAAACTAATAAGAAAATTAGAATATTTTTTTGTTTTTCTTTGAATAATAAAGAAGATAAAGGATTTTCTACTGTCATGAAATAATTAGTTTAAGTTGAGTTTTTTGATCTACAGCTTGCTATTATAATAAACTTTAATATAGTTGTCTATTATTTAGTATGATGAATCAAGATATGTTATGCTAAATACATGCAGTTTAAAAACCGTCTTGAAGCTGCTAAAAAACTAGCTCAAGCTTTATTGAAATATAAAAACCAAGATGTAGTTTTGTACTCTTTACCTCGTGGTGGAATAGTCTTGGGTGTTGAAATAGCTAGACAGTTAAAGGCTCCCCTAGATTTAATCATCCCGCGTAAAATAGGGCATCCTAGTTCAGCTGAATATGCAATTTGTGCTTTGGCTGAAGGTGGTAGTTTAGTCTGCAATGAAGCCGAGCGCAAGATAATAAATCAGGATTGGCTTAAAAAAGAAGTAAAAAAAGAACAGCAAGAAGCAATCAGAAGAAGTAAAGTTTATTTAGCTGAAAAGAAGCGTCTATCAGCCACAAACAAAGTTGCCATCATTGTTGATGATGGTATTGCCACAGGTCTGACTATCAAAGCAGCTATTTTGGATATTAAAAAACAAAAACCAAAAAAAATTGTGATTGCTGTGCCTGTATTGCCTAAAGATACTGCCGCAGATTTAAGAAAAAATGTTGATGAACTGATCAGTTTAGAAGAACCATGGTTTTTTAAAGGTGCTATTGGTTCTTATTATCAAGAATTCGGACAAGTTAGCGATGAAGAAGTTATTGCTTTATTAAATGATTTTAAATCCTGAGCTATAAACTATAGCCATATCAATGGCTAGATAACTATAATGCTAAATCTGCAAAAACAGCTTATTTAGATTTTCATTTATACTATATTTTTCCAGTTTCATTAAGACTTATTTATGATATACTTTGCACATTATGGCAAAAAAAGCATCAAAGACTTCCAAAAGACAAACAACTACAGCAGTTAAAAAAGGCTCTCAATCAAAGGCTACTGCTAAAAGAAAAACTGTTAGTAAAGTGAGTAAAAAAATTACCAAAAAAAGAGCAGCTACTGAGAAGACAGTTAAAAAAGAAAAAGATCAAAATATTGTAGCTACAGTTAGAAATGTAGAAATTATTAAAACTACAGCGAAAACAGTTCTTTCGTTCATTAATAATATTAAGCAAATGTCTAGAAGAAAATTTTTTGGATTTGCAGCGCTTTTAATTTTGGCTGTAGGCATTTATTTTTTCAAAGGTCTGTTGGTAGTGGCTTTAATTAATGGTCAGCCAATTAGTAGATTTTCAGTAGTGTCGAGATCCGAGCAACGTTATGGTAAACAAATTATGGATTCTTTAGTTTTGGAAACTCTTATTTTCCAAGAATCTAGCAAACTTAATGTTTCTATTTCTCAAGAAGAAATGGATGCTGAACTTGTTAAGTTGGAAGAAAATTTTTCTTCACAAGGTTTTAGTTTAGATCAGTTTTTGGAATTGCAGGGAATGAGTAAGGATGAACTAATAAGAAATGTTAAACTACAAAAACTAATTGAAAAGTTGCTTGCAGATAAAGTTCAAATAACTGACGAAGATATTGATCAATATTTGGAAGACAATAAAGAATATCTGCCGGAAGTGACTGAAGCTACTGAAGAAGCAGAGTTAAGAAGCACAGTCACAGAACAAATCAAACAACAAAAACTAAGTGAAGAATTTCAAACTTGGTTGGAGGAGCTAAAAGCAAACGCTAATATTAAATACTTTGTGGAGTATAAATAGATTTTGATTCGCTGAAGCTCGGTAGTGTATTTATTGCCAATTTAAATCCAACCAGACTCCACTTCAACGCTCTAAAATTGTTGTGTAGTGAACTCACTAACAGTTTCCTTTCTCAATTTTAATAATTACTGATTCAAAACCCAATGCCTTAAAAAGAATAATCAGTTGTTTTTCTGCGCTGGTAGCTGCAATATCTAGGATATCAGCTTCACAAGCAGCCTCTTGGATGCTTTCCTCTGCAGCTTGGCGTGCTTGAGCCTCAAGATCTTTTTGACCTTTAGTTAAAATGCCTTTTTTTCTGTCGTAGACTTTAGTTTTTTCATTATCAATAATAGTGTGAAATATTTGAGGGGCAGCTAGTTTGATTTTCAATTCTTTGCTTTCTTCATTAATCTGGATATCTTTTCCTTCAATTTTAGACAAATCAATACCGGCAACTACTCTGCCATGGGCGATTAATAAAATACGATCACCAAATAAAAATTCTTTAAATTGATTAGCATCTGTACCAGCATCAATGATTTTTTCAATGTTAAAAGAGGCTGTTTCTAATTTATTTAATTCCTGAATCTCTTTAATAACTGCTGCTTGATCTAAGTTTAGTTTAAACTTGGAATTTAAATTACTTTGTTTCCACCATAGGAAAACTGCTAAACAGCTAAGAAATAGCGTAATAATGACTATTTTAAATAATTTAGTTGGCAAAATTGTTTTTAACATCTGTTTTGGATTTAATTAATAAGTTTATATGAGCAGTATATTAAAGTTATTGAAAAAGTACAATTGTTTACTAAAGTCTATTTTTTTTGTTTCAGTGCTAGTTTTCTTTGATACTTTTTGCTAGAGTGATAATAATTATTAGACTTTTAGGAGGAATTATGTTGGAAAAAATTGTGATAGCAGAGGAGCCGGAAGCATTAGACAACTTAACTGATCAGCTAGCCAACTTAGGAGCAAAAGTTTTACTTGAGGAAGAAGAAGCTAAGGAGGGACTAATAGCTATACTCAATGAACCAAGTGATAATACTCCCAATGTTTTTGGCAAATTGCGTAGAGCAAACATTTTCCCAGACTCGAAGTTAGAAGGCAGTGAAGTTATTCAGACTTTTTCTGTCAATGGCCTAACTTTTAAATGTGTGATGGATGGAGATAAGATTACTGATGTCAAAGTAGAAGAAACTGAGGCTGATTTAGGTACTGATTCGGGGCTAGAAGAAAGAAAAGTAAAAAAACCAAAAAAGAAGCCTAAAATAGAGAGGAGGAGACGCAGACGTCGTCTTCAAGGAGAAGGTGGAGATAAAATGGATTTTCCCCAAACTAGAATAGCCGCTCACAAAAGGCCCAAAGCAGGAAGTAAAGCTAAAATTTGGTAATTTTATTCCTATAACTGTTTTAAATTTGTCAATATCTTTATTTTATTTAGCATAGCAATGAGCATCTCTGCTATACTTAATTTGAATGCCCAAATTTTCTAAATTAATTTTTTTATTTACTTTATTTATAATTGCTAACTTAATAGCTTTGTGGATTTTTTCTTTATCTACTTCACAAAAACTTAAGCAATTTAACCAAAACCTAGAAAAGATTCTTGGTAGTTCTTCAGAAACAGATACAGAAGATTCAAGTTTACTTGCTGATTCTACTTTAGGCGAAGAGAAAAGTTCTTCAATAGACACACAGGTTCAGGAAAATAAAGCCAGCATTGCTAGTTTGGCAGCTGAAATACAAGATTTAAAATCTAGAATTACTGCTTTAGAAAAAAAACCCGCAGCTAAAAGCACTATTCCCCAAAGTTCTGCTCAACCCGCTGTCAAAGAATATTTTGTTTATTTAGGCACAGGCAGTACTACCAGCCGAGAATGGACTGATATGAGTTCAGCAGTCGCATATATTAATAGTAGTAATTATCCCAAAGTCAAAAATATCGAACTTCAGGCAGCTTTATCAATCATTGGTGGTGAGGTGCATGCTAGATTAATTAATAAAACTACAGGTCATATCTTTCATAATTCAGAAATTTTTCATAATACTAGCAGTTCAACTTGGAAAAGTTCTCCAGCTTTGGCTTTAACTGCTGGCAATAATCAATACATGGTGCAAATTAAATCCACTAGTGGTGAAAAAGCCCAGTTAGATGGGTCAAGGATAAAGATCGTCATAGAGTGAGGCTCATTCCATGAAGCTCGGTAGTATATTGATTGATGGAAACTATCCAGCCTATTCATTTGTTAGGGTTTTTTCTTGCCCTTCTGTCCATTCACGATATTTTTCTTTGATGAGTTTTTTTTCTTTTTGAATTCGCAGGTGTCTTTTTTTTAAGTCTGCA
The DNA here is from genome assembly GCA_050123235.1 of Candidatus Woesebacteria bacterium. Lineage (GTDB taxonomy): Bacteria > Patescibacteriota > Microgenomatia > UBA1400 > PJMF01 > JASFHL01. Next base: position 55,383 of record JASFHL010000006.1, on the reverse strand, counting down.
GGAATTGCTTTTTTATTTTTTTTCAAATAATCATAAATAGCTTCACTAAGAGCATCAACTGCTAAGATTGAGCAATGCACTTTTACTGGTGGCAAACCACCCAATGAGTCCACAACCTTATTTTTATTTATTTTTAAAGCTTGCTCCAAAGTTTGCCCTTTGGCTAAGTCGGTGATGATACTACTCGTTGCAATGGCTGCAGCACAACCAAAAGTCTCAAATTTAATATCTTTCAGAATATTATCATTTTTTTTATTTTTTCCCACTTTAATATAAAGATGCATTACATCTCCACAGACAATATTGCCCACTTTGCCGATTCCATCAGGATTTTTTAATTTACCTGTATTTTTAGGATTTTGAAAATGCTGCATTACTTTTTTTGTGTACATAAAAATTTTCTCATAATACAAATATTATTTTTTTCTAAAAGGTGAGACTTTTCTAAGTTTTTTGATAATAGCAGGCAAAGTTTTTAACAAATAATCAATGTCTTTTTCATTAGTCCAGCGACCAAGACTCAGCCTTAATGAGCCATGAATTTTTTCAGCTTTAATGCCACAGGATTTTAAAACATGTGAAGGCTCTAAGTTCTTGGATGAACAGGCAGAGCCAGTCGACGCCGAGATGCCAGCTGCATCTAGTAACAAAATAATCGACTCCCCTTCCACAAAGGAAAAGGAAAGATTAATATTGTTAGCTAATCTCTCAGTGGGATGGCCATTTAAACTAGTCTCTGGAATTTTAGATAAAACAGTTTTAATCACTTTGTCACGCAGTTTAGTCAGTCTTTTAGATTCTTTTTCCATCTCTGCTAAACAAAGCTCAGTGGCTTTGGCAAAGCCGACAATGGCTGCGGTATTGCTAGTAGAAGAACGCATATTAGATTCTTGACCACCTCCATGCAATAGTGGTTCAATTGCTACTCCCTGTTTTATATAGAGTAGCGCTACTCCTTTTGGACCATAGATTTTGTGGGCAGAGGCAGTTAGCAGATCAATGTTCATTTCCTTGATATTAATTGGTATTTTGGCAAAACTTTGAGCAGCATCAGTATGAAAATACACTCCTTTTTGTCTGCAGATTTGTCCAATTTTGGCAATATCTTGAATAGTACCAATTTCATTATTAGCATGAAGAATAGAGACTAAGATAGTCTCATCAGTGATAGCTTTTGCCACAGATTTTGGATGAATGCGGCCATAACGATCATCTACTTTCAGTCTAGTGATTTTAAAACCTTGTTTTTTTAGCCACTTAGCGCTATTGAGAATACAGTCATGCTCAATTTCAGAAATGATAATGTGATTGCCCTTATCTTTATTAGCAAAAGCAATCCCTTTTAGCACTGTATTATTGCTTTCAGTAGCACTGCTGGTAAAGAAAACTTCTTTATTTACTGCGCCCAGAGCTTCAGCCATAAGCCTGCGACTGTCTTCAACTGCTTTTTTAGCTTCCAATCCTAGTTTATAGATAGTAGCAGCATTAGCAAATTTTTTATTAAAATAAGGCAGCATAGCTTTTATTACTCTGGGATCAACAGGGGTGGTGGCAGCATAGTCTAGATAAATTGATTTTTTTGAGTTCATATTTTCTTAAGTTGATATTATAATTGTTAGTATAGCATTAATTAAAAGGAGCAATTTTATTATGGAGAGAGAAATTTCAAGTGATTCAGAAATGAAAGAAAATCGTAAATATCCGCATATTTTTGGTATGGAAATGTGGCATGATCTTCCTGATGAACAAAGACGAGAACTTAATGAGAAGTATGATAGACCTCGTTTTAATGTTGATGGATTAGAAGAACTATTGGCCCTTTGCCCTATTTGTGATCCTGGATTGCAAGAAGATGGTTTTTACCCAAATCAAGCAGAGCTTAGCTGGTATTATCACATTACAATCAATCGAAACCACGCTAGAATTCTTGTTGATTATTTTGCCAATCATTTGAATTGTGAAGCTCTTTTAGCTATAGAGTGTCTTCAAATAACACAAGATTATATCCGTCACGTAATACAAGTGAGAAAAAAACCAAATTTTGGAGGATTGTTAGAAGAGATCCTTGAAACAAAACGTACGGAAAAATGGAAAGAGGAACAAAATGCTAAAAAAGAAGATTTTCGCCCTAGTTGGGGCCTCCGCTAACCCTGAAAAATATGGTTATAAAATTTTAAAAGACCTCACTGATGCTGGTTTTAATGTTATCCCTATTAATTTAAAAGAAAAAAAAATTTTAGGGCAAAAAGTTTACGCTCATCTAAGTGATGTCAAAGACAAAATTGAAATGGTGATTTTTGTAGTGCCACCAGCTGTTACAGAGCGAGTATTAACAGAAGTTAAAAAGCTAGGTATAAAAAAAGTTTGGTTGCAGCCAGGTAGTGAGAGTGAAAAAGCAATTAGCTTTTGTCAAAAAAATCAAATCGAAGTAGTGCACGATAGATGTGTGATGGTTGAAAGACGTTTGGGGAGGAAGGATAAATAGCTAGAACTCTTTTTTTATTTAGCAGTAATTCTTAAGTATAACCCTGGTGGAAGATTTAGAGATTTAGCTTAAGGAGTTTGATTTTTCTTTGTTTTTACTTTTTTGGTCTTGGCATCGCTTAGAGAAACTTTTAATTTTTTTGCTCCTTTAGGTTGGGCTTTTCTTTTTTGAATTTTTTTCATCGAATACATGATTCTGTCATGTAAATTAATTTTTTTAATTCTGGCAAATCTTAGAATCACTAATAGAATGTCACCTAATTCCTGTTGATAGGTTTCATCCAGTTGAGCCGCTATATTTGTTTTTTTACGTCCATGTTCTGCGAGGTAAGCTCTAGCCATTTCTCCAATCTCTTCTACTAGACCTAAGATAAGAATAGACCCATATTCTTTGGAATACCTCGCTCCCTTATCAATCTCACTAAGCATATTAAAGTAGATGCTGAAAGGGCTCTTGATATGTTCTCTTTTTTTTTCTGTTTTTTTACTTTCTGGCATATGATTTACATTATAAACACAATTTGGAGAGAAGTCCTACTGTCTTATTTATCTATAGTAATGTTCTAGACGTCTGTTAAAATAGCCCTAATATGTCCCAAGTCCAAACAGTCAAGGATGCTAATAATATTGTTGATATTATTGTTGAGCGTTTGGAATTGAAAGCTGCAGGTAGTAGTTATAAGGGCCTTTGTCCCTTTCATAATGAAAAAACTCCCAGTTTCTTTGTCAGTGAAGATATTCAGCGTTTTCGTTGCTTTGGTTGTGGAGCAAGTGGTGATGTGATCGAATTTTTGGAGAGATATGATGGCATGACTTTTTTGGAAGCTTTGAAACAATTAGCTGATCGGGCTGGCATTAAGTTAAAAGAATTTAAGCGCTCCAGTAATGATGAAGAACGCGAACGATTGTTAGCAATTTTAAATTTAGCTAAAGAATATTACCACTATATACTCACTAAACATCAAAGAGGAGAGAAAGCTAGAGCATATTTGAAAGAAAGAAGTATTACTCAAGATTCAATTAAATTATTTCAATTAGGATTTGCTCTGGATAGTTGGGATGGTTTGATCAAGTATTTGCATCATAAAAAGAAATTTAGTTTGGAAGAAATTTTCAAAACAGGTTTAATCATCAAAACCAAAACTGGTCGCTATTATGATCGTTTTCGTTCCAGAGTAGTTTTCCCTCTTAAAAATCACCGAGGTATAGTTGTTGGCTTTTCAGGTCGTTTACTTGATAAAGCAGCTAAGGAGGCCAAATATATTAACACTCCTGAAACTTTACTCTATCATAAATCTCAGATGCTCTATGGTTTTAGTGAATTATTTCGCGAAATTAAGAAGAAACAGGAAGTAATTGTTTGTGAAGGGGAATTTGATGTCATTTCTTCAGTACAAGCTCATGTCAATCACATTGTGGCAATTAAGGGTTCAGCCTTAACAAAAGAGCAAATTAAATTGTTTGAAAGAGTAGCTGATAAAGTTTTGCTTTGTCTTGATACTGATAATGCTGGCATTGAAGCTAGTAGAAGAGCAATTGATTTAATAAAAGACAGTCGTTTGGAGTTACGGATCATTGATTTAAATGATAATTCTGATAATAAAAAAGTTAGCAATAGGAAAAAATACAAAGATGTTGATGAACTAGCTAGCGTTGAAGCATCCCTTTGGCGTAAAAAAGCTAAACAATCAATCTCTATTTATGAGTTTTTACTACGGGTAGTTTTAAATAAACATGATCCCCAAAAGCCAGAAGGGAAAAGAAAAATTATGGATGAATTAGCAGCAGTTTTATTTAAGATTAAACATGCAGTTGAGCAAGATTATTATTTAGCTAAATTAGCTAAAGCTTTAAATGTTAAACAGGCGGTAGTGATGAAGGATATGACTAGGATTAGCGCTAATCTTAAAATAATATCTAAGAAACAAAAAAAGAGCGTTGTCAGTAAAATTGCCAGGAGACCGTCACAAAAAAAAGCAGAAGGAGAAAGTGAGAGTCTATTAGAACTAGAAAGGTATTTATTTTTTTTGTTACTGCGCTCTGATCAAAGCAAAGTTAAAGATAGAGCTTGCTTGTTAAAAGATTTTGAGCTTAGTTTATTAGGTGCTCAGCAAATTATTAAAAAAATAATTAGTTTTAAAACTGATTTTGTTTTAGATAAGTTTGCTCACACTCTAGCTGAAGATTTAAAAGAAAAACTGTTTGACTTTTATTTAAATCCCAAATATCTTGATTTATTGGATCAATTAAAAGTTGATCAAGAATGGAATCGAGTTTTTAATTTATTAAAAAAAGAATTAATCAGAAGAAAAATCAACAAAATCAATGCTCAAATTGAAGAACTTGATAAAAAATTAAAAAAAACAGAAGAAGAGGAGACCAGATTAAATGATCTGTTGGAATTAATTGTTAAATTACAGAATCAAATCAAAAATTGATAGAAAGATCTACTTGACTTAACATACCCCCAGGGGGTATATTAAAATAATATGTCACGAGTAAAGCGAAACAAAAAATTAAAAAAAATTTCTATAATCTCTAAAGATAAAACAGAAGACAAAGTTGCTCAGCAACTGAGAAGAATTAGAGGTCAAATCGACGGCTTGATTAAAATGTATGAAGATGAAAGAATGTGCATTGATATTGTGAGACAAGTAATTGCAGCTCGTAATTCTTTAGGTAGAGTGGCTAGAGATTTGCTAAGCAATGAAGCAAGTCGTTGTTCCAAGGAACGAAATATAAAACAACTAGATCAAATTTTAAAAGAGATTTTTAGATATTAAAGATTTATAAATTTTTGTAAAGGAGATTTATGGCAGACAAAAAAGGCGCAGCTCATCTAAATGATGATAACTTTAAACAAAGTATTCAAAAAGCAGGCAAGCCAGTAATGGTTGATTTTTATGCTGATTGGTGTGGGCCTTGTCAAATGGCAGCCCCTATCATTGATAAATTAGCTGATGAATATAAAGATAAAATTATGATTGTTAAAGTCAATGTTGATGAAAATCAAACTACTGCTAAAGAATATGGTGTGATGAGTATTCCTACTGTTATTATTTTTGAAGCTGATGGAAAAAAGATCAAAGAAGTAAAACGACAAGTAGGTTTTCCAGGTGAAGCCGGCTTAAAAGCCATGATTGAGGGAGTTTTAGATTAATAAATGTTTAATTAGTTAGTGCTTTGATTAGAATCTCTAAAATATTATTATATATAAATCTTTACCGTTGAAGCGAGGTCTGGCTAGATTCGAGCTAGCAATTCATCTACTACCGAGCTTCACCGAGTGAGCCTTGTATCTAAAACAAAAATAAAATGTTGCAGCGAACGTGTGCAAGATTTATATATAATAATATTTTAGAGATTCACTCAAATACTTTAACTAATAAATTAATCTTATGATCAAAACAAAATTGGCAATCATCGGTTCTGGGCCTGCTGGCTACACAGCCGCTATTTATGCAGCTCGCGCAAAACTGAAACCCATACTTTTCACTGGCCTCGAAAGCGGTGGTCAACTAATGTATACCACTGAACTTGAAAATTTTCCTGGCTTTCCTAAAGGAATTCAAGGTCCTGAATTCATGATGAGCTTACGTCAGCAAGCAGAACATTTTGAAACTCAAATTGTTGACCAACTAGTGACAGCTGTTGATTTTAAAAAAAGACCTTTCAAACTTTGGACTAGCTTACCAGAAAGTACAGCTTATGATTTTTATAAAAAAGCTAAGTCTGAAAAAATCCTAGCTTTGACTGCTAAAATAAAAAAGAAAAAGCATGACATTGAACCCGAGGCAGTGATTGTTTGCACTGGAGCTACTTCGATCATGTTAGGTATTCCAGGAGAACAAAAATTTTTAGGTAGAGGTCTTAGCACTTGTGCTGTTTGTGACGCTGCCTTTTATAAAGACAAAAAAGTCTATGTAGTGGGTGGGGGTGATACTGCTATGGAAGATGCTTTGGCTTTAACTAAGTTTGCCAAAGAAGTTCATATTATTCATCGCAGAGATAGATTTAGAGCCAGCAAAATTATGCAAGATCGAGTTCTTAAGCATCCTAAGATTGAGGTTTTATGGAATAGCAATCTTAAAGAAGTGCTGGGTCAAGATAAAGTTGAAAAAATAAAAATTAAAATAAATGGCAAAATACAAAAATTGACAGCAGATGGAGTCTTTTTGGCCATCGGCCATCGACCAGTGACTGAGATTTTTGCAGGACAGCTAGAAATGGATGAAAAAAAATATTTGATCACCCGCTTAAGTCTTTCCAAAGCTGGTTTAGAAAAAGCTAAACAAGCTTTAAATAAAAATGGTCTAGTTGATTACCCCAGCATGACTTCAGTAGAAGGCGTGTTTGCTGCAGGCGATGTTGTTGATTTGCGTTATAAACAAGCCATTACTGCAGCTGGTCAAGGTTGTAGCGCAGCCTTAGATGCAGAAGCTTGGCTAGAAAGCTGAGTTCACATCTCCTTTTTTTTTAAAATTTGCTATACTTGTCTGGTATGGTAAAAAAAGTTCGTAAAAAGAAAGTAGTAGTCATTGGTGGAGGAACAGGCACTTCAGTGGTTCTCTCAGGGCTTAAGAATGAGGCAAAGCTTGATCTAACTGCCATTGTGGCGGTTTTTGATTCAGGTGGATCGACTGGCAGATTGCGTGATGAATTTGGTTTTTTAGCAGTCGGTGATTTGAGACAGTGTTTGGCCGCTTTAGCTGATGGCCGATATCAGGAAGATATCAGAAACTTATTACTTTATCGTTTTAATAAAGGCAATGGTCTTAAAGGACATAATCTGGGCAATCTGATCTTAACTGCTCTTGAATATTTAAGTAATTCTCCTGCTCAAGCAATAGAAACAGCTGCTCGTATCTTTAGAATTAATGGCCGAGTTTATCCGATTACAGAAAAAGACACTAGTTTGAAGATTCATTACCAAGATGGGACTATTAATATTGGCGAACACACTTTAGATGATAGTCGTTATGGAGGTAAGAGAATTACTAAAATAGAACTTGAACCAAAGAGTCAGATTTATAAAAAAGCAGCTGCAGCCATCGAATCGGCAGATATGATTATTTTAGGACCAGGTGATTTATATGCTAGTCTTTTGGTTAATGCTTTGCCCAAAGGTTTCAAAGCAGCTCTGAAAGAGAATAAAGGAAAGTTTGTTTATATTGTCAATCTGATGACGCATTATGCGCAGACACATAAAATGACTGCCAAGGATCACCTAACAGAAGTGATCAGATACTGTGGCAGAAGACCAGATATAGTTATTTTAAATTCTGAGCAGATGCCAGCAGATTTAGCTGCAAGATATGCTCGCTGCAAAGAGTTTCCGATAAGAGATGATTTAGTTAATTTGGAGCAAAGCCAGATTATCAAAGCAAAGTTACTTTCTAAGTCTCTGATTCAACAAAATAAAAGTGATACTGTTATTAGAACTTTATTACGTCATGATGCCTATAAATTAGCTAAAGTATTAGTCAAAATCGTAAACCCATGAGAATTAAAGCAATTTTTTTTGATTTAGATAATACTCTAGTCAATACAGCTAATATTTCCCAAGCTGCCTATAAAAAAGCAATTGATTTTCTTGCTCAAAAACTATCTTTTGATGAAGAAATAATTTTCAAACAATGGCGCGTAACTGTCAAAAAACTTAAATTTTCTAAAAACCCAAAAGAACGCTCTTTTGAATATTCGCTTGCTCAAACGCTGGGTAAGTTAAACTTAGATAAAAGTTTTATTCCTGATGCAGTTAGAATACTTGAAGATGAAGTGGCAGCAAAGCTCAGTCTTACTAAAGGAAGCAGGCGGTTTTTGGAACAAGATTTGTCTGTCTTAAAAATACTCATCACTGAGGGCAGTCAAAGACTAACTGATCTCAAATTGAATAAGTTTAATTTAAAAGATAGATTTGATTTAATATTTAATTCTGATGAGATGAAAGTGATGAAACCAAGCATCAAATATTATGAGCGGGCTTGGAAAAAATTTAAACTTAAAGCTGAGGAGTGTCTTTACGTGGGAGATAATTGGGAAAAAGATTGTCAAATTGGTCAGGAGCAAGGAGGTATTGGAGTTTTATTTTCCAAAAAATCAAAAAAAGCTAATTATTGTATTCATGATATGATGCAATTGAATAATTTTTTATAAAAAAAATTAAATTTTTATGCCAAAGCAAGCAGTTTTATTAGCCGCCGGCAAATCTTCCAGATTTTTTCCTTTTTCAATAAAAGAAAGCAAAGTTGAAACTGTGTTAATGGGCAAACCAATACTTTATTGGACTTTAGATTCTTTAATCGAAGCTAAAATAAAAAAAGTGGTAGTAGTAGTAAATCAGTCAAACTCAAGGACTAAATCTTTGTTAAAAGATTATGTTCAAAATTTTGAAAAACTGGAAATTGCTATTCAAAAAGAAGCTCGAGGAATGGCTGACGCTATTTTGGCTGCCAAAGATTTACTCGATGAGCATTTTTTTGTGATGAATGCCAGTCAAGTCAATGCAGCTGATTATTTACAAAAAATGATTAATTTGAATAGTTCTTCCGCTTTGGCTGCTACAGCAACTGACAATCCAAAAATTTATGGTGTTGTCTCTATTGAGGGAGTTAAAGCAATTTCTTTGATTGAAAAACCACAGCAGAAAATAAAAAATCCGTATCGAATTATTGGCATTTATCTATTAAATAGAGATTTTCTAAATTACATGTCATCTTTGCCAGCCGAAGAGTATCTTTTGGAAACTGCTTTGAATAACTATATGCAAAAACATGAAGTTAAGGTTGCTAAGTTTGAAAAAACTCCAGCTTCTCTTAAATACCCTTGGCATTTATTGGATCTTAAAAATGAGCTATTTCAAAAGTTCAAATTTTCAATCTCTAAACAAGCTAAAATATCTCCGACAGCCTTGATTAAGGGTGATGTCTATATTGGTCCTGAAGCAATTGTTGCTGATTATGCTATTGTTGAAGGTCCGGCTTATATAGGTAAAAAGGCTGTAGTTGGTCAACATTGCATCTTGCGTAAAGGTTCTGTACTAGAAGATAGAGCAGAAGTTCAACGCTTTGCTGATGTGGCTAATAGCATTTTGATGACTGATGCTCATTGTCATAGTGGTTTTATTGGAGATTCTGTCTTGGGTCAGGGAGTGAGAATAGGGGCAGGTTTTATTTCTGCCAATAGGAGATTAGATAGAGCTACTGTCAAAACTGTTGTTAAAGCTAAAAAAACAGATAGCAAAAGAAAAAATTTAGGAGTGATCATGGGGCATAATGTTAAAGTTGGAGTTCAGTCTAGTACCATGCCCGGAGTGATAATTAAAAATGAGGCAGTGATAGAGCCAGGTTCAATAATTAAAAAAAATATTAATCAATAACTATGTGTGGAATTTTTGCTGTAATCAATGATGAAAAAAAACAAGCGGCTGAGACTGTTTTGGAAGGTTTGAAAAAACTCGAATATCGTGGTTATGATTCATGGGGTGTGGCAGTTAAACCAAGTAAGTCAGACAAAATAAAACTTGAAAAACATGTTGGCAAAATTGGCGAGGCAAGGGTTTCTTTACCAGCTAGTTCAATGGCAATTGGTCATACCCGTTGGGCTACACATGGTGGAGTAACTGATGAAAATGCTCATCCGCATTTAGATGGCTCGGGAAAGGTGGCTGTTGTACACAATGGTATTGTTGAAAACTACCAAGAACTAAAATCTCAACTTAAGAAGAAAAAACACCATTTTCAATCAGAAACAGATACTGAAGTAATTGCTCACTTGATTGAAGAAAAAAAGAAGACTTTGGATGTAGTTAAGGCAGTTTTTGAGAGTTTCAATATTATTGCTGGTTCCAATGCCATCGTTATTTTTGATATAGAATCAAAACAAATCATCGCCTGTAGAGATGGTTCGCCATTAATAGTCGGAGTAGGGCAAGATAGATACTATTTAGCTTCTGACGTGACTGCTTTATTGAAGCACACAAATAGAGTAATTTATCTAAAAGACAGAGAAGGCATTGTTTTATCAGAAACTGGCATTAAACTCTATTCACTCGATTCAGGCAAAGAAAAAAAGCTCCGCATTGAGCAAATTGATTGGGATGAAGAAACTGCTGAAAAAGGTAATTTTCCTCATTTTTTAATTAAAGAAATCTTTGAGCAAAAAGAAACAATTCCCAGAACAGCTTTGATTAATAAAGAAGAAATATTAAGCATTGCCAAACAAATCAAGAAAAATAAAAAAGTAATCTTATTAGCCTGTGGCACTGCTTATCATTGTTGTCTGCTTTCAACTTATTATTTTGCTCAAGTAGGAGTCGAAGCCCTAGCCTTTCATGCCCACGAATTTGAAAGCTTTGCTCAATTTTGTGATAAAAACACTTTAGTGATTGCTATTTCTCAAAGCGGTGAAACAGCGGACACCTTAATTGCCAGTAGACGAGCCAAAGAAAAAGGAGCTAAATTATTGGCAGTGATCAATGCTAGAGGATCAACTTTAGAGAGATTAGCTGATTATGTTTTATCAGTTGGTGCTGGACCAGAAATTGCTGTAGTTTCCACCAAAGCTTTCACAGCCCAATTGGCTACTATTTATTTATTAAGTCAAGCTGTAGCTGGTCAATACCCTGCAGCTCAAAAAAGGCTTAAAAAAGTCGGACAAGATCTTAAAAAATGGTTAACTGAAGAATTAGAAAAAAAAGTGATCAAGCTAGCTAAGACACTTCTAGATGAAGATCACATTTACGTGATTGGCAAAAAGGAAAATTATGCTGGTGCTTTAGAATTTGCCTTAAAGATCAAAGAAAGCAGTTATCTTCATGCAGAAGCTTTCGCTGCTAGTGAGCTGAAGCATGGAGTGATTAGTTTGGTTAAAAATGGAACTCCCTGTTTTGCTTTAGCTAGCAATGATCATTTAAAAGCAGAATTACTTTCGAGTGTCACTGAACTTAAGGCTAGGGGAGCTAGAACTATTGGTATTAGTTCTTTCAAAGCCACAGAATTTGACAAGCTGATTAAAACGCCAGATTGGCAAGAGCTAACTGTGATCGCCAATGTGATCGTTGGACAACTTTTAGCTTACTTTTTAGCAATTGGTTTAGGAGCTGATCCTGATAAACCAAGAAATCTTGCTAAGAGTGTGACAGTGAAATAATCTGTTTTGATTCGAAGCTTGACTCACATACCCCCCGGGGGTATACTAGATTTAATTTTATTGCAGAAGATCCTGCCTAAGAACAAAGACGAACAGGAGATAATTAACTAAAGTTCTTCTTGATATTACTAGCAGTCTAATTAAAGGAATCTGATGTCAAATCTACATGCCAACGCTATTAAACAACTAGAGGCTGTTGCCAAATTACTTAAGCCCCAATACCAAGATAAGAAAAAATTTGAGCGAGCAATTAAAAAATTAAAAGAACCTGAAAAATTATTAGAGACTGAGCTGGAAGTTAAGATGGATAATGGCAAGACAAAAAAATTTAAAGCTTATCGCTCCCAACATAATAATGCTCGTGGTCCTTATAAGGGTGGTATTCGTTATCATCCCAATGTGACTATAGACGAAGTTAAGGCCTTGTCAACTTGGATGACTTGGAAATGCGCAGTTACTGGTATCCCCTATGGTGGCGGTAAGGGAGGTGTGATCGTTGATCCTAAAAAATTAAGCGAAACTGAATTAGAGAGATTGAGTCGCGCTTATGCTTGTTTTATTGCTAATAATATAGGTCCTTGGGTAGATGTGCCAGCTCCAGACGTCAATACCAATGGTCAAATCATGGCTTGGATGGTAGATGAATATCAAAAAATTAGAAAAACAAAGCCCTGTGCAGAAGAAAAATGTGGCTGTTGCTGCGCTTCTAGCTTGCAAGTTAATCCTTGGGCTACTTTCACTGGTAAACCACTGACACTAGGTGGCTCTGAAGGGCGTGAAGAAGCCACTGGTCTAGGTGGAGTTTATATTTTGGAAGCACTAGTACAAGCATTGGGAATTAAACGTAAAAAAGACGTCAGTATTGCTATCCAAGGTTTTGGTAATGTGGGTTTTTGGTTTGCCAAACACGCTGATGATTTGGGCTACAAAGTGGTGGCTGTTTCAGATTCTAAAGGAGGAGTTTATGTGGAGCAGGGATTAGCTCCTCAAAAAACTTTAGATTGCAAACAAAAAAAAGGCAAAGTGGCAAATTGTCTTTGTTCTCATGAAAAGTGTGATCTAAATAATGGTAAACAAATTAGTAACCAAGAACTCTTGGAATTAGATGTTGATATTTTAGTACCAGCTGCTTTGGAAAATGTAATTACTAAAGAAAATGCTAACAAAATCAAAGCTAAGGCTATTATTGAATTAGCCAATGGCCCGCTTACTCCTGAAGCTGATCAGATTTTAGCTAAAAAGGATATTTTAGTTGTTCCCGATATTTTGGCTAATGCAGGCGGAGTAACTGTTTCATATTTTGAATGGGTGCAGAACCTGCAAAGTTTCTATTGGACTAAAAAAGAAGTTTTAGATAGACTCAAACCAATGATGGAAAAGGCTTTTGCTGAAATGTGGCAGACAAAGGAAAAACATCAAGTTGATGGCAGAATGGCTACTTATATGACAGCTGTAAAACGAGTAGTTGATGCGATCTTGGTAAGAGGTCTGTAAAATAGATTTATATGAAAATTAAAAAAGCAGTCATAGCAGCAGCTGGTTTTGGTAGCAGGATGCTCCCTATTACTAAAAGCATTCAGAAAGAAATGTTACCAGTTTTGAATAGGCCTTTGATCGATTATGTGGTAGAAGATTGTGTTAAAGCAGGCATTGAAGAAATTATTTTTGTGATTAGTAAACATAATTATCAAATTCTGCATTTTTATAGAGAAAATAAACGTTTGTTTCATTATTTAAAAAAAAGACAAAAACTGCATCTTTATAAAAAAATTAAAACACTTCATTAAAAAGCAAAGTTCCATTTTGTTAAACAAAGTGACGATGATGAATACGGTACAGCCATACCTGTTTTATTAGCTAAAGAACATGTTAAAAATGAAGATGCTTTTTTAGTTTTTATGGGTGATGATTTTATTTATAATGCTGATGGCTCTTCTGAAACTTCAAGAATGATTAATTGTTTTAAAATGAGTCATACAGCAGCTTTAATGACTTGTATTGAAAAAAAAGAAAAAGATTTACATCGCTATGGGGTAGCTAAAGTTGAAAACAGAGAAGGTTTTAATTATCTAACTGCTTTGATAGAAAAACCAGCTTCGGGTCAAGCACCATCAAATTTAGTTAATATTAGTAAATATGTTTTTACTCCACAAATTTTTAATATTATTGAACAACAAAAACCCAATGCTAGAGTTAAAGAAGTTTTGATCACTGATTCTTTGCTAAATTTAATTAAAACAGATGAAGTGCTAGTATTTACCCCTCAAGGGACTTATTTAGATGGAGGTAATTTATCAGGCTGGTTAAAGGCTAATCTGATGGTGGCTAAAGATAAGCCAGAGCTGAAACAGGATTTGAAGGCTGTTATCCAAGCAAATTTTTGCTAAAATGGTTTTTTCTTAGTTAGTAACAAGAAAGGGTAATATGGGTGAAAGCGAAGCTTTGAAAATAACTGAAGATCAAAAAAGTCGGGCGCGGGCACTGATGATAGTAAGGTGGAGAAATTTGAGAAGATGGCTTAAGAATAATAGATTTGATGGTGCACCTGACAAATTAGATTCTCAAGTGCGAGCTGATCTGGCCGAAGAATTTAGTAATTTAGAAGAGGCTCTTGGTGAGCCAAGGCCTAGAAAAGACGGACATCAAGTTCCAGACTCAGGAGTAATGGGTAAAGATTATTGATGATCAAAATAATTAAAAAATGCAAGCCAACATCATCCTAGCCTCCCAATCCAAACAGCGGCAAGCAATTCTCAAAACTTTAAACTTAGCTTTCAAAGTCATGCCTGCAGAGATTGATGAGCAGGCTATCCAAGCTAAAAATGTTTCGCTTAGGGCAAAAAAGATCGCTCGTGCTAAGGCTGAATTTGTCGCTCAAAAACACCCTCAAGCAATTGTGATGGCAGCAGATACTTTTTGTGTTTTCAAAGATAAGATTATGGAAAAACCTAGTGATTTAGATGAGGCTAGGGAAATGCTCAAAGCTCTATCTGGCAATCAACTCTTTACTTATACGGGTTTTGCTTATCTTGATCAAAAAAATAAAATTGATTTCGCCACTACTAAAAAAATTAAAATAAAGTTTCGCCCTTTAACAGAAGAAGAAATAGAAACTTATGTTCAAAATGAGCCAGTTTTAGCTTGGTCAGCGGCCTTTTGCCCAGCCTACCCAGCTGGCGCGGCCTTAGTGGCAAGCATCAGTGGCTCTTTCACTGCTTTTACTCATGGTTTGCCTATGGAGGAAGTGACTAAATTTTTAAGAAAATCAGGAGTTTATGAGGAATAAACAGGAGTATTGTATTTTTAGCAATAATTTTCACATCAGCTTAAGATCAACAATCTTTAGGCCAGCTCAACAAATCTCTTAACTCTCCCAGTCTTTCGTTGGCAGCTCTGCTTTCTTCCAATCAGCTACTCTTTGTCTAATTCTGTTTGCTATTAGTTCATCTAAATCTGCTGCTTCAATAATTTTAGCTATGATTTGATCTAGAATTCCTTCTTCAACTAAAATATCTTTAGTAGCTTGCAAATTAATATCAAAAATAAATGCCAATTTTGCTATCAAATCATCAGCTATAGTCACTACATCTCCGTTTACTACTGTGGCACATTGTGGATCCAAAAAGCTTTCAATTACAGTTCTACTTATACTTTCACTAGCCTCTGTTAATTGCGGCCTAAGCATTTTGAATCGATCACTGAATTCAACGATTCCTCTTAAGATAGCTAATTTATCAGCATCTCTCACTAATGCGACTAATAAGCTCTCCACGGCTGGTTTAAACTTACTATGTTCTAAAATTGCTGTAGCTATGTCATCAAAAGCTGGATGATTGGCAAAAGGAACAGGGGCTATAAGTTCTGACCATTCCCCTGTCAGAATTGCATGGCTTGCTTGAGCATGGTCAAATCTTGATTTATCATCAGAAATAATCTTGTGTTTTGCAACTTGAGGAAATCTGCCCACATCATGACTAATAATAGCTAGCATAGCTGCTTCAAAATATTCATCTAAAGCATCTTCTCTAGATAAAATATCATACATGGCTTCCATTGTTTCTCCAGTATGAACTATTTTATGGAGAATCATTTCTTTGGCTATTTTTTCATCAGTTTTTTCAATATGGCTTATATATTTAAATGCGATGCTTAATAACCAAGCAACAGCTTGATCTAAGCTCTGAATTCTCTCAAGATTTGCTTCTTGAATATACTCTAAACAATCAAATAGGGTTTTTATTTCTAAACCTCTTTCTTTCATAAAAATTTATATTTTTTGGGGGCTGGCAGTTTTTATTAATAGTTTGTATTGATTAATTAAAAAAACATTCATTAATACATACTTATTATATATTAAAAATTAATTGTATCAAAATGATGGTTTTAAGGAGTATTGCTAGTAGCTTATAGAACTTGGTTGAGGTTTTTTACCAGACAATTCATCTTTTCATAAATAAATAATTAGCATCACAGCAATGCCAAAACTGAAAACAGTAGTTAATAAAGTTTTATCTCTTAGTAGAACTAATTCTGGAGATTCACCATGATTTTCTTCATAAATCAGTTGTAAATAACGCATCACTCCAAAAATCACAAAAGGAATAGTCAACATCAATAGTTTTTGTGATTGCAAAGCTCTAGGTAGGAGCACATATAATTCGGGAAACCTCTCATAAGCAGGGGTCATATTTGATGTATTATTTTGGAAAGCAAACAAAGAATAACTTAGCCAAGTGGCATTAGCAAACATGCCAGTATACTGATCTAATAATCGCTGGCTATAATGTCTAAGAGTTTTCCTGGTGTAGCCCAAATTTTCTTTGCTAAGAAGAGTTCGTTCACTTTGTCGTTTACCTACTGCCAAAAACAGTGATGCTGAAACTACTGTTAATAAAAACCAAACACTCATATGCAAGTTACTCACCACCACAGCTCCAGCATAAATTCTGATTAGAAAGCCAGTGGCTATAGAAATCACATCCAAGATAGGAATGTGCTTGGTTTTTTTGGCATAAAGTAATTGCAGGATGAAATAAAAGAAAATCATTAATTTAAAGAAAAACGGTAAGCCCATTGATAAAAAAAGCACCAGAATTAAACTAGAAATAGCAGTAAAACTAGCCACTGGCACTGGTAATTCACCTGAAGCGATTGGTCTTTTTTTCTTAAAAGGATGTTTGCGATCTGCTTTTAAATCAATAATGTCATTGATAATATAAATAGCTGAAGTGAGAATACAAAAAATTATTGAAGCATAAAGAATGGTGAAAAAGTAAGGTATACCATCTTCTGGGGTATAAAAGAAAAAGCCAGAAAAGACCAAAGGTGCAAAAAGAGCTACATTTTTGATCCATTGTCTAGGACGAGCTGATTTAAGAATCAGATATAGAATGTGAAATTTTTGGAACTTCATATTGATTTTAATTAATTAAATACTGTTTATTTTTACTTTTAATTTTAACCCAAATATGAAAGCTAAAAACAAAAGTTAATGCCAGTAAAATAGCAAAGATCTTAGCCTTTGTTTGTAAATATAGTGATAGTATACCCATTAATAAGCTGCTCATCCAGTAAAAGACAGCTATTCTGCGTCGTCCCCAACCAAGAACATCCATCAGCTTGTGATGTAAATGACCACGATCTCCCCATAAAGGTGATTTACCAGCTAGGATTCTTCTTAAAATAGTAAAAATACCGTCTGCAGTAGGGATAGCAAGAACCATTAAAGTAGTAGCAACTTTAGCACCAGATAAAATACTGAGAATGCTGAGAAAATAGCCAGCTAGAGAACCTGCACCATAACCTGGCATTATTTTTTGTGGATACCAATTCCAAAATAAAAAACCAAAAAATGCACCTGCCACAATAAAACTGAGATTGGCAGTGTTAAATTGAGTAGGATCATCAACAAAACGGTAAGAAAGGATTCCAATAAAAATCGCAGCCATGCTCACAAAGCCAGGTAATTGTCCATCCACTCCTTTTGACCAATTAATAATATTCATGTTCCAGACAATAAAGATTAAGGCAAAAATATCAGCTAAAATCCAGATTGTTCGTACTTTATTAAAAAGGAAAAGACTAATTTGAGCTTGGTTAAGATGAATCACTCCTTCTGTAAAAGGATGGCTAACATAAGCAATACCAATACCAGATCCGACTACCAGTAAAGCAGCTATCAAACCAGCAACTAATCTAATCACAGGATGTAAATTCAAAATATCATCTAAAGTGCCAACAATAGTCAAAATTAATGCTCCAAGAAGAATGGCAATTAAATATTTATCAATTTGTAAAAGTAGCAATGCAGCAATCAAAATAGCTATAAAAATAACTATTCCTCCTCCTCTTGGGACAGGTTCTTGATGAGTTTTTTTAACATGTTTACTTTTTCGGGGATCATCGATCCAATCTTGCCTGCTATAAATTTTGATAATCACTGGAGCTAGAAAAAGAGCAATAACGGTGCTGAGTAAAAAAGCTATCATAGCTAGCCGATAATTAAGATTAATCTAAATACTAACATAGCTATTATAATCTGGAAAACTAGATTCATAAAAACGAAAAACTTGACAATTATTTTTTCTAATTGGGAAAAAACTTTGATTAAAATTAAAGCCACTAAATTAAAAATAAGTGATAGACTTGGAAAAAGAAAAATAAAATTTTTATGAGCTAGCTGTTTCTGGGGTTCTGCCACTGAATAGAAAAATGGAATTTCTGCTTGTAATTTAGGATAAAAAGCTAAACAAACTATTAGCAAAATAATAGTTAAAGAAAAACTAAGGAGGATTGGTGTTTTAATAAATTGAGGAATAGTTTTTGCTAGTCTGTTTTTTCTCACGTGGTTTTTTGAGCTCATTTTGATTCCGGTTGATCTACTTTTTCAAAAATAAACATATACTCTAAATTATACTTAAGTTTGTAGAAACGGTATAGATAGCGATAAAATTCTGGAAAAGGGTCTTGTTCGTCTTTCATGACAACTATGATCTTAGGTTGATGTTTTTTAATTCCATCCATGGTTTCACGGTAAGCGTTAAAATCTTTAATGTGAAAGGCTACCGTAAAGCGACCAGTAGGAATAGTTTTTGAATGAGCATAGAGCATTGGGTTGTTACCCCAAATGAAAATTCTTTTCTCAGCTTTGTCTTGAATAATTTTGCTAGCTTTGTAATTGTCTCTCATCAAATTGTTAAAGCTTTGATAATAATCTTCTTCTGAAAGTTTTCTAGTGGCATATAAATAGAAATTTTGATAATAAGTTTTTACAGGATGGAGACCTAATTTCAGCAGCTTCATGCTAGCAAAAGCAATTAAGATTAATAAACTAGCTAAGCTAATTTCCACAATATTTACTAATGATTTTTTCTTTGTCTGATAGATTTTGAGCAGAGAATAAAGTAAATAAATAATTAGTAAAGAAAAGGCTGGCATGATTTGTAAAAAATAATGGGGATATGGTCGATTTGACAAAAGGCTGGCAAACAGAGACAGCGCAAACCAAGCTATCAAAAGTTGAGCTTTGGGAGTGATTAATTTTTTAGCAAAACTAAGTAAGAAAAACAATAAGCTGAGTAAAATAAGTTTGCCTTTTAAACTAAAAGCAAAAATAAGCACTGGGTTAGTAAAATTTAATTGCCAGGAGCTGGCATATCTAAAGTTATAAAGTAAACCAAAATCTAAATAATCTTTAGCTGAGCCTTTGCTAGCAAAATAAATGACTGAAAGTAAAATAGGAGTGAGCACTCCGGCTAGAAGAATGAAAAATTTTTTTAATTGTGGTAAGAGTTGTTTTTTCCAGTTTTTAAGTTTTTTTGGTGAAAAAGAGAAAGTATTTACTAAACTGAACCAGGCAATTGCCATAAAAGCCGCAAAGTCTAGTAAAGCTGGTACTTTAGTTAAAATAGCTAAAGCAAAAAAACAGCCAGCTATAAAAATTAATAATTCTTCTTTTTTGTTTTTGATTAAAGTGAAAAGAGATCGCTGATTTTTTTTACTTGCTGATTTTTTTGATTGGACAAGTTGTTTTGTTTTAATTATTTTGCCTTTAAGGAAATTATTGAAATAATTAGTGTTACTAAGTAAGTATGCTCCAGCCATAACAAAACCAATTACAAATAACTCACCATTAGGGATATAACCTTCAAACCAAGGTAAACTAGTTAGCAGGACAAAAATAAGAGTGCTAAAAAAAGATAATGATTTTTTTTTAAATATTTTTTTTGCTAAAAAATAAAAAGAAACCGTAGCAAGAGCCGTCCATAAAAGATTAAGAAATCTAAAACTAAGTTGATTAGGTACTTTTGCCAGAAAATAAATAATTGGAGTTTTATGATCAATAATATCCGTATATAGTTTTTCGCCAAAACGCAGAGCATTACCAATAGTGAGATAAATAGCTTCATCGCCATACCAATAAGGTTCAAAAAAATTTGGTAATCGTAAAATAATCAAAAGTAGTATTAATAAAAATAAAGGAATTTCTCTGTCAAGAGTCTTATCAACTTTTTTCAAAAATTTGAGCATAAAATCATTTTAGCTGTTTTTGTTTGTGATTGCTAGATTAATTAGAAGAAAATAATGATTTAATTTCTTATTTTACATATCAAAACTTTAGTGGCAATTTTTTAAACCTTCTCCGTCACTTTATATTCAATATATTTTCCCAACATCAACCTAGTGTGAGCATCAAGCCCTGGCAATGCAGAAAAGAAAAAGCCAATAATTGGCAACATTAAAAATTCTAAAGGTTGAAAAATATAGGAAAGTGGGTTGTATTTGTTGGGTCGAGGAGGTCTGTTCCTAGCATCTATCAAAAAGACTACCACCATAGAGAGCAAAGACATTGTGAGTAAAGCTGAAGTTACCTGTGGTAGAGTTTTACCCAAAATGGTGCGATTAAACTTATCATTCAGTAATGGTGGCAGAGTTGCTGAGATAGTAATGGCAAACCAATTGACTGGCCATAAAAAGTGATCTTCAATTACTTTTAGAACTCTGACAGTTTTATCCCAAAAAGGAATACCTTCAGTTAAAATATACTGCCTAATTATATAAGCATCATCGCTTACTCCCCAAGCCCAACGTTTAAGCTGTTCATATTGATTTTTAAAAGCTCTGAAAGTGCCTTTAGCTTCAGCTGCATCAGCATTGATTGGTAAAAAGATCGGTTCAACATCAAATTGGCCTTTTTTGGCAAAATAAGATTTGAAAAAGAAGCGGTAATCTTCGGGAATAACATCGGTATCCCAATAACCAATTTCCACTACGTGTTTGAGGCTAGTAGAATAGGTGGAAAAATTAATCAAACGATCTTTTCTCATCAAAATATAAATTTGGGTAACTGAGAAAATTGAAGCCATCACCCGGATTGGAGCTGGAACTTGCCAGATATTATTGTAAAAAACAATGCCTCCTTGCCAGACTTTATTATGTGGGTTTTTTTGTGATAAGAATTCATAGCTTAGATTAGCAAAATAATGATGATGGAAACGAGCATCTGCATCTTCACTGGTAATGGTGGTTTTTTCAATTGGAAATTTTGCTTTATCAATCAACAATTCTTTAGCTCTTTTAGCACCCCAACAGGTATTAGATGATTTTCCTTTTACTTCCCCTTTGATATCAGGATGAAAAGTAGTCCACAAATTGCCAAATTTGTTTTTAAACTTGTTTTTAAGATATTTTGCTTTGTCCTTACCTTCAGCTCCTTCTCTTTCTTCAAACGAAATCATAATATGGATATTTTTCCGAGGATAAGACTGTCGGGTAAGAGCATCCAAAGTTTTTTCTAAAGTACTTTCTGGTTCTCGGTAAGTAGGAATAATAATTAGATGCTGAATACTATCCCAAGTTTTAGGATAACTCTGTTTAAGATCAGCAATCCAATCAAATTTTTTGGAAGCTTGAATTTTAAAATGAGCAATGATTGATAAAATAGCTAAGATAGCAGAGCGATAAAGCCAATAAACAGCAAAAGTGATCACATAATATGCTACAACAGTGGGAATAAGGAATGATCCCCAGATAGGAAATAAAATTAAAGACCAAGAAAAAAATCCTGGTATGATTTCTAATGCGCGTTGAGTGCGGATCGGATGACGGCGGAAATATCGTTTAATCATAAGTTTAGTTTGATAAGCTTAATTTATTATATCTTACTTAGGATAAAGTTATATTTACTATAGATGAATTTTGGAGTCGAATCAAAATTAAGCTTATCAAACTAAACTGAACGCCTTAATAGAATTACTATAAAGTTGCTCTGGCTCAATTTTAAACTCAATTTGTAAGAATTTAGCTGTTTCAACAATCATCCATGGCTCGCACACTTGGGCTCTAAATTTTTCAGGTGCTAAATATGGAGCATCTGTTTCTATTAATAAACGATCATTGGGGCTATATTTGACAATTTCTCTAATTGAGTTTGCATTTTTGTAAGTCACATTAGCTGCTACACCCAAATAAGCGCCCATTGATAGAGCTTGTTTAATATAATCTAATGATCCAGAAATACAATGAAGGATAAAGCTTTTTTCAGGAGTATGAGCTTTGAGAATGGCTAGTAAATCTTGATAAGCCTTTTTTTCTCTATCGCGACAATGAATAATTAGAGAGAGTTTTAATTCATTAGCTAGTTCAATTTGTTTGATAAATAAATCTTCTTGCTTTTTAATAATTTTTGTCCTATTTTTTTGTAAATGAAAATAATCTAGCCCAGTTTCACCAATAGCAATTACATTAGAATTAAGAACCATTTTTTTTAATTTTTGATCCAAATCAATTTGCCTCTCTAGGCTGGCCTCGTGGGGGTGAAGCCCAATGGCAGCATATAGATTTTTATCTTGGCTGGCGATTTCAAGAGCCTTGTCACTAGAATTAAGATCAGATCCAACTACAATAGATTTAACTACGCCTTTTTTTTTAGCTTTTCGCCAGTGATCTTGCCAAGTCATTTTTCTTAGAGCATGGTCGGGGTTTAGTTTAAAATGAGCAACTTGACCAGAATACAATGGTTCTAAGTTGTAGTGGCAGTGAGTATCAATAATTTGCATTATTTAGATTGCTTTAATCTAGGAAAAAGTGCTTTAAGTGCAACTATTTTTTTCTTGTTAAAGTGATCTAAGATTTTTTGAGCTGTTTCTGGCATAAAAGGCTGGAGATGATGAGCGATAGTGAGGATATTAGTAGCAGAATTAGCTAATATTAAGGCCTGATCTTCACCCGCTAATTGCCATGGCTTAGCTTCACTGAGAAATTGATCTTCTTTACTAATTAAAAGCATAGTTTCACTTAGAGCATCATTAAGTTCAAAATTAGTCATAGCCTGTTCATAATTAGCGTTAAGTTTGATTTTTGCCTCCACTGATCCGATTCCCGCCTTCTCACACATCTTAGCCACTCTGGAACATAAGTTACCTAAGCCATTTGTCAAATCAGCAGTGTATTTGTTATCAAACTTATCCCAATTAACATCCATATCACTGCTAAAAGCACCTAATGAAATTAAAAGATATCTAGTGGCATCAGTCCCATAACGCTCCACCATTTGTTTTGGGGAGATGACATTACCCAAAGATTTACTCATTTTTTGACCATCAATGCTAATAAAGCCATTAATTAAAATTTGCTGGGTAGTTGGCAAGCCAGCTGAGAGTAACATTGCTTGCCACATGGCCGATTGCTGGCGAAGATTATCTTTACCAGCTAGTTGAATGCAAGAAATTTTTTCTGGTGCTAGTGTTTCTGATTCTGGCAAACCTGGCCAATATTTTCTAAAACTATCAGTATCATCTGGCCAGCCAATAGTAGAAATATAGTTAATCAAGGCATCGAACCAAACATACATCACATGTTCTTTATCTCCTGGTACTGGGATGCCCCAAGGCATTTTTGATTTTAATCTAGAAATACTGAAGTCTTGCAGACCTTGTTTTACAAAACTAATAATTTCTTTCATCTTGCTTACTGGTTTGACAAAATGAGGTTGTTGTTGATAAAGATCTAATAAAGCTTGTTGATATTTTGAAAATCTAAAAAAATAATTTTCCTCTTCTCTAATTTCTAAGTCACGATTAGGGTGTAACTGGCATTTACCATCAAGCAGCTCACTGTCAGTTTTTTCTAACTCACAGCCAACACAGTATTTTATTTTATAAAGTTTTTTGTAAATATCAGCATTTTTTTGACAACGACGCCAAAACTCTTGAGCAGCTTTAACGTGATGCTGCTCAGTGGTTCTAATAAAATGATTGTATTTAAGATTGAGCTGTTTTTTTAGATCAGCGAATTTAGCTGCATATTGATCACAATATTTTTGAGGATCTAATTTTGCCTCCATTGCTTTTTGATAGATTTTTTGCCCATGTTCATCAGTCCCAGTATTGAAAAACACATTTCTTTCACCAAGTTTCATCATCATATATCTGGCAATCACATCAGCTTCAGTAATTTCTAAACCAAAACCAATATGTGGTGAAGCATTGACATACGGTAAGGTGGTGGTGAGATAGAAATATTGATCAGACATGGGAGTATTATAGCAATTTTGAAGGAATAGTCAGCTTTGTTTTGGCTGTAGTTTTATTTTTGTGCAAACTGATAGCAAAATTTTATCTTTTTTGAAAAATTAAGCTAATTTGCTATAATTAGACTGATTAATAAATTTTTAAAAGGATTTCAAAATGATTACTAGAAAAGAAGAGGAACCAACTACAGAAAAATCAGGAAACTGTCCTCGATGTGAGATTGGAAATATGCAGCAGATAGAAAATGGTAAAAAATGTAATTATTGCGGCTATGTCATTCTCAGTGTACCTGTAAATGATGAAAATCCTTGGCAGTAATAAATTACTATATCTTTGTTTTTTTTGTGATTTTATTATCTATATCTCTGTAATCCTAAACCTTAATTCCTAAACTTTTTTACCACCCTCCAAATCTTCTCAGCCTGCTGCTGATATTTTTGATCTGCTTTTATTTTTTTCATAGCTAGTTTAATGCCTTTTTTATCTTTAATTTCTGCTACAGCTGAGATGGTGGCACTGGAAACTTTAAGCTCATCCTTGATTTCTTGATAGGACTTGCCTTGAGAGAGTAGATAAGCAATTGATAGTCTTTTGGCAAAAACTATAATTTCAGTTTCGGTAAAAAAGTCTTGAATAAATTGTTCAATTTCTGCTGGGTGTTGGAGATCAGAGATTAGGGAAATTAATTGACTTGAGATTTCAGTTTTAGTTTGCCTTGCGAGTTTTTTACTTGAAGTTTGCATTATTTTTTTCTAAGTAAGTTAAAATTAATTCAATTATAACAAAAAATAACAAAATAGATGAAACTAAAATGTAATCAATGATTACTTTTTCCAATTTTAAAAATAAAAAAGTACTGATGCAGAGGCTAACTAATAAGCCTCTTCTAGTTTTCAGAGTTAAAAAACTAAAAAAGAAAAAGTTAGCTAAAAAAACAGTTATTTGTAATGGCAAATAGGCATTACTGAGCAATAAATTTTTGATTTCACTAGGATAGATTTTTGTCAAAATATAGCCACTAGCATAAAAAAAAGGCAAAGATACAAATAGTGTGGGTAGATGCTGTATATATCGTTTAAAAATCGATGCATCTATTGATATTCTTTTTTTATTAATTTTTTTTAACCTAGAACCAGCTCTAGTGGTGGTTCTTTTTTTTTGTTTCAATCTAAGGCGGGATCGGGCTTTGCTCATAGTTAAATTAAAACTGACAAGTAGACACTATCTCAGTATACTATCTTTAACTTATGTCTATTGATTTAATTTTAATTTTATTTACTATTGTGCTCGGTTTTTTGAGCCTCTATTTTCTACTCAAAAAGTTGATGTTTGAGCAAAAGCCTACTGATAAACTGGAAGATATGATTAATCAAGTTTTTGGCATGAGTGCTAATAAAATCGCCAAGCAGAGTAAGGAAATTTTAGCTAGTGAAAAGGAAACAATTAAAACTGATTTAGAAAATAAACAAAAGGTTTTTGAAAAATTAGTTAAGCAGCTCCAGCAAGATTTAAACAGCCGACAAGAAGAAATCAGGCTTTTAGAAAAAGATCGAGTCAAAAAATTCAGTGAACTGAGTACTTCTTTGGAACAACACAGACGTTTAGCTGAGGATTTAAAAGTGTCTACCCATCAGTTAGCTACGGTTTTATCCAATAATCAACAACGAGGTGAATGGGGAGAGCGTATTATTGAAGATCTATTAGTCAGCAATGGTTTAGTAGAAGGCACTCATTATTTGAGGCAAGCTAAATTAGGTTCTTCAGCTTTAAAGCCCGATATTACTTTGCTCTTACCTAATAAACGCAATGTGCCGGTTGATGTCAAATTCCCCTATCAAGAGATTCAGAAAATGAGTCTGGCAGAAACTAAATCAGCTAAAGCCAGCCATCTCAAGCAGTTTAGCAAAGATTTAAAAACTAAGATTGATAAAGTGGCAGCATATATTGATCCAGAACAAGACACTTTAGATTATGCAATTCTTTTTGTGCCCAATGAAATGGTTTTTTCTTTTATTAATCAAAAATTTCCAGATATTGTAGATGCAGCGATTGCTAAACGAGTGCTGATTGTTTCTCCTTTTACTTTTTTGATTGTAGCTAGAACAGTAATTGAGAGTTATCGCAATTTTATGATTGGAGATAAGCTTAAGGAAGTGGTTAAATATGTTGATGATTTTGTCAAAGAATGGCGACGCTTTAAAGATGAATTTAGCAAATTTGGTAGATCTATCGATACCTTAAAAACTGGTTTTGAAAAACTGACTACTACTAGAAGTAAACAAATGGAAAGAAAGATTGAACGCATCGAGAATCTTAGGCAAGGAACGGTTTTGATAAATGATGGGGAAAAGAGCCAATAGAGCTATTTATAAATTTTCTGCAAAAAAGTCCAAATCTCTTTTTACGGCCGTATCCCAAGCTGGTTGTAGATTATGATTAGCCCCAGGATAACGATGGTAAGTAACCTGGATTTGATTTAGAGGAAGTTCTATCTCTTCTTGATCTTCATCTGTTTTTTCTTTTTGCTTAGAATCGGAATTTTGCATTTTTGATTCTGCTGATAATTCTTTTCGTCTTTGGTTTTCTTTTTTAATTTTGCTTACAAATTCATCCGACCAAGCAATTAAAGCTGCATCATCACTAGTGCCATGATGGATTTGTAATGGTCCAGTGAGCTTATCAAGGTGCTGAGTGAGGCTGAAATCAAAAACATCATAATCTTTTTCAAATAAAGCTACCCAAGCTCGGCTTTCTTTGCCCTCGTCTTCTACTTCATCGCTGAAGAACAAGATTGAATAAGGAAAAGGTGCTGTCACCGGTGCCCAGAGAGTAGTCGGGATCTCTTCTGATAGAACTTCCAGAGTAGTGAGCGCGATTTGTCCGCCATTACTATGAGCCCAAATACCAATTTTCTGAGGATCAAGTTTAATGCTAGGTCCTGTTTTTTCTGATTCGTCTTCTTCTTGCTCAGCTTCTGTCTCACTATCAGTTTTTACACTTTCTTTAGCAGTATCAGTCGCAGCTAAGTCTTCAGGGATTTTGATTTTAGGATTTTGTTTAACTGTTTCAACTAATTCGATCACATTAATGGGTTTGATAAATCTCCCCTCCCAGCTATCTTCTGGTTCTTCAGCACTGTCTCCAAAACCAAAAAAATCAGGCGCCAAAGTAATGTAGCCATTTTTAGCCAAAACAGCAGCTGCATTTTTAGTACCAACTCCAGATTGGTAAATTTCTTTGGGTACATAACCGCGTAGCATGATAATCACTGCTGATTTATTTTTAGTATAAGCAGTGTGTGGGATATTGAGCTGGCCAGTCATTTTTTTATTCATGGTCGTATAGGAAAAAAGATAGGCATTGTATTCTTCAAATTCGTCAATTAAGCTTTCAATTTTAATTTGACTGGGGTAATAGGCTCTTTTTTTTAGATTAGGGATGGAATATTGTAGCAGTGGTAGCTCTTTTTGTTTTGCTTGGTCTACAAAAGGGTTGGTGAAGGGATCAGCTTGATTGAAATCAATTTTTTTAGATAAAAGAATGCTTAAGGGAGCAATGATGGCAGTGGTGATGAGGATTACTACTAAGTAGCGAATGAAGGATTGTCTTGACATAATTAAATTTTAGCAGAGACTATGATTTTTTACTAAAGGGTTGTGTTTTTTAAGAGCTGGGAAAAATGCCCCCGGAGGGTTGTCTGCTTTACCAATCGAAAGGAAGCGCCCATTAGCACAACGCAATGATAACTTTACTCAGCTCATTGCATCTTGAATGAGCTGAGTGAACCCATCACTTTTTATTCTTTCATCATCGCATTGGCGTAGTTTTTAAAATAACTATTCTTACGCTTAGCTTTATTGATGGCAATCATCACCCTTTCAAAGCTACTTTGATCTTGTTTATATTCAAATAAACTGGGCCTTTGATTCTGCCCTTTGCAACAGTTTAAGGCCAGATAATATAAGGTCTTTAGATTGGAGCTGCTGAGGGTTGGCCTGACGGGTGACATTTCGCCTCCTTTCAGAATTTTTATAGCTGCTTTAAGTAATTTTTTTAAACAGTTTGCTATAAAATTCCGCTTACTAATTAATAATTACTTCTTAAAATCAAAAAGCCCCGCTTTTTTTGCGGGGTCGTTTTTTAGTTATTTTTTAAATTTAATGATAAATCACGCCCCCACTCTTCTCTTAGAGAAGATGACCATTTGATAACGGGTGACGTGCCAACAACTAATTTTTATCATTAAAAAAATATGATCACATATCCATATCAAAAAAGCAAGTGCAGATTCTTAAATGAATTTTGGATGAGTGGCTACAGTTGCTGCTATAATTTTAATCTAGTATCTCCAGATTTAGTAATTGTTTTTAATTAATTAGAAAGTTATAAGTTATAATAGTAATCTATGTCTGAAGAAAAGTCTTTTTTAAGAAAACCTTTGAACAGAAGAGAATGGCTTAAAGGAACAGCTTCCATGGTTGGAGCACTAGTTACAGGGAGGAGACTATTCCCAGGCGAAGAAGCTACTGCTCAAGAGACCTCTTCACTAGAAAGTACTTCCTCACCAGAACCATATAAAGAATTATTTGTTCAAACAGGTCATGCTGATTTACCACCTAAAGAGCCTGATAATTTATGGCTTAGTGTTGATCATGTTCAGG
This sequence comes from Candidatus Woesebacteria bacterium, assembly GCA_050123235.1. Lineage (GTDB taxonomy): Bacteria > Patescibacteriota > Microgenomatia > UBA1400 > PJMF01 > JASFHL01. The sequence continues at coordinate 26,558 of JASFHL010000006.1, read as the reverse complement.
CAAGTTCTGCTGCAGGAGCGACAGTTGTTAGTAGGACTATGGATACTAACTGGGGTATTGTAGGTGAAATGTTTTTGGAGAGGGCTGTCTTTGATAATGATGAACTTGGAAGAGTAGTAATCTTAGAAAGAGAACTAGGTTATCAAGTGCCAATTTACGTTTTAAATTGGATAGAACAGTCTACAGCAGCTGGACTTTCTTCTATTGCCTATCTTGGAGAAAGTGGCTTTGTTTGGCCAGATGATGGTCGCGGTTTATATTGGGTAGCATATAATACTGATGGATCAGTAGCCAATCATGAGGTAATTGCTCCATGGGTATACAGAGATGCATATAACTATGAAGCTATTGATAATCCTATTCTTTCTAGCAGAATTACAACAGATATTGTTTTCATAGTTTATAAAAGACATATTGTGAGCAATGGAGTACCCAGCGATCAAATTGAAGCCATAAGCATCAAAACTAATGAGGATGGTTCCCGTACTATCTCTGAACCAGTAATTATGGTTGAAGAAGCTCTCCCGGGTTATACTGATCCTTATGGCGATCGTTTTAGTCTCACTCTGGTACCAGGCACAGAGAATACTTATCAACTTACTTGTTTGACTTATGAATCTATTTCTTCTAGTAGAGTAAAATCTCAATTTAGAGTTGAAGATGGGAATTTGAGAACAAAAATGCATACTGATGAAGGAATTACAGCAGGTGATCAAGATGGCCGTATTAGGCAAGCTCAAATTGAACTTGATCCAAGAACAGGTGAATTCAGCATTCTTCGAGAAGAAGGCAGTGATGGTTTAGCATGTAGACATAACTCTAATTTTTGTATTACTCCGAATCATCAAATCATAAAAGCTGACGGCGAGAGGCTATATCTTGCTACTTCAGCTGCAGAAGATGCCAGCTGGCAGCCAGTTGCTGATTTGACAGCTTATGGAGTTAATTTTTTATCGTCTCCTAGTTATATTAGACTCGGCAGACAAGATTTAATTGTAGTAAGAGCAAATCATCAGGAAGGTGCTACTTTAAATTATGATGTTTTAGTGGCAATAGATTTAAAAAATCCAGAAGTTGTTTATAGAATAAAAAATGTTGACGTTTATAATGCCCGTTATTTTCCTCAAGTAGTAGAAGGACAATTGATTCTAGGAAGTATTGCGATAAATGATGAAGATAGAAGACACGCGGAAGTAGATAGATTTAAACCAGAATATACAGTTAATATGCCATTTGAAGCTAAGATGGCTAATCACTGAAAATTATACTTAGTTTTTCCTTGAAGAAAGCGACTGCTTTCGACTATAATACTCTTCATGCAGACACGCACACTCATCCACCATGCCCCCAAATCTGTTGGTAAAAAGATTAAGCTCCAAGGCTGGGTGAATAGTAAACGTGATCATGGTAAAGTTACTTTCATTGATTTAAGGGATAGAACAGGGTTCATTCAATGCGTGGGAGTCGATAATCAATTAAGAGATTTAACAGTTGAATCTGTGGTAGAGGTGATTGGCATAGTCAAACAACGAGATAAGGCTAACTTTAATGAAAAGATTGCTACCGGTAAAGTTGAGCTGGAACTTGAAAGTTACAAGATTTTGAACAAATCAATTGATTTGCCAATTTCTCTTGACGGTGATGGTAAGGAAATCGGTGAAGAAGTGAGATTGAAATACCGCTATCTAGATTTGAGACGAGATAGAATGCAAAAGATTATGCGTCTGAGGTCAGAATTTATTAGGGCTTTAAGGGAGCATTTGTTCAAGCAAGATTTTGTAGAAGTTGAAACACCAATCTTAACTAAATCAACCAAAGAAGGTGCTAGAGACTTTATTGTCCCTTCTCGTTTTCAGCTGGGTAAGTTTTATGCTTTACCTCAAAGCCCTCAACAATATAAACAGCTATTAATGACTGCAGGGCTGGAAAGATATTTCCAAGTTGCTCGTTGTATTCGTGATGAGGATTTAAGATCTGACAGAGGTTTTGAGTTTACTCAGTTTGATTTAGAGCTAAGCTTTGCTAGTCAAGAGGAAGTGATGCAAGTAGTAGAAGAATTGGTCAAGACTGCTATCAAAGCAGTTGGTGGCAAACTCAAAGATGAGACTTTTCCAGTCATTAATTATCAAGATGCCCTTAAAAAATATGGGGATGATAAATTTGATCTCAGAACAGAAAAAGAAAAAAAGAAAGGTGTTTTAGCATTTGCTTGGGTAGTAAATTTTCCTTTTTTTAAAAAAGTAGATAAAGAAGATGCTGCTGAAGTACAAGATGGCAAGAGTGGCTGGACTTTCACTCATAACCCTTTTAGTAGCCCGTTGCCAGAGCATATAGAGGATCATCTAGCAGGCCGTAATATTGATAAAATCATCACTGCTCAGTATGACTTGGTCTGTAATGGCTATGAAGCAGGTGGCGGTAGTATCCGCGCTCATACAGCAGAACTACTTAAATCTACTTTTAAAATAATGGGTTATAGTGATCAAGAAATAGAAGATAGTATTGGCCATATGCTCAAAGCTTTTGAACTTGGGACTCCTCCTCATGGTGGCATTGCTTTAGGTATTGATCGTTTAGTGATGTTATTGGCAGGAGAAAGTTCATTAAAAGAAGTGATTGCCTTCCCAATGACCTCAACTGGACGCACAGCCGTGATGTCAGCGCCAAGCGTAGTGGAAGCTGATCAACTTGATGAATTAGGTATCGCTGTTGCTGTAGAGAGCCAAAGTCCACATGATTTTATTGTCAATAAATTACAAAACAGTGGCGCTGATTATCAATATTTTGCTCATGAACCTGTTTATACCAGTGAAGAAGCAGCCAAAATTAGAGGAACAGCTGCACATCAAGGTGCTAAGGCTTTAGTTTTAAGATTAGGTAAAGATAAAAATAAAAAATATGTTTTATTTGTTTTAGCGGGAAATAAAAAGGCTGATTTTAAACTTTTGAAAAAATATTTTAATGAAAGTAAATTAACTATGGCCTCAAAAGAAGAGGTTAAAGAAAGAACAGCTTTAGAAATTGGTGCCATTCCACCTTTTGGTTCTAGCATACAGCTTAAAACCTATTTAGATTCTGATTTAGCTAAAGAAAAAACTATGGCTTTCAATGTTGGTCGCCATGATCGCTCGGTAGTGATGTCAATGAAGGATTTTTTAAAATTGGAAAAGCCAGAATTGATAAAAATTTAATCTATAAGCATCTTACTTCTTATTAAATTTTTCTATAGAATAATATTTGTGCCAAAATTACGCTTTGATCAGTATTTAACTATTCTTTTTATTTGTTTATTTTTTTTAGTTCAGTCTGTAGTCTATGGACAAGAAGTTGATTCTCAAAGCCAATTAAGTCAAGAAATCACTCTTGATTTAATTAAACCATCACCAGTGGCCGTGAGAACTGCTAGCAATTCCACGGAATTAGCTATTCAGGACAATCAACTAGCCCAACTGACTGCCCAAAGTTATTTGGTCATAGACTTAGCATCTTCAGCTATTCTGTTAGAAAAAGAAGCTCGTAGCTTGCGCTACCCTGCTTCAACTACCAAACTAATGACTGCCTTAGTAGCTGCCAAAACATATCCTGATAATCGCACCCTAGTTGTTAATAAAGAAGCTTTTACTCAAGGAAATACCATGGGTTTAAGACTTAAAGAACAAATTGCTGTTAAAGAACTCTTGACTGGCTTACTAGTTGCTTCAGCCAATGATGCTGCCTTTGTTTTAGCTAGTAATCATCCCTTAGGTTATGCTGGTTTTGTTTTGGAAATGAACCAGATGGCGGAAGCTTTGCATCTAGAAAATACTAGATTTACCAATCCTTCTGGCTTAGATGATCAGAATCACCAAAGCACTGCCTTTGATTTAGCTATTATTAGTCGTGAGTTTTTGAAAAACACATTTTTAAAAGAATTGGTAGAACAGAAAAAAATTATAGTCACTGATACTACTGGACGGATCAAGCATTATCTTTATAACACTAATGATCTACTGGGCAGTGAAGAAGGCGTAAGAGGTTTAAAAACTGGCACTACTCCATGGGCAGGCCAAGTATTAATTACTTTATTGGAAAGAGATAATCATCAAATTTTAATTGTTCTAATGAATAGTCAAGACCGCTACAGAGAAACAAAAGAAATTATTGATTGGGTTTTTAAAAATTACCATTGGGAGGAAATTAGTTAATTCTTTAATTTTTAGTTTTTTGAACAATCTTTTTAATAAAGCATTATAAAATAAGATTAGTACAGACAAAACTTTACTGTTGAGGCAAAAATAAGCTATGATAATTCTTGAAATAATAAATTCCATATCCTATGCCAGCTACTGATTCTTCTGCCCCAACTTTAACCAATGTAGCTAGAATTGGTAGACAAACTATCAAATTTAGCATTATCACTTTAGTTGTTTTAATTGTGGGCAGAATGTTTTTATCTGCTTTTATTTCTTTTTGGAAAGCTATACATCCAGAACCACCCCCCCCTCCGACTATGGGTTTTGGGAAACTACCAGCCATTGTCTTTCCCGAACAGGATCCAGATCAAGTGCCAAAATCATATCGTTTAGAATTAGCAACAGCTAGTTTTCCTTCATTTGGTGATAGAGCCAAGGTATTTTTAGCTCTAAAGTCCGCTCCTAGCTTGTTAGCAGATCAAGAAGCAAGAAGAGTGGCTCAGATATACAATTTTGTTTTTGAACCTCAAGTTTTAGATGAAAGAACTTATCGTTGGACTAGATCAGAACCTTTGGAATCTACTTTTGATTTGGATATTCAAAATATGCATTTTGTTTTTAAAACTGATTATTTGTCTAGACCAGATTTAATTTTGAATAAAAATTTGCCAGATGACTTTGAATCAGTTAATTTGCTAAAAACTTTTTTAAGATCAGCTAATTTGTTACCAGAAGATGTGGCTACTAGTTCAGGTGATATTAGTTATTTGAAATCATTAGGCTCAGAATTGGAAGAAGCTGTGTCTTTGTCGGATGCAGATTTTGTGAAAGTTGATCTTAACCGCTATCCTATTGATGGTGAATTTAGAATGTATACCCCTGGGGGGTATAAAGGAACAATTACGGCTATCATTACCGGTGTTTTAAGAGGAAACGATGCTATTTTACAGATGGAGTATAATTACCAGGCAATTGATTACTTGACAGTTGAAACTTATCCTTTAAGAAGTCCTCAGGAGGCCTGGAAATTATTACAAGCTGGGGAGGGTTTTACTTTAAGTGATCAAAAATTGGAAGAAGCTGTGATTAGAAATGTTTACTTAGCTTATTTTGATTCTTTTGTAGAGCAAGAATACTTACAACCCATTTTTGTTTTTGAAGGCGATGATGCTTTCTTAGGCTATGTGCCTGCTCTAGATCCAAGAGTTGTGGCTGATTAAATTAATATGCTAGATACAAGAAATAAAAAATTAATTGGCAAAGTTAGAACTCGGGAAGCTCCTTCCCCAACGGGTTATCCTCATGTGGGAACTGCTTTTCAAGTTTTATTTAATTGGGTTTTTGCCCGTCGTTATCAAGGGAAATTTATTCTTAGAATAGAAGATACAGATAGAAAACGCTATGTTGAAGGCAGTGAAGAGACAATTCATGAAGCCTTAGATTGGTTAGCATTAAATCCTGATGAGAGTCCTAAAGTAGGTGGTCCATATGCTCCTTATCGTCAATCAGAAAGATTGGCTATTTATCAAAAATACGCTCAAGAATTAATTGATAAAGATAAAGCTTATTATTGTTTTTGTTCAGCAGAGCGTTTGGCTAAGATGAGAAAGCAACAACAAAAAGAGGGTATTCCACCAAAGTATGATAGAAAATGTCGATCTTTAACTAAGAAGGAAGTTGAAGAACATTTGAGCAAAGGGGAAAAAGCTGTGATTAGACTTAAAGTTCCAGATGATCAGAAAATTATTGTTCATGATGTTTTGCGAGGTGAAGTAGAATTTGATAGTAATATTGTGGATGATCAAGTTTTACTAAAATCTGACGCTTTTCCAACTTATCATCTAGCAGTGGTAGTTGATGATCACTTGATGGAAATTACTCATATGAAACGTGGTGAAGAGTGGTTACCTAGTGCTCCCAAACATATTTTACTTTATGAATACTTTGGCTGGCAGCCACCAGTAATGCTTCATACCCCTGTTTTGAGAAATCCAGATAGATCTAAATTATCAAAAAGAAAGGGGAATACTTCATTATGGTGGTATCGTGAGCAGGGTTACTTAGCAGATGCTTTGTTAAATTTTTTAGCTCTTTTATTATGGAAGCCTGCTGATCAAAGAGAAATTTTCACTAAGGAAGAAATGATGGAGATCTTTGAGTGGGAGCAGCTTAATATTACTGGCCCTATCTTTGATACTAAAAAATTGAATTGGTTAAATGGAATTTATATTAGGAAAAAGGAGTTAGATCTTTTGTTCAAAGAAATTCAATCTTGGGCTGAATGGGTAGCTGGAAAAGGCTCAGATGAGAAAATTATTGATGGGGCTAAAAGAATTTTAGAATGGATAGCAAAAGATGCAGATTTTTTTAAAAATGCTTTAGCTTTAGCTCAAGAAAGACTGAAAGTTTTTTCAGAACTTCATGATCTACTAGATTTTTATTATTTAAATAAATTAGTTTATGATTTAGAAGACTTATTACAAGGTCATGATAAACAAACAATAATTGAAATTTTAATAGCTGTAAAAGAAAGACTAGAGAATTTAACCGACTATAATCCAGAAACTTGGGAGGCGACAATTAGAAAATGTGCCGATGATTTTGATTTTAAACATAAAGACCTGTTTATGTCTTTGCGTTCTGCTATTACTGCTAGAAAATTTACGCCACCTTTGTATGAGTTGATGGAGGTTCTGGGAAAAGACAAAAGTTTTAGTAGAATTGAGACTGCAATTAGATTTTTAAAAACACAATAATGACTACTGTCAAAAAAACTGCCCAGTCAAATAAAGTTCAATCTTCTTATCAAAAAATTAAACAAAATTTTTTGGATAAACATCAAGAATTATCAGTTTGGTTGAAAAAAAACTCCTTGGAATTGGAAGATCTCAAAGATTTGACTCAACAATTGATGGCTGCAGTTTCTCTTGCTGGGCAGGTGATTGTTAGCCAACCAGTTGAAGCTCAGATAGAAGAACAAATTCAGCTAGTAGAGGAGGAAACAGGAGATAAAAGTCTTGCTCAATTGAATGAAGAAGAACATCAAGAGGTGATTAATAAAATGATTAGCTTTGTTAATATAGAGGCTGGACACTTAGCAAAAGAAGATGAACTTTATTTGGAACAACAATTAAATGATATTTTGGGGTTTGAGGTCACTGCTGAGCTTGACAGTCATAGGCTTAATCATAGCATTGGGATTATGGGAGGAGAGCAACATTTAAAAAGATTTCCCACAGATACTTTGGCTCAGCATGATGCTTATTTGGAAGCAGGCTTAGCTGAAAATAGAGGAGCTTTTGGTTGGTTTAGTCAAAATATGGAATTAACTGAGCAAGATATTCAAAGAGAAAAATATTATTTTGCTGTACAGACTTTGTATTTACCAGATTGGAATACTAATTATAAAGAGTTAAAACCTTGGTATAAATTTCGCAAAATGATAGTAATTAACCCTAATGAAGAATTAGCAGTTGTGGGAGTGGTTGCTGATGCTGGTCCAGCCCAGTGGGTGAAAAAACAGTTTGGTGGCTCTCCTGAAGTGATTAGAGAGGGAAAAATTTGGAGTCCAAAAAGCCGTGGTAAAGTTATTTTGTTTTTTGTAGATGATCCAAATGATGAAGTGCCGCTAGGGGTGATAGATTTAAATTGGAAGAGAAAATCTGAAACAAGCGCTTTGGCTAAAGCTTAAAATTTTATTCAATTATTAATTAAGAATTAAAACATGACAGATGAAACTTTAAAAAATATCAATCCAGCTGAAGTAGAACCAGTAGCAGATCAATTGACAGAGCAAGATTTTGCAGTTTTAGCTGCTCTGATGGAGTTGGCTGCGAAAGCTAAAGTAAAACTAACTGAGCTTTTAAGTTCGCTTCATGAGCTATCTAAAGAAGGACAAGCTGATTCAGCAAAAACTACTAAAAGATTAAAGGTAGTTCTGGAGAGATTCGAGATTGATTTTGAGGAATTTTTAAAACTAGTTAAAGCCAAAGAAGTTCAGACAGTGGTCTAAGAAAGCTTTGACAATTTTTTCCGCTTTCACCTTCGAGTTAAAATCTGCTAGGATAGATTTATGTCAGAAGAAAATACAGTTTTTAATGCCAAACAACAGCCTGTAGCTAAGCAAAGTCAGCTTCCACCAACTATGAGTGCTGTCAATGATAATGTAGATCAAACTTTTCCTGTAGCTGATCCTAGCCCCCCTACTCAACCACCTCCTCAAGCCTCAGATTTGAAAGCAAAAATAAATCAACAGAATGATCAACAGCCAACAGTCTTCAAGTTAATATCTATAGTAGCTTTATTAGCTGTACTAGCTATTCTTTGCTTCGCAGCTTGGAATGTCTATCAAGACTGGAAAAGTAAGCAAGTTGATAAAAGTGTAGCTATTCCTCCGGTTTTGCCGACACCCAAAGAAGTGACTTATGATAAAAAACAATACCAAGAGACTCGTGATCTCCCCTTGGCTTTTAATTCTTTTGGTCTTAATCTTTTTAAAGTTCTTACCTTAAAACAAGATCAAAATGTTTTTATTTCTCCTTCTAGCATCGCACTGGTTCTCTCAATGCTCAATAACGGTGCTAACAATCAAACTCAAGATGAAATTGCTGAAGGATTGAATATCAAAGGCATGGACTTAACTCAGCTTAATCAAGGTAGTGCTAAGTTGATCGCCTTTATTCAAAACGCTGATCCAGAGATAAAAATAAATTTGGCTAATGCGGTTTGGGCACAGCAAGGTGCTGATTTCAAGGCTGAGTTTTTGGAAGCAAATAGACAATATTATGGTGCTAAAGCTGAAAATCTTGATTTTGCTGGACCAAATGCTGTTAAAACTATTGATGCCTGGAGAAAAGAAAGTTTAGGAGCTGAAAATGCTAGTCAGCTAGAGGTGCAAGCTGCAACTGACACTCAAGTTTATGTGGCTAATCTTGTTGCCTTTAAGGGCTTGTGGACTTATGGTTTTGATAAAAAGCTTAATCAAGAGAAAGATTTTACTGCTGTTGATGGTTCAAGTCAGAAGATTCCATTTATGAATCAGTATAGAGAAGACTTTATGTATTTGGATAGCTCTGCTTTTCAGGCAGTTGCTTTGCCTTTAGGTAAAAACAAAAATCTCAATCTTTATATCTTTTTACCTAAAAATACTCTAGAAGATTTTCTTTCTGAATTGAATCAAAGTAATTTAGATACTTGGCTAGAAAATTTTGCTAAGACAGAAGGTAGTTTTTCTTTACCAAAATTTAATATCAGTTATCAAACAGAATTAAAAGAAGCTCTGGAAACCCTTGGACTTAAGCTAGCTTTTTCTTCAAAAGCGGATTTTAAAAAACTGACTGATAAAAAGCTAGCCTTGACTAATGTCATGCACCAAAGCTTGATAGAGATAGATGAAGCTGGAGCAGATAATACTGCTGTCACTGATGCCGAAATGGAACAGGTTTTAGGAGCATCGACCAAAGAATTTAAAACTGATCAAGCTTTTGAGTTGGAGGTAAATAAAGCTTTTGTTTTCTTAATTTTAAATAAAGATAATAATGACATTTTATTTATAGGTGCAGTTAAACAGCTCAATAACTCTAATTAATTAACTCTTCAAATTAGTTTAATAAAATCATTACTATGATTAAAATAAATTTACTAGTAGGTTCTAGATACTTAGTTGATAGAAAAAAAATTAAGATGGCTGCACAAGATTTGCTCAAGGAAAACAAGCTCGACAATGTAGAGATCGATGTGGCAGTAGTTGGACAGAGAAAAATGAAACTGCTTAATGAAAGTAAACTCAAACGTAAAGGAGCAACTGACGTATTGTCTTTTCCTATGTTCAAAAATAAAAAATTAGACAATTTTCCTCAGCCAAAAGATCAATTGATTCATCTAGGTGATATTTTTATTAGTTTCCCTGAAGCTGTGAAAACAGCAAAACGCTATGGCAAAATGGTTGATGATCAGATATGCTTTTATTTGAAACACGGCTTAATGCATTTGATGGGTTATCATCATGATTGATTTATATGTCTTGGTATCGTAAACACCGACCAAAAAAAATCAAAGATCTTGATCTGACTAATATTAGAGAAAGTCTTTTGAAGATGTTGCAAAGTGGCAAGTTGCCACAGGTGATGTTATTTGCTGGTCCTAAGGGAACGGGTAAAACTTCTACTGCCAGGATTATTGCTGCTATTCTCAACGAAAAGAAAAATGAAGCTCAAGTTGATTATTTGTTTTTTAAAGGTAAAAAAGTAAAAACCATAGCCTTGAGTGAAGCCAGTAATAAAACTGATTTAGCTCAAAAAATTTTTGAGGGTAGCTCGTATGTAGTTCAAGAAATGGATGCCGCTAGCAATCGAGGAATTGATGATATTCGAGCTTTAAAAGAAAGAGTTAGCTTGCCACCTCAAGGAGCTAAAATGTCAGTTTATATTCTGGATGAAGCTCATATGTTGACTAATGAAGCTTTTAATGCTCTACTCAAGCTGCTTGAAGAACCACCACAGCATAGTATTTTTATTTTGGCTACTACAGAGCTACATAAAATTCCGTCAACCGTTGTTTCTCGCTGCACGCTTTTGAATTTTAGAAAAGCTACTCTTCAAGAAATTGAACACTGTTTAATTAGAGTCTTAAAATCCGAAAATGTGAGTTTTGAACAAGAAGCCGTAGATTTATTAGCAAAAAGAGCTGACGGTAGTTTTAGAGATGCTGTTAAGCTTTTGGAATTAGCTACTATCAACAATCAACTTAGCAAAAAAAATGTGGAAAAAGTTTTTGGTATTTCCTATGAACTCAAAGTAATTAATTTGATTGAAGCTGTTTTAGCTAAAGATGAATCAAAACTAGCAAGCTTGATTGAAGAATTAAGGTTAGCTAACACTGATCAGAAGTTTTTTTATAGAACTCTTTTTGATTTTTTACACTCAAGTTTAATGCAGAGCTTAGGAGTTAAAAAAGGTCAAGCTTTTCTTAAACAAGAAGTGGCACTATTTTTACTTAATTATTTGTTAAAAATTGATTTACAGACAAGCTCGCCTATTCCTTTTTTAAGTTTGGAAATAGCTCTTTTGGAATTGATTTTTAAATCAAAAAAACAAGCAGGAGATGAAGGTAAGAAGAAGTCTAAAAGTTCTCCTGAAGTGAAAAGCAAAAAGCAGCTCAGAGCCCAAAATACAACATTAAAAAAAGAATCATTTTCAAAAAAAGATAATAAAACTGAAAAAGTCGTATCTTCCTCTGTTTCTCAAATTAGCCACTTACTTTTTGATCGTTGGGAAGAATTTCTGGAAATGGTTGCTAATGAAAATTCAGCTTTAGCAGCTTTACTACGTTCTGGCAAACCTGATGCTAATTCCAATGGCAAAGCTTTGATCAATGTTTATTATAAATTTCATCAGGAACAGCTACAGGAACCAAGATTTTTATCAGTAATTGAGGCTTGTAGCGAAAAGTTATTTGGAGAAAGAGTTCAGTTTGAATTTAATTTAATAAAAACTGCTTCAGAGACTAAAATTGCGGATTTTGAAAAAAATGATTTAGCTGAGCTAGCCGAAGAAGTATTGATGTAGTAAAATTTAATTATTATCTAATATAGAAGGAGTTAATATGGCAAACCCATTTAAAGCACTTGGCGATCTAAATAATTTGAGAAAACAAGCTAAAAAAATGCAACAAGATTTAGCTGCTGAAATAATTAGAATTGAAGAAGGTGATATTGTAGTTGAAATTTCTGGAGCACAAGAAATAAAACAATTTTCAGTTCAAGGAGTAACTAGCCAAGATGCAGTTAAAGTGCTTAATAAAGCGATCAAACAATCTCAAGAATTAGCAGCTAAAAAATTGCAATCTATGACTGGTGGTTTGGGAGGTCTGATGAAAGGTATGGGGGAAGCTAAGTCTTAATTGTGGATATTCTTTTTGCCAGCAATAATCAAGGCAAGTTAACAGAGGTAAAATCAATTTTAGCGGATTTACCTATTACTTTACGTTCTCCAACTGAATTTCCTCAATCTGATTCCTTGGAAGTAGCAGAGACTGCTAAAACTCTTAATGGTAATGCTTTACTTAAAGCCAAAACTTTTGCTGAATTGACAGGCCTAGTGACAATAGCTGATGATACGGGTTTGAAAATAAAGGCTTTGCATGGCTTTCCAGGGGTGAATTCTCATCGTTGGTTTGAAGGTAATGATAGTGAACGCAATCAAGCATTGTTGAGAAAAACAAAGGATCTTAAAAAGCGTCAAGCTAGTTTTGTGACTGTAATTTGTCTATATGATCCTAAAAAAGCAGAAGCCAAATATTTCCAAGGAGAGATGTCAGGAAAAATTAGTAAGCAAGAATTAGGAAGCGAGGGTTTTGGCTATGATGCAATTTTTATTCCTGAGGGTTATCAAAAAACTTTAGCTCAGATGGGATTAAAAATTAAAAATAAACTTAGTCATCGGGCTAAGGCTTTAAGAAAATTAAAAGATTATTTGGCTGCCAACTGAATAGTTTTTATTCTACTGTAAGCTTAGAGCTGAGTTTTTTTCTTAAATTAAAAAATAGGTAAAGAAAAATTCCCCAAAAAGCCAGTGAAAACATTGGTAAAGTTAGATTTTTATAAATAACTTTGCTAACTTGATTGATAAATTCAGCAATGACTACAATATGCAGGCCCCATTGAAAGATTTTTTTATAAGCTAGTTTTAAGCCAACGATTTTGCCAAATATAAAGATAAAAAAGCAATCCAAAACTATAATCCAAATTCTGGAAATAATGAGAATGCTAGGAATAAGCAGATAAGAAAACTTTTTTAACATAGAAAATATCTTTTCTAAGCTTGATTGGATTTGACTCAATATCTCTGGCAAATTATCTTGTCTAATTTGAAATTTTTCTTGGAATAAAGGTAGTGTCTTTAATTCGATGCTTTGCCATTTATTATCTTGATTAAGAAAAAGATAATCAGAACTGAAGATCAGTAAAAAATTTTGATCTAAGTTTTCTATATCGGTTTCTGCTAATTCTTTTTTACTAATACTTGCCAACTGGGGTGCTAAAGTCAGAATTTCTTTATTTACAAAACTAGGATAATCTATATCTAGATCCTCATCTTGGTTGATTGATAATTTGTCTCCATCCCAATTGATAATAAGTTCGCTGGGGTAATGTTGAATGATTTCTTCTTGAGTAGTGATTAAATGATTTTCCAATTTTGGCAAAATAAAATAATTAAATTTGATAGCTGAAATAATTCCAAAAATAAAAAAGCTAAGTAAAAAAAATATGAATGAAAAACTAATTGGTTTTTTAATAATTTCTAAATAGTATTCAGGAGTAGTGAAAGTTTTGATTAAAGTTCTGAGAAATGTTTTTATTTGCATTTGTGGAGAGTATAGTAGATTTTGTTTTATTTTGGTAGAATTACTGATATATGCCATATGATCAAACCCTTCTTGGACAAAAAGCAGAAAAAGTTTTAACGCATGTTAAGAAAGACATTGCCAGTTTGAGAACAGGCAAAGCTTCAGTACAGTTATTAGATCCTGTAGTGGTTGAAGTTTATGGCAGTAAAATGAAAATTCCTGAATTAGCTAATGTCAGCATACCTGATGCCAATCTTTTAGTAATTACCCCTTGGGATAAAAATATTATTGCAGATTTAGAAAAAGCAATTAATAGCTCTGATTTAAATCTTAATCCAGTGGTTGATGGAGATAAAATTAGAATTGTTGTGCCACAATTGACTGAAGAGAGACGTAAAGAGATGGTTAAAACTTTACAACAAAAGATTGAAAATGCTAAAACAATGCTCAGATCAGTTAGAACTGAAATAAAAAAGCAAATTGAAGATCAAAAAGGAGGAACTGGGATAAGTGAGGATGATATTGAAAGGGATCTTGAAGATATGGAAAAGTCTTTTAAAGAATATATGGAGCAACTTGAAGAGATTGCTAAAAAGAAGGAAAAGGAACTACTTACTATCTAATGTCCATTTTAATTGTTATTTTCATAATTTCTTTTTTAATTATGATCCACGAGCTGGGTCATTTTTTACTTGCAAAAAAAAACAAGATTAATGTCGAAGAGTTTGGCTTTGGTTATCCCCCAAAACTACTTAAATTATTTGAATGGAAAGGGACTGCTTTTACTTTAAATGCTATTCCTTTTGGAGGCTTTGTCAGATTAGAAGGGGAAGATGGCCCAAAGCAGGAAGAAAAAAAAGAAAAACAGTTAAAAAAGAAATTAAGTAAAAAACAACTTCTGATTAAAAAAAATGGTTCTGCTTTTTATGAAAAATCAAAGAAACAAAGAATTGCTGTAATTTTAGCAGGACCAATTATTAATTTTTTATATGGAGTGCTAGCTTTTTCAATTATTTTTTCCTTTATAGGTATTCCTGTTTTTTTGGAAGGACAAGCTAGAATAGAACAGGTTATGCCAGATACTCCTGCTGCTCAAGCTAATTTACCAACTAATGTGAATATCAAGGCTATTAAGTTTGGAGATGAGTTTCATTCGATAAATAATATTACTGAAGCTGCAGAGGTAATTGATAAATATCGGGGCAATAGAGTTACTCTTGTTACTAGTGGTCCTTGTTATGAACTTAGTTGTGAGGATGCTAATCAAGAATTTGATGTTTATTTAAGAACAATAGAAGAAACACCTGAAGGGCAAGGTTCAATGGGAATTGTCTTTGCTGAGGCTTATTTTAAATTTTATCCTATTTTAGAAAGACCATTTAGAGGGATTTTCTATGGTTTAACAGAAGCTGTGATGATGGGAGCAATGATTATTATGTTTTTGTCTAAAATGTTGCTTGACATTTTTCTTGGAGCTGGAATTCCTCAAGATATAGCTGGGCCGGTTGGGATTGTTCACCAAGCTCATAAAGTAGATTTGGCTGCCAGCGGTTGGGTTTCAATTTTAACTTTTTCAGCCATGCTCTCTATCAACTTAGCAATTATGAATCTTTTACCTATTCCTGCTCTAGATGGAGGTAGAGCACTATTTATTTTTTTAGAAAAAATGCTAGGTAAAAAACGAATAGAGAAAATTGAGAACTTTGCCAATTATGGTGGTTTTGCCTTATTATTTGCCTTATTAATCTTAGTGACGATTAAAGATATTTGGGGAATTTTCAATGGCTAAAAAGAGAACCAGACGACAAAAACAGAAGATTAGTAAAAAAAGAAAGCTAGTAGCCAAAGCAGCTACTTTGTTAGATAATAGACAAAAAGAAAGGAACTTAAATAACGGATCAGCGGACAAAAGCAGTCAGCAAATGACTGCTAGTTTAAATAAAATTTTTGGTTTTGATATTAAGTTGATCTATCAAGATTTAAGAAAAACAATCTTAGTTACTGCTATCACAGTTATCATTTTGTTGATTATTAAGTTTTATCTATAAAAAAGCTTGATCTTGATGATTTTATTTTAAGAATTCCTAATTTAAATTATTTATGGTAAAAATAATACTTGTCAAGAATTTGTGAAAGGATATTAATGCAGAAAAAAAATTTAATTTTAGCTTTAGTCTTATATATAGTATCAGCTTTAACTTCTTTTACAGCTTTATCTTTTTTTGCTGGCCCAGAAACCACTAGGCCAGTTACTGGCCCAGTAGAAGATGAAGGCATAGAAGCTGAGCCTTTAGCCACTTTACTTGAAATAGATCCTAATGCTCCTAAAGACAAGGTTTGCCCCTTGAATGGTAAATATTTTACTGATATAGAGCAAGAGGCATGGCAAAAAAGAAGACCTTTAGCAGTGATGGTAGAAAATCATCCTGATGCCAGGCCTCAATCTGGTGTTTCAAATGTTGATATTGCTTTTGAAGCTGTGGCCGAAGGTGGGGTAACTCGTTTTATGTTGATTTATTATTGCGATGCTCAATCTCATGATGTAATGATTGCTCCAGTGCGTAGTGCTAGAACCTATTTTATTGATTATGCCTCTGGTTTTAATGAGCCAATGTATGTTCACGTGGGTGGAGCTAATGTTGCCGGTCCTAGTGATGCTTTAGGTCAGATTAGAGAATATGGTTGGAATTTAAACAATGACATGAACTTAGGTTTTACGCTTGGTTATCCTACTTATTACAAAGATTATAATCGTCTAAGTAAAGATGTGGCTACTGAACATACTGGAGTTACTTCTACTGAAAGGTTGTGGAAGGTAGCTGAAAAAAGAGAATGGACTAATATTTCACCAGAACGAACGATTGGCAGAAAGACAGTCGGTGGCACTGACTGGAAAGAAGGTTATGAAGGGTGGGTTTTTGAAGAAGAACCAGGAGAAGCTGGAGATGTCAAAAAAGTTTCCTATCAATTTTGGGATAATGGTATTGGCGGTGATTATACTGTCCAATGGGATTATGACTTGGAAACTAATGCTTATCTAAGAAGTATGGCTGGACAGCCTCATAAAGATCATAATAATAATAAACAAGTTGCTGCCAGTAATGTGATTGTGATTTTGACCACAGAAAAAGGTCCTATTAATGAGAAAAAGCATGTTCTTTATGGCACTATTGGCACAGGCAAAGCTTTAATTTTTAAAAATGGAGAAGCAATTGAAGCAGTCTGGTCCAAGGAAGAACGCGAATCAGAATTAAAATTTCTTGATAAAAAAGGCAATGACATTGAATTAGCAAGAGGTTTAACTTGGATTTCGATTTTGCCAAAAGATAATGAAGTAGTTTATTAATTTACTCTTGCTATTTTTTAAATCTCTTCTTACAATCTGAGTACAAAAACTAATCTTTTTTAGAGGGATTGCTATGACTAGTCTCAAAGATTTCATGATCTCTAGAGTCAGAGTAAAAATGATGGAACTTTTCTTTCAAAACGCTGAAGAAATGTTTTATGTGAGACAAGTAACGAGGTTGGTTAAAGAAGAAATCAATGCTGTTAGAAGAGAATTAGACAGAATGCTTGATTGCGGAATTTTGAAAAGTGAAGAAAGAGGCAATAGGCTTTATTATTTTTTAAATAAAAGATATTTGTATTTCCAAGAACTGCAGCAGATGGTAGCTAAGAGCACTGGTTTAGGTAAAAAGCTTAGAAGGATGAGAAGAAAGTTAGGTTCACTAGAATTTGTGATGTTTTCTGGAAAATTTACTCGTGGTTTAAGACCTATGAAGGATGAAGTAGATATTTTAGTAATTGGTGATGTTGTTTTGCCAGAGTTAGAACAACTGATTAAAGAACAAGAGAAAAAGCTTGAGCGAGAGATCAATTATGCTGTTTTTAGCCATGATGAATTTGAGTTTAGAAAAACTAGGCGTGATCCTTTTATCATGGATATTTTATATAGCACTCGTATTATGATTATTGGTGATGAAGATGAATTTGCAGAAAGAAAGTTACCCCTTAAATAAAAATGAAAAAATCATTTCGTGTTTTAGTTTTAATCATTGTCTTGACAATTGTTTCACTCTATATTGCGTTGCCAGCTCAGTTTGTTTTAAATTTTAATTTTTTAGATAAAGAGTTTAAAAAACAAATTGAGCTTCCACAAATAAAATTTTTTCTATTTGGTAAATATATCCATAAGGAATTTATTTTGAAAAAAGGTTTGGATATTCAAGGAGGTATGCAAGTAATTCTTAAAGCTGATATGTCAGAGATAGAAGAAATTAATAGAGAAACAGCACTTGAATCTGCCAAAAATATAATTTTGAAAAGAGTTGACTTGTATGGCATTAACGAACCAGTGGTGCAAACTGCCAAAGCTGGAGAAGATGATTATCGTATTATAGTTGAATTAGCTGGAGTAGATGATCCCAATCAAGCTCTAAGCTTAGTCGGTAAGACTGCTCAACTAGATTTTAGATTAGAAAAAAGTACAGCTCTTGAGCTAAGAAAAGAAGAGTCAGAGTTTGATTCAGAAGCAAAAGCTTCAGCGTCAGCAAGTCAGGCTTCAGATTCAGCAGAATTGCTTAAAACAAAACTTAATTTTTTTGAAAATTTTGAAAAAACTGAGTTAACAGGTAAAGAATTAAAAAAGGCGCAAGCACAATTTGATCCTCAAACAGGTGAACCTGTGGTGATGATGGAATTTAATGATCAAGGCAAAGAACTATTTGCTAAGATTACCTCTGAGAATGTTGGTGAAGTTCTAGCCATCTTCATTGATGATGTGCCAGTGACCACTCCTCGAATCAATACGGCTATTCTTGATGGAGTAGCAGTTATTTCTGGCAATTTTGATTTAAATCAAGCTAAAGAATTGTCCATCCAGCTTAATGCTGGAGCTATGCCAGTGCCAGTTGAAGTTTTGGAACAAAGAACAATTGGAGCTAGCCTAGGGGAATTATCTGTTAAGCAAAGTATTAGAGCCGGAGTGATTGGTTTAAGTTTAGTAATGTTATTTATGCTGCTTTATTATGGCTGGAAAGGTTTAGTCGCTGATCTTGCTTTATTGATTTATGCAATTCTTTCCATCGCTACTTATAAAGTATTGGGAGTGACTTTAACTTTGCCTGGCATAGCAGGTTTGATTCTAACTATTGGTATGGCTGTTGATGCCAATATTTTAATTTTTGAAAGAATGAAAGAAGAATTGCGAGTGGGTCAGGCAGCTGATCGGGCATTAGAATTAGGTTTTGGTAGAGCCTGGGATAGTATTAAAGATGCCAATTTAGCCACCATTTTAACTGCTTTAGTACTAATTAATCCTCTTAATTTTCGTTTTTTAAACAGCAGCGGTTTAGTGAGAGGCTTTGGGATTACTCTATTAATAGGTGTGATTATCAGTTTATTTACAGGCATTGTGGTCACTCGTACTTTAATGAGAATCTTGATGCCTATTTTAGCTAAAAAACTAATTGAGGAGAGCTCAAATTCATGAATTTAATGCGTTTTAAGAAATTCTATTTTGCCGTTTCTCTATTTTTCCTTATACCAGGAATTTTATCTTTAATTTTTTTCGGTTTAAAACCTTCGATTGATTTTACTGGTGGCTCTTTATTGGAATTAAGATTGAAAAGCAATGATGAAATTATTTTAAAACAAGAAGAATTAGAAAATAAACTTAATGAAATTTACACAATCAGTAGTGTTCAACGTTCTGGTTTTAACCAATTCATTCTTAGAGGCAAAGCTATTAAACAAGAACAAAAAGAGCAAGTTTTGACAAAAATAGTTGAAAGTTATGCTGAGCTTGAAGAAATACGTTTTGAAACAGTTGGCCCAACTTTAGGAAAAGAATTATTAGTCAAAACACTCGCTGCTGTTTTGATTTTATCCATTTTTATTACAATTTACGTTTGGCGCCAATTTGATGAATTAAAATTTGGACTAAGTGCTATTTTAGCCATGTTTCATGATTCTTTGATTTTATTAGGGAGTTTTAGCTTGCTAGGCTACTTTTTCAAAGTAGAAGTTGACGTCTTATTTGTGACAGCTGTTTTGACTACTTTGTCTTTTTCAATTCACGATACTATCGTGGTTTTTGATCGTATTAGAGAATTACGAAAAAGACATCACAAAGAAAATCTAGAAACCATAGCCAATGTGGCAGTTTTAGAAACTCTAGCTCGTTCTATTAACAACAGTGTAACCATTATTTTGATGCTTCTAGCTCTAGTAATCTTGGGAGGAGAGACAATCCGCTGGTTTGCAATTGCTCTCTTAATTGGTGCTATAACTGGTACTTACTCTAGCACTTTCACAGCAGTGCCAATTTTGTTATCATGGGATGAATTAAAAAATAAAAAGAAAATGTAGGAAATTGATTATGTTTTTCAAAAGCTCTGATGAACAATTCCCCTCTTCGATAGAAGGAAGTGGTGGATATAGATATGGTTCGGCAGGAGAGGATCCAGATCTAAACGATAAACCACCTTTATCACCTATTAAAACTAATTTTTTACTAGGCCAATTAAAAGCTGAATATGGTGATAAGCCTTTTGCAAAAGAGCATATATCAGATTTGAAAGAACTGTGGTTAATTTTAGAGCAGGCAAAAGAAAAAGGTTTTACTCAAATTTATTATTTAGAAATTTGGAAACCCTTATCTAAAGATATATTTAAAATGGCTTATCTAGATAATCATTTTTTTCGTTTAAGATCTATCTCTGTTAGAAATACTCAAGTTGATGTTATAGAAGCTTATGAACAAAAAACGGAAGGTAAATCTGTAAATTACTTTTTCAAAACAGCCTTTTTTATTCGTTAAATTAAGTTTATATTTTAAATATAAACTTCCCTACTTGATAAAAATCATCTATTAATAGTTTAATTATTACTATGAAAATCACCCCTCAAAACCCAATTGCCTATTTTTGTGCTGAATATGGTCTTCAGAGCAATCTACCGCTTTATGCTGGTGGTTTAGGGGTCTTAGCTGGGGATACGCTCAAAGCAGCTGTTGATTTAAGTTTACCTTTAGTAGCTATTGGCTTGTTATATCGAGGGGAACGCGCTATTCAGTTTATTAATGATCAAGGTATGCAAGAGGAAAAAGATATGGACTTTGATCCTTTGTCTGCTGGTTTAGAACATGTTTATTTAGATAATCAACCAGTTTTTGTAAGAATACATCTTACTGAATTAGCCATCTGGGCTAGAGTTTGGAAAAAAACTATTAGTGATCAAGTAACACTTTATCTCTTGGATACAGATACTGATCAAAATCAACTTTCAGAGCGAAGCATTACTCACACACTTTATGCCGGCACTGAGGAAAGTGTTTTAAAACAACAATTCATTTTAGGTATGGGCGGAATTAAGTTGCTCAAAATCTTAGGTATTCATCCAGCTGTTTTTCATATTAACGAAGGCAGACCCGCTTTTATTCATTGGCAATTGACTAGGGAATCTATGAATGATCATGGTTTGAGTTACACCGAAGCCAGTCAATTAATTAAAGATAAAACTGTTTATACCAATCATACCTTAGTAGCAGCTGGCAATAATAATATTAATTTAACTCTTTTGAAAAGATATGCAGCCTATTATGCCGAAAGAATGGGAATAGAGTTAGATCAATTATTGGAACCTGGTGTTACAGCAGAAAGTGAAGAAAAGTATTTTTCTATGACTGATTTTGCCTTGAGGAAATCAAGAAGAGCTAATGGTGTTAGTAAACTGCATACCAAGCTTTCAAAGGAGCGTTGGCCTAGTTATGACTGGGTTAATGTTACAAACGGAGTTCACTTGCCTACCTGGCAAGATCAGGAAGTTAGGCAGGCAAATCTAAAAACTGATGAATTATGGCACGTTCATTTGAAAAAAAAGAAAGAGTTAGCTGATTTTGTTTTAAAGCATACAGGTTTTAGCTATGATGAAAAGCAACTAGTTATTACTTGGGCTAAAAGAATCGCTGGCTATAAAAGACTGGATGCTATTTTTCGGGATCTAGAAAGACTAAGATCAGTTCTTAAAAATCAAGAAAAGCCGGTTCAGCTTCTAATATCAGGTAAAGCTCATTTATTAGATTCTGCTGGCAAAATTCGTCTACAAAAAATTATTAAACAGATGGCTAGAGAATTAGCTGGTTCTGCCATTTTTATTCCTGACTATAATCTAGATATAGCTAATAAATTGGTCAAAGGTTCAGACCTTTGGCTAAATATTCCTGAGTGGGGTAAAGAAGCTTGTGGTACCTCAGGGATGAAAGCCATCTCCAATGGAGTTTTGCAAGCTACTGTGGATGATGGTTGGGCTAATGAAGTGGATTGGGCAGAAACCGGTTGGATGATTGACAGCAAACGGGTTAGCGATGACTTGTATGAAAAACTGGAAGGAAAAATAATTCCAGTTTTTTATGACAGAAACGCTGTAGGAGTTCCTGAACAGTGGCTAAAAATGATGAAGAAGTCAGTTTCCTTAGCTGGACAATTTGGCGCTCAAAGGATGATGAAGGAGTATTTGGAAAAATTATATTAAGTTCTGCTAAACATCTTTGCTAGTTCCTCAAAGCTAATTTCAATAAAAGCAGGTCTGCCATGAGGACAGGTATAAGGTGATTTTGTTTTTTTTAATTCAGCAATCAACTTTTTTCTTTCTGCCTGGTTCAGATAATCGCCAGCTTTGATAGCGCTGCGGCAAGCTAAATATTTAATTAGTTTTTTACTCTGTAAGTCAATGGTCTCAAGTTCTCTATTTTGAGCGATATCGTCTAATAATTCATTAATGATTTTACTGATATTCCTTTTTTGTAAAATTTTGGGTATAGCTGTTACTTTAAAAGTATTTTCATAAAAATGATCAATCTCAAAGGCTAAGTTTCTAAATTTTTCAAGATTTTCTTTCAGAAGTTCAGCTTCTGTGACAGAAAGCTCTAGAAGAATAGTTTTACTGAGTTTAATTTTCGCTAGAGATTGTTTTTTAAAACTGTCACTTAATTCCTCGTATAAGATTCGTTCATGAGCTGCATGTTGATCAATGATGATTAAGCCAGTGGCAGTTTCTTGAACTAGATATAATCCATTAATTTGACTAATCTCTATATCTTGCTCCTTTCCTTGATTAAGCCAAGGTTTTAGATTTTTTTTCAATAGTTTTTTAGTGACAGATAGCTGATTATGATCTTTAAGTTTGTATTGTCTTTTTTGTGTTTGTTGTGTTTGATAAATAAAGTGATGGGCATTGTTTTGGAAACTTAAATTCGCCTGCTCTAAAGTTTGCTGAATGGTTTTTTTTGTCAAGTCAATAAGATTTTGATCATCTAGAAATTTAACTTCTTCTTTTCTAGGATGGATATTTACATCAACGTTTTCAAAAGGAGATTTTAGAAAAATAATAAATGGTGGATAAACTGTTTTTTCCAATAGATCACTATAACTTTGCTTGATCACAGCAGAAAAAATTTTGTTTTTAATTGGCCGTTGATTGACAAAGAAAAATTGTTTTCTACGAGATTTTCTAGCAATTTGTGGTTTAGAAATAAAACCTGATATGGAAAAGTAAGGGTCATTATTACTTAGAGGGATCAAATTTAGAAAAGTTGCTCTACCTAATAAATTACTGATCCTCAGCTCAATACTCTGAGGAGGAAGGTCCAAAACAGTTTTTCCATTATGAGAGAGAAAAAATCTCTTATCAGCATGAGCTAAAGCAAAATAACTAACTATCTGTATGACTTTTCTCAGTTCAGTAGCAAGAGATTTCAAAAATTTTTTTCTCACTGGTACACTGTAAAATAAGTTTTCAACAATCACTGTAGTACCTGTAGTACTAGCTACTGGCTTTAGAGTTTGAATTTTTCCCCCATAATTTTCTAATTCAGAACCAAATTCAGCTTCATCAGTTTTACTTTTGATATTAAGCTGGCTAATTTGACTGATACTAGCCAAAGCTTCTCCCCTAAAACCTAAAGACTGAATCGCTAATAGATCTTCTGTTTTTTCCAATTTACTAGTGCTATGAGCCAAAGTTGCTAGTTCTAAATCTGTCTTATCCATTCCTAAACCATTATCAGCTACTACAATTCTTTTCAAACCACTATTTTCCAGTAAGATTTTAATTGAATCAGCTCCAGCATCAAGTGAGTTCTCAACTAGCTCTTTAACCACTGACGCTGGACGCTCAATTACCTCACCAGCAGCAATCTTATTTTGTAGTTCTTCAGATAGAATTTTAATTTTCGGCATTATTCTCTGTTTTATTAATTATCTCTGCTAAGGTATTTAAAGCTTTCAATGGAGTCATCTGTTCTATATTGATACTTTTTATTAAATCTATCAACTCTGATTTTTTTTGAGTTTTTACTCTTAATTTTGCTTTACTTTGCTTTAACTTAGCTTTAAAACTTTGTTTAGCCTCCATTTTCTGCAGAATCTGTTTTGCATTACTGCTTACTTCTTCGGGAATACCAGCTAATTTAGCTACAGCTATGCCAAAACTGTGAGAAGCTCCACCTGGAGTTACTTGGTGTAGAAAGATTGGCTCATTATTGTATTCGGCAATTTTAAGATGAAAGTTTTTTATTTTTTTGGGGAATTTAGTGGCCAATTCTTGAAGTTCATGATAATGAGTAGCAAAAAGAGTTTTGGCCTGTTTACTTTTTTTACTTACTAGGTATTGTGCAATAGACCAAGCAATGCTAATACCATCATAAGTGCTAGTGCCACGACCGATTTCATCCATAATAATCAAGCTATCATTTGTAGCATGATTTAAGATATAAGCTGCTTCCACCATTTCCAACATGAAAGTAGATAAACCTGCACTAATCATGTCACTAGCGCCACTACGCACGAAAATTTTATCCAAAAGGCAAATATTAGCTTTTGTAGCTGGGACATAACTGCCTAGATGAGCCATTAAAGCAATCAGCGCAACTTGACGAATATAAACAGATTTTCCTG
Organism: Candidatus Woesebacteria bacterium; assembly: GCA_050123235.1. Lineage (GTDB taxonomy): Bacteria > Patescibacteriota > Microgenomatia > UBA1400 > PJMF01 > JASFHL01. The sequence goes on along the minus strand of JASFHL010000006.1, from coordinate 2,086 downwards.
CCATATTAGGGCCAGTAATCAGCAAAAGTTGATTTTCTTTTTGATTCAAATAACTATCATTGGGGATAAATTGTTTTTCTTTTTCCAGTGATTCCACCACTGGATGTCTGCCCTCTCTGATTATTAATTTCCCATTATTGTTAAGTTTAGGTTTACAGTATTGATGTTTTTCTGCTAAGTTGGCAAAATTAAGCAGATAATCTAAGAGTGCAATTTGCTCAGCGGCTTTTTTAACTTGACTTACTTTTTTTAAAATTTTTTCAATCAAATCTAAAAAAATCTGATATTCTATGTTTTGAGTTTTTTCTTCAGCCAAGAGAATAATTTCTTCATGTTTTTTTAGTTCAGGGGTAATAAATCTTTCAGCATTAACTAAAGTCTGCTTGCGATCATAATGTTTGGGTGCTTTATTCAAATTAGCTTTACTAATCTCAATGTAAAACCCAAAAACTTTATTAAATTTAACTTTAAGAGAACTGATTTTAGTTTTTTCTTTTTCTTTGTTTTCAAAGTCAAGCAGCCATTTCTGATTATTAGCAAGAACTTTTTTAAGTTTATCAAGTTCTTTATTAAGACCAGTTTTGATAAGATTTCCTTTTTTAGGATCTAAAGGAGCCTCTTCAATAATTGTTTGCTGAATTAATAAAGATAGTCTTTTTAAATTTTGATTTATATTTTTCTCAATAGCTCTTAACAAAGGCTGTTGGCATTTTTTAAGAAGATTTTTAGCCTTGAGCGATTGATTAATTGATTGCGCTAAACTAATCAATTCTCTAGGATTAACAGTTTTAATTGAAATTTTAGCTAGTATTCTTTCGATATCATCAATTTCTGTGATTGTCTTATTTAATTGCTCTCTTAGTTCTGCTTTTTTAAGTAATTCCTCAACTGAGTCAAGTCTTGCTTGAATTTGTTTTTGTTTGCGTAGAGGTTTGAGCAAACTGCGACGTAATTTACGTCCACCCATGGCTGTGGCAGTTTGGTCCAAATGATAAATCAGACTACCCTTTTTTTTATCACTGTTCAAACAGTTGACTAATTCAAGGTTAATAATACTAGCTTTATCTAAAAGTAAAAAATTTTGATCAGTTGCTTGCTGAATGTTTTCAATGTGACTGATTTTTTCTTTTTGTGTGCTTTGTAAGTAATTTAATAGATTGGCGCTAGCAATGAGAGCAGCATCATTGTTATTGAGATTGAAAGCTTTTAAAGTTCTAATTTTAAAATATTTTTTTATAAATTTGGCTGCTTCTTTGGAGCAAGAGAAATCATCATTTAATTTAAAAATATTCAGATTTTTATTTTCATTCAGAATATTTAAAAATTGATAATCGTCATAAAGATAGCTAGGTAAAACACATTCACTAGGATTAACTTGTATTAAATAGTTGCTAATGACTTGTTTTAAATTATGCTTAATTTTTTTTTCTGTTTGTTGAAAATTACCAGTTGAAAAATCAGCTACTGCTATACCTAAAATATTTTTTTTCAAATAAAAACTTAGAGTATAATTATTTTGCCTTTGATCTAAATTTTTTTCGTCCAATAAAGTTCCAGGTGTAACTACTCTCACTACTTCACGCTCCACTAAGTTGCGACCATCAGCTTCATTCATTTGTTCGCAAATAGCTACTTTATAACCAGCTTTAACCAATCTAGCTAAATAAGAATCAACGCTGTGATAAGGCACGCCAGCCATTGGAATTCTGCCATCTTTTCCACGAGAACGGCTAGTCAGAGTTATACCTAAAACCTTATTACCAATCTTAGCATCCTCCAGAAAGAGTTCATAAAAGTCACCTAATCTAAAAAAAAGCAAACAATCAGTATAAGCTGCTTTTAATCTCAGATATTGTTGCATCATAGGTGTATTGAATTCGGTCATGAAGCCCATTGTAACCCTAATTGGGAAATAAAAAAAAGCTTACTTTTTTACTTTTCTCAGTTTATTTTCAGCTTCTAGAGTATAATAAGTATTATGAGAATTCTGGTAGTAGAAGACGAACATAAGATTGCTAACTCAATCAAAAAAGGGCTTGAACAAGAGCTTTATGCTGTTGATTTAGCTTTTGATGGAGAATACGGT
>JASFHL010000005.1:0-98817 GCA_050123235.1 Candidatus Woesebacteria bacterium | reverse complement strand
AAATGGATTTCTCTTAATTAGGCCTATTAGATCAATTCTTGAAGAGTAAATAGCTACTTATAATCAGTAATCTGTTTTACATTGGTTGCTTTATATTGAAGCATTAATGACAAGATTATAGAAACCATAATCACCGTCCTTCCCGCATAAATAAGACTAAGTAAATTATCACTAGCAGGTATTAGGGCTAATAAACCAGCCAATAAAACACCTCCCCAGGTCAAAAAAGATTCAGTATTGCTCTTTTCTGTTATTAGTTTGTGGATTGTTGGAAAATAACCGACCCAAATTAATCCTTGAATTAGCAAATTAGAAATGAAGGGGTCTTTTGAAAAAATCCAGAATAAGGAAATAATAACCATTCCTAAAAAATACCATTTTTCAAATGGTCTTATCATTAATTTATTTCTAGATACTGCCAGAGTTGCCATGGTTATAATCAATAAATTTACAACATCAGCCATATTCAAAATATTGCTTTTTAAATTCCAATTAGAAGCAGATAAATATGTAAATAAACTTAATGAGGCTCCGACTAGCATAATCAACCATGTAGATAAAACAGGTTTAACTTTTTTGAAGATTATTTGATACGAGTACCACAAACCAGAGCTAGATACTATTAGGAGGATGGCAATTCTTGTCAAATTTTGCATAAATGCTTTTTTTCAAATTAATTAAATTAATCAATTTTTAATTTTAACTGTAGTTTTTGTAATTGCTTGCCTTGGTTGGAGTTCATTGATTTTGCGTAAGTTAATTTGCCCAAGCTAGTGTCAGAAATGGGATTGTTTTTCAAAGCTCTGGCTATCTCGATTCTTTTTTCTTTAGGTAATGTCACTTTGTGTGAGTTAACCCCTCCGCCATTAACGACTTGAGGTCTATTGCTGCGCTGGATCTCTTGCTTATTCCAACTGATCTTATAACCATAACTGTTGATCATTTGCTTGATAACACCGATATGCCTTTCTGCCGATTTTCCAGAAAGTGCTAGATCATCTATCCATATACTGGTTCCAAGGTTGTGAATTTTTCGGTATTTGTCTATGCGCATCCATAAAGGATTGAGAATTAAATTAACTACGGTAGAGCTTAGAGTAGATCCAACTGGCACATGACCCTTATAGGTGCATAACTCTGTCAACAAATTTGCTACACCTTCTGAAAATCCAAACCTCTTAATAAAAAGTTGTTTAACCCTTCTGGCTTTTGAACTATGAAAACAATCCTTAAGATCTAATTTAACAACGACATCTTTGTTTAGATGAACCGCTGCGCTCATTTTAGTGCATTTACCTTCAACCGCTCCGAAGACAATCGGAGAAAGTGAAATAAGGTCTAGTATCCTATCTCTGATTTTGGTTTGAACCCTTAAAAGTTCTCCTGTAGGTTGATCAATTTCTCTTGGTTTTTTACCTGTCTTTTTATCAGTAAAAGGTTTGTAGTAATTATTTTTCTGAGCCGCTAGTTCTATAAGATAGTCTTCTTTTTCTCCAAGGATATAAGAAAGCCTATTTAATTTTTGAATACCGCGGATTTGAGAAAAATTGTATTTAGATTTCAATCTTTTTTTCATTCGTCATTTTACTTAACTTAATGATTGCTGCTCCAATTTTTTTTAGTTCAGCCTCACTAACTTTATTGTTATTCGGCTCAAATCCGAACAAGTCTATTAAACTGTTAGGGATCTTGAGATGAGTGGCAATTTTTGCTTTGTTTCTTGTTGAAAGGGTGCGTTCACCAGCTTCAATCCTTGAAAGCAGACTGGGACTTAACTCAACGGTCTTTGCTAAATCTTGTTGAGAGACGCCAAGAACGGCTCGTAATAAACGAATTGACCTGGAATAATCCATATTTTATTCTCCTGAAAAAAGCCAAAGTAAAGTTTAGCTTCTTTCAGAAAAAGGTTAGTCTTGGAATAGCTCGATTAGTTGCCGGGTGAATTGCTCAAGTTGTCTAGCCGCTTTTTTGTGGTTTTTCACCGTTAATGAGTGGCTAATTTGTTTGAGTTTTTCCATGGCTTGAGCTAAACCAAGTTCGTCAAGCCTTCCACTCTTTTTTTCAAGAGCACTCCTTAATTGGTTAATTAGGGCTTTGTCTTTTGACATAAGTCCTCCTTTATTAACGTGGTCTTAGCTACTTGCTAAGAAAATTTGCCACGCCGCGCAAAAAGCGTGGATCCTGGAGAAAAAGACTTAACGAAAAACTAACCTGTTTCTTCGCGCAACAATAGTTAATGTTACAAATACTTACCATGCTCTTAAGAATTTTGCCTACACATTCTGAACTTGTTCAGCATGTAACTGATCATGATGTTATATTTATCAACAGTTGCCTAGGGTCACAATGAGAATAAAACTCTCAGAAGAATTACTTGAGTAATTCCTGGTCGAGCAATTGTGCTCGGGAATCTGCTTTCTAGCGGTAGAGTACCCTTGTTAAAGAGCCTCGCATTCTGCGAGTCTGATTTATAATCCAAGGTAGCAGATTTGCATTAAGTTGTCAAATGAGATGACAAATACTAATAAATTAGTTACTAAGTTGCATATAGAGGAGCTAAATTTGGAATATGGATATAGCCTGGAGTGTTTTGTATATTTGTATAATTGTTCTAACATCGTTCACTATGTCCCGCAAAAAACCGACAGCGATCAAAATACTGTTGTCATTTGCATAACACCCCAAGTTATTGCTCTTTTTCCTGAAATAGATTGTAGGTTCGAATGAGTATTTTTGTTGACTTCTTTTTAACAATTAGCAATCCTTAAGTAAGATACTTAAATATTTGCATGATTTAATCATAGTTAACCAGAAACAATTATCTAGTGGCAATATATTTTAGTATCTGTTGAGACTTCAATTCTGTACTTTGTTCATGCAATATTTTACTAATTTTTAGCTGTCTTTCCTTTTTATTTTCAAAACCTTTTTTCTTACAAATTTGCTTAATAGCTCTAACCATTTCTTCTACTGTTTGAATTATATAAACATCTTCTAAATCTGAATATTCTAAGATTGATGCAATTGGTGTTGAAATAATAGCTAAATTTGCAAATAAATATTCATAAAATTTAACTGGATGAGAATAATAGTTCATTTTATTAGAACAATCATAAGGAATTAAAGCACAAGTAAAAAAAGATAATAAATTGATAGATTGTTTTCTACTGAAAGAGCCTAAATAATACATATTTGGTAAATTCAGTAAAGTATTCCATTTCTTTAAATAAACACCATCTTGAGTTCCATCTTGGTAATATTGGTCTAAATAAAGTTCTCCTATAAAAAAAAATTTATAACTAGGTAACTTTTTAATCACTTTTCTTAATAATTTATAATCAATTCTCCGAGAAATACCACCAGAAAAAACAATAGATTTAGGAATTTTTGGTATTTTTTTAGCAGCTAAATTAATGGAAAGACTAAGATCCTCGCTATAACCACTAGATATACGGTAAACTTTTTGATTAATTTTTTTAATTTCGTTAGTCAATATTTTGGTATTGCTTAAAACTAGATCAAAATTTTTAATATTTAATCTATTTTTAGAAAACTGTTTTGAGTAATACTTATCAGTACATTCAAAAACTAAAAAACTATATGGAACAAATTTATAAACAGTACAAGTTTTAGAAGTATTAGTAATGAGTATTATTTTGTAATTGAAAATAGACTTTAAAGCGCTAAGGTAAAAATAGAGTATATATTCAGATAAAAAAAAATCGAAATTCCAAACAGTAAATTTTTTAAATTTAAAAAATTTAAAACAAAACCAATTAGCGAATTTATTTATTGAAAATCTACTGGAAAATCCGATTGGATTCAATCTATCAATAAAAATAACAGGCTTAAATTGGCTGAGATGTTGAGCTGCATTGTACCAAGAATAAGGTGGACTATTATGAGGAACTACTGAACAATAAACAATAATACTTTTACTTTGCTGAAAAAATTTAAGAAGCTTGGCCTTTCCTTTAATCAAAACCCCAATCAAATCTATAAAAAATCCTATCAAGGCTACAGAAAACCCTCTAGCTTGAGCTTTTAAAAGCAGCAGCCAGTAATGAATTCTAATAAAAAAATCTTTATCAAAATTCAAAGCAGCTCGTAAAATTTTGTTAGGTTCAGAAAAAAATGTTAGATAAATGTTTTTTCTAATCACTCTCCTAGCAAAAGGACAATTTTTTTTAAATGATAAATATCCATAACAAGCAACTTCACCACATAAATAAGTAAGTTCTGCTTTCTTTCTCTCTTTTTTTCTTAAGCACTGCTTATTAAGTACTAGCATTTTTGATTGATAAAGTAATTTTTTTTGATTTATTAGAGCCCTTAATGCAAATTCTACATCTTCAGCACTAAGTCCAATCGATCCAGGGCCCAGCCAAGTTTTAAAATAACCTAAGATATTAAATATTTCCTTTCTAAATGCCATATTATTACCATAACCAATACTGTCCCAATGCTTAGCTGGTTTAGAAATAAGAACTTCCTTTAATTTACTAAGGCTAAAACAACGAGGATAAAATAAATTTTTATCTTGTTCTGATTTATAGGGAATAGTTTTGCCATATATCCCAACTACCTCTGGATAATTAGAAAAGCTATAATAAATTCTTTTTAACCAATTTCTATCTGCTAAACAGTCATCATCAATAAAAGCGACGATCTCAGCTTTGGCTTTCTTGATTCCAAAATTTCTAGCAAAACTTAAAGCTCTCTTGTTTATACGAAAATAACTAACATTCTTAAACTTTTTAACAAGCTTCTTGGTTTTATAATCAGGGCTCTGATCTAGCACGATTAATTCAAAATCTTTAAATGAATTATTAATCAAACTCGCAATACAGCCAGCTATTTTATTGGCTCTAATTTTAGTACAAATAATAACTGATATTAACGGAAGAGAATTTTTTTTATGCGATCCCATAATTTTTAATTAGCTTATAACTAATAAAATTAATTTTACAATATTAATATATATTAAATAGTAGCTAACAAAGCCAGCAGCCGGAAGTGCTAATTGATATAAAGCAGTTTACTATGCTAAAGTTTTATTAAAAAGATGGATAAAACTGTCAGTAAATACATCAACGAACAACCTTCCCCACAAAAAGAAATCTTAAAAAAATTAAGAAAAATTATTTCGCAAACTTTTCCTAAGCTTAAAGAAGGTTTTAAACTAGGAGTGCCTTGGTATCAAGATAAATTTTATTTAGTCGGACTCAGAGATTCTGTAAATTTGGGAGTAGCTGTCAAAAGCTTATCAAAAAAAGAAATGTCTCTTTTTAAAGGTAATGGCAAAATAATGAGACACCTCAAATTTCATTCTCTGCAAGAAATCAATGATACGGAAGTTGTGAAATTATTAAAAATAGTCAATAATAAAAGTCGTCCTTGTAAGTGTTAATAATAGAAAGGATAAACAATGCCTAAACAGCCTCAATATTTAGATGAAGCTTTTGAAAAGGTTCTCAAAGAAATGTTGGCTACTTTTATTAAAAAAAATAAAGATTATGGCAAAGGCAATATCCTAGACACTGCTGAGTTAGGCATACTTTTTAGGGTCAACGATAAAGTTAATCGTTTGAAAAATTTATTGAACAAAAAGACAGAACCTAAAAATGAATCAATTGATGATACTTGGTTGGACGTAGCTGTCTATGCAGTGATAGCTATTATTTATAGGAAAGGTTGGTTTGAAAAACTGGATTTAAAACCAGAAAAATGATTTCTTCTGTAAAATCAAGAGACCATTAAAAATTAAGTCCTGCTTGATAGCAAACAGCTGTATAAACTTCTCCTTGATAAGCAAACTCAATATATAAATTTCTCAGCATTCTATCTGGATCTACTTTTTCAGCTAAAAAATTGGGAAATGAATAAGCAAGATAACTAATAATGATTTCATTATCATCACTTTGCCAATGATTACGGTAGTTTCGCAGAGTCAAAAAAGCTCTAGCTGAATTCAAATAAAGATAGCCTAAGTATTGACCATCCAAGTATTCCCCACGTATACCATCAGTTTCAAAGGGACAGTCTTGCCACTTAGTAACGTCTTTTAGCGCAGCAGCAAGTTTTTCAAGACTAAGTAATTCTCTTGCTTCAGATGGAGTATCAGCACTAAAACCTGAAACTTCTAAATCTAGATTTTCCAAAATATCAGTAATAATTGCTTCAATTTGTAGAGCAAGCTCTACTGCTTTAGTAAACTCTGTCTTTAATAAAAGGACTACTAGAGGTGAACTGGCCCCATCAGCAATAAACGGGATGTGACTAAGTTGATCTAAGCGTTCGCAAAACATAAATTTCTATGATTTGAGAGCCTTGCTTTAAGAAATTACTACTTCAAATAAAGCATATTATAACCACTCACAAAGGCTGCAATCGATGCTTGGATAATATCAGGTGAAGTGCCCTGTCCTACCACTTGATTGTTAGAATCTTCTAATTTCATTTCTACATCCACTGCTGCATCAGTACCAGTAGTGTTAATTTCTACCTTGTAATCGGTTAGTTTAACTTTCTTTTTACCATTTTCTTGACAGGCTTTAAGTAAAGCATTAATAGCAGCATCCACTGGACCTACTCCTTTGGCTTTGGTTTGTATTTTTTTCTTTTTTACCTCTACAGTCATTTTTGCTAAAGGTGGTTGAGCATACTTAGTGGTAATTTCAAAATCAAGAACTTTAAGCACTTTCTTTTCATCTGGGATATAAGTTTGAATGGTATTTTCTATAATGTACTGCAGATCAGCGCGATTAATCTTTTTACCTTTTTTAAAGAAATTTTTTACCTGTCTATAAACTTCTTCAAAATAGTCTTTACTCAAAGAAAGATCAAATTTTTCTTTGGTAAACTTCTTTAGTTGAGAGCTAGTTGGCAGTTTCTTGAAAACAATCTCTTCTCTTTTTTTAGCACCATATGAGCGCACATCCAAAATATTAGAAGATAAAATCTTATCAACTTCTTTGAGATCAGGCTCTATGGTGGGTGGTTCTGCTAGAATTTTTAAAGCAGCAGCTGGGTCTTTCAAACCTGCTCCGGTGAGAACACAAATATAGCTAGCATCTTTTTTTAGCTTTTTAAGTTTTTTTAATTTTGCTAAGGCTGCTAGAGTAGTAGCGCTAGATGGTTCTACAAAAATTGATTCCTGTTTGGCTAGTTGATGTTGGTATTCTAAAGTATCTTCATCACTAACAGCTACAGCAAAGCCTTTGGATTCTTTGAGTAGCTTCATTACTTTAACAGCATCCAATGGATTTCCTACCGCAATGGCTGATGAAACTGTTTCTACCTTGTCTACTACGGCATATTTTCTAAGATTCAAATTAAAAGACTTAATAATTGGGGAAGCACCTTCTGCTTGAACAGCAATCATCTGGGGAAGTTCATCAATCAAGCCTAATTTATAGTATTCTTTAAATCCTTTCCAAATGGCTGCCATATTAGTGCCCACACCCACTGGGACTAAAATATAATCTGGAACTTTGAATAGACGTTGTTCTATGATTTCATAGGCAATAGATTTCTGACCTTCTTGTCTAAAGCAATAATCTCCTGCTAAGTAAAAACCATATTTTTTGGCGACCTTTTCAGCTAGTTTGGCAGCTGTACTGTAATCAGCTCGGACTTGAATCACTTTGGCACCACAAGATAAAGCTTGAGCTAATTTTCCTGCTGGAGTGCCTTCTGGCACAAAAATATAGCAATCAATACCTGCCTTAGCAGTATAAGCAGCTACAGAAGCGGCCATATTCCCAGTGGAAGCAAGAGTTACGCCCTTAGCTCCAAGTTCAATAGCCTTAGTAACTTCTACCATACTGCCACGATCTTTAAATGAACCAGTAGGATTAGCTCCTTCATATTTAAAATATAATTTGCTCAAGCCAAACTCTTGGCGTAGTTTTTGGCTCTCATACAAAGGAGTGGCTCCTTCTTGCAAAGAAACAATGTTGTTATAGTCATGGATTGGATAAAGATCCAAATACTTGCTAGCACTAATTGGAGCATTTTTGTAAATATAAGAATTAAAAAGTTTTTTAATTTTGCTATAGTCATAAGCTACTTCCAGCGGGCTACCGGTTTTAGGATCAGTAGTCACGCTATCAGTTTCTTTGACTACTTTTTTAGTTTTAACAGAGATAAGTTGATAATCCTTCATGTTTTATTCCTTCCAATTTTCTGGTCTAAGCTTTCTAACTGTCTTACCAGTTTGCCAAATTTCTCGATTACGTAGTTGTTTAAGTTCTTTGTCTAAATTCTTTCTATAATTTGGGTCGCTGTTTTTATCTAAAGTTCTCTTAGTCTCTTTGCCAGATTCCACAGATTTATATAATTTTTCAAAAAGAGCCATGTTATTATCTCTAAATTTGTCCATCCAATCTAAAGCCCCTCTTTGAGCGGTGCTGCTACAATTGGCAATCATCCAATCTGCACCATTTTGAGCAGTCAAAGGAATCAAGCTCTGGGTAAACTCCTCCACAGTTTCGTTAAAAGCTTCAGAAGGACTATGTCCATGTTTACGCAATACTTTAAATTGTGCTTCCATTAAACCAGCAATCGCTCCCAGTAAAACTCCTCTCTCACCAGTTAAGTCACTATAAACTTCATTTTTGAAACTAGTTTCAAAAAGGTAACCTGCCCCAATGGCAATTCCTAGTGCTAAAGTTCGTTCCTCTGCTTTGCCTGTATAATCTTGTGCCACAGCATAACTAGCATTGATACCAGATCCTTTGAGAAAATTCTCCCGCACACTGCGACCAGCTCCTTTGGGAGCAACTAAAATCACATCAACATTTTTGGGCGGTACTATTTTGGTTTGGTTTTTATAAACATAAGCAAAACCATGAGAAAAATACAAAGCTTTGCCTTTGCTCAAATGCTTTTTAATTTTTGGCCACAGCTGAACTTGAGCTGCGTCAGAGAGTAGATATTGAACAATGCTGCCTCTCTTGGCAGCTTCTTCAAGACTAAACAGATTCTTACCTTCCTGCCAACCATCAGCCACTGCCTTATCCCAAGAAGCTGAATTTTTTCTTTGACCAACAATTACCTTAATGCCGTTGTCTTTCATATTTAAAGCTTGGGCTGGTCCTTGTACTCCATAACCTAACACTGCCACAGTTTCGTCTTTCAAGACCTCTTGAGCCTTAGAAAGAGGGAATTCTTTTCTAGTAACTACATTTTCCTGAGTGTTTGCAAATTTCATTTTTGCCATAATTTTTCCTTTTAAACTAATAATTAATTTTTTTTGATTACTTCCGACAAAGTTTTAATTGCCTGATCAATGGTCTTTTCATCAGACATTGAATAATTGAGACGCATTGTTTCTAGACCTTGCTTGGGTTCAGTATAGAAAAATTTTCCTGGGACAAAAGCCACTTTTTTCTTAACTGCCTGCCAATAAATTTTTTCCATATCCATGCCTTTTGGGCCTGCCACCCAAATAAACATCCCTCCTTCTGGCTTTGACCACTTGAAGGTTTTGGGGAAATATTTTTCTAAAGCTCTTAACATGGCTTTTTGTCTAGGCTCATAAACTTTGAGAATCTTTGGAATCTGCTTTTGTAAATGGCCAGCACTTAGATATTCAGCAGCTAGAGCTTGATTAAAAGTGCTGCTATGTAAATCTACTCCTTGCTTAGCTAATGTCAGCCAGTGGCTGATTTGCTTGGGAGCGACTGAAAAGCCAATTCTTAACCCAGGAGCAAAAACTTTAGACAAAGTCCCCAAATAAACTACATTATCCGGAGCCAATGATTTAATACTAGCTACTTTTTTGCCTCGGTAACGAAGGGCAGCATAAGGATCATCTTCTACTAACAAAGTTTTATACTTGATGATTAACTTGGCAATTGCTTTTCGTCTATCTAAAGGAATGGTCCTACCTGTAGGGTTTTGAAAAGTTGGTACCAAATAAATAAATTTAATTTTCTGCTTTTTTAAAACTTTTTCTAAGGAGCTAGGGATGAAACCTTGCTCATCTGTTTCAATACTGACATATTGTGGTTGGTATGGATTAAAAGCTTGTAAGGCTCCCAGATAGGTGGGTGCCTCAACTGCTACTTTATCACCTTCAGAAATTAAAATTTTACCTAAGCCGTCAAGCATTCCTTGCGAGCCACTAGAAATTAGTACTTCCTCACAAGTGGTATTAATATTTTCTTTTTTTAAATACTTGACTAAAGCTTCACGCAAAGGCATGAAACCTTCAGTGGCACTATATTGAAAAGCCTGGCTACCATACTTTTTAATTACCTTAGAACAAAGTTTATCCAGAATTTTCATAGGAAAGGCTTCTGGGGCAGGAATACCTCCTGCCAATGAAACCATACCAGGCTGAGAAACAACTTTAAGGATTTCCCTGATGGCGCTAGCGCCCATTATCTTAGTTCTGCTAGCAAATAGTTGTTGGTATCGCATAATTATTTTCCTAAATTAGTTTCTTATTTCAAAACCGCGCCTTCACTAGCATTACTGACCTGCTGTGAGTATCTTTTAAGCCAACCATAATTGATCCTAGCTTTGAACTTGGGTAAAGCTTTGAGACGCTTTTTGATTTCTGCCGCAGATACTTTTAGTTCTAAAACTCCTTTTTCTATATCTATCTCAATTTCATCTCCATTTTTGATTGCGGCAATTGCTCCTTTCTCCGCTGCTTCTGGGGAAACATGCCCCACGCAAGCTCCTCGAGTGCCACCAGAAAAACGGCCATCAGTGATCAAAGCTACCTTTTCTCCCAAACCTCGCCCTACAATTGCAGCAGTAGGAGAGAGCATTTCTTGCATACCAGGGCCACCTTTGGGACCTTCATAACGGATCACCACTACCTCACCTACCTTAACTTTACCCGACATAATGCCCTCCATGGCTTCTTCTTGTGACTCAAAAACTCTAGCTTTACCAGTAAAATGCTTCATCTGCTCACTGACTCCGGCACTTTTAACAATCGATCCCTGAGGAGCTAAATTACCAAAGAGAATGCTCAAACCACCTTCATTAGAAAAAGCTTGATCAAGATTTTTAATCACATCATCATCTAAAACCTTGGCAGTCTTGATATTTTCGCCTAAAGTTTTGCCAGAGACTGTCTTTGCTTTCAAAGATAAAGTTCCTTTTTTCTGACTAATAGTTTTTAAAATAGCGGATATACCCCCAGCTCTGTCAAGATCTTCCATGTGCACATCAGGTCTTGAAGGAGAAACCTTACAAACACATGGCACTTTGGCAGAAATTTTATTAATATTGTCTAAATCATATTTCACTCCAGCTTCGTGAGCGATGGCTAAAGTATGAAGCACAGTGTTCGTAGAACCACCCATGGCCATATCCAAAGCAAAGGCATTATCAATTGATTGCTTAGTGACAATATCTCTAGGTTTCAAATCTTTCTTAACCAAGGAAACAATCCGTTCAGCAGCTTGAGCTACTAAATCCTTTCTGGCTTTAGATTCAGCTAGCCTAGTGCCATTTCCTGGCAATGCTATGCCTAAAGCTTCGGCAATACAATTCATAGAATTAGCAGTAAACATGCCTGCACAAGAACCACAACCAGGGCAACATTTTTTTTCATATTCTGTTAATTTTTTTTCTGAAATACTCCCTTTGGCATATTCACCCACTGCCTCAAAAACAGTAATTAAGTCAGTAGCTCGCCCATTAACGCAACCAGCTTTCATTGGCCCGCCAGAAACATAAATGGCTGGGATGTTAACTCTCATCGCAGCCATCAACATGCCTGGCACAATTTTGTCACAGTTTCCTAAAAGCAGCACCCCATCAAAACAATGAGCCCTAAGCATTGATTCAACACTGTCTGCAATTAGCTCCCGAGAAGGCAATGAATACTTCATCCCACTGTGACCCATAGCGATACCATCACAAATACCAATAGTATTAAATTCAAAAGGAATGCCTCCTGCTTTTCTAATAGCAGCCTTAGCTAATTTTCCCAATTCCTGTAGATGAACATGGCCAGGGATAATTTCTACAAAGGAATTAGCCACAGCAATAAAGGGTTTTTTAAAATCACGTTTATCTTTTACTACGCCTGTGGCACGAAATAGGCTGCGATGGGGAGCGCAGTTAACCCCTGTTTTGACCAAATTACTCTTCACCGTTGCTCCTTTCCATGGCAGTGATGCCTGTACCTGCTATTTCTAAAATTTCATAATCATCAAAAACACAAATGGCTGACTCAACTTTCTGAGGATTACCTGTGATTTCCACCACCATTGAATCTTGCGAAACATCAACTATATTGCCTCTAAAAATATTTGCCAATTGAGAAACTTGAGCTCTACTACCATTGTTGGTTTTAACTTTGATCAAGACCAATTCTCTAACTACTGGTTTTTGATTAGTGACATTGATTACTTCAGTGACTTCCACGATCTTTTTCAATTGTCTTACTATCTGTTCAACCTTAGAACTTTCTTGATCATTAACATTAATGGTAATCCTTGAGATTCCTGGCGTTTCTGTTTTGTAGGCAGTAATTGTCTCTACGTTGTACATTTTTCTTCTGATCAACATAGTAACTTTATTCAGGACACCAGGTTTGTTTTCTGCAAAAACGATTAAGGTATAATTTTTGACTTTTTTCATTTTCATAGTTCTATTAAGTTAATTTTTATTAATAAATTTTCTAACTGTTTTAAAATTCATTAGCAAACTCTAACTAATTAGCATCATGATGGGTTTCAATCATTTCTCTAAAATTAGCTCCTGATGGGACCATTGGGAAAATTTTTTCATCTTTATCACAGACAAATTCTAAAATCACTGGGCCTTTGGTTTTCATCGCCCATTTGATAGCTGGCCCAATCTCTTTAGTTTGACTGACTCTTTTTCCAGGAATGTTATAACTATCTGCCAACTTAATAAAATCAGGATTAATCATATCAGTCTGAGCATAAGCCTTATTAAAAAATAGAGTCTGCCATTGCCTCACCATACCTAGGGTACTATTGTTAAGAATTACAATTTTGATATCAAGCTGCTCTGCCAGAATAGTACCTAGTTCTTGCACATTCATCTGAAAACCACCATCACCCATCACTGCCCAAACTCTTTCCTTTGGTCTAGCTACTTTGACTCCAATGGCTGTAGGTAAAGAAAAACCCATGGTGCCAGCTCCACCAGAATGGAACCAAGTATTAAAACGTTGGAAATTATAAAAACGCGCTAGCATCATCTCATGAATACCCACGTCAGATACGATGTTATCCTTACCTTTAGTCAAAGTAGATAATTTAGTGACAATAGTCTTCATTAATAGACCACCATTATCACCAATACCTTTTTTGATCAAAGGTTGGATGTACTTTTCCCATTTAGCTTTATTTTTTTGAATTTTGCTCAACCAATCTTTGCGTGCAACTTTTTTAATCATTGGGGTGATCGCTTGCAAAGCTGGTTTGAGGTCAGAATTAATGGCCAAATCTGTGCTTACGTTTTTATCAATTTCTGATTGGTCAATGTCAATGTGAATGATTTTAGCAGCAGGAGCATATTCTGACAATTTACCTGTCACTCTATCATCAAAACGCATACCTAAAGCAACAATACAATCAGCCTCCTCAATTGCCTTATTGGCTGCTACTGTGCCATGCATGCCCATCATGCCCAAATGCAAAGGGTGATCACTAGGCACAGCTGAAAGACCGTGACTAGTAGAAGCAAAAGTTAATTTACCTTTTTCTATGAAGCGTAAAAATTCTTGATGAGATTTAGAAATCACAACTCCATGTCCGCAGAAAACTACGGGCTTTTTTGCTTGATTGATTATTTCGGCCGCTTGTTGATATTTTTTCTTAGGAACTGAAGCTGCAGGGTAATAGAAATCATAAGGCTTAAGCTGATAATCTGTGTTACTAGAAAAACCAAGCTGAATATCTTTGGGTAAATCTAAATGAACTGGGCCTGGCCTACCTTCTAAAGCGATACTTGTTAATTTAAAAAATGTCTCAGCCAGATCATCAGTATCAGTGACCACTGTGCTATGTTTGGTAATCGGTAACATCAGGCCCACCACATCGCTTTCTTGAAAAGCATCAGTGCCAACCACGCTAGTTGCAACCTGTCCAGTAATGACCATAATAGGCACACTATCCATCATCGCATCAGCTACACCGGTAATAGTATTAGTAGCTCCTGGGCCTGAAGTAGTAAAAACAAAGGCTAATTCACCAGTAGCCCTAGCATAACCTTGAGCAGCAAAAGCTGCACCTTGTTCGTGTCTAGTCATGACGTGCTTTAATTCAGGAAATTTTTCCAATTCATCATAGAGCGGCATGATTGCTCCGCCTGTGTAGCCAAAGATAGCGCCTGCTTTTATTTTCTTTAAAGCTTGACATAGAATATGTTTGCCAGTTTGTGCTGCTTTTTTTCTTTCTTTTTTCATAGTTGTTTTTCTTTCTAACTCTATTGCTAGTTCACTATTTTATTTAGCTTTATTTGGCCGATAAACAATAATCAGCTAAGAAAACTAAAAAAGCCCCCCTTGGGGGAGCTTTGATTTTTTAATCCAAGACAAAATCCCCCTACGTTGAGAGGCTAAGAATAATAACAAGAACGTTATTAAACTGATTTTGTGAATTTATTTTTAACATTTATGTATCCAATACGTCGATGATTATATCTATAACCTTTTACTTTTGTCAAATACAAAGGCAGCAGAACTCTCCTTATTTAGACAAATTTTCTCTTACGGCTCTTTATTACAACTAAAAAAAATCAACTAAACAATTTTTTAAAAACTGAAAAAGAAGTTTTGGCAAACCACTGAAATTCACTCCATGAATTCATACTCATGATGAGTTCAAATATTTTTTTCGGTCTGAAATAAAAGCTTTTCATTGCCTTCTGGTAGTAACTAAGCACCACATCTTTATCCATACCTTCTAACTCATAAAAAACCTTATTGGCATAAAAGCCAGCATCGATTCCATTATCCATATCAACAAGAAACTTACCTTCTTTTTTTACCGTCTGATAAAGCTCTGTTCCGGGAAAAGGGATGGTGATACTGAAATTTGCAATATTAGGGTTCATTTTTATAGCAAAGTCTATGGTTTTTTGCATACTTTCAGCAGTATCACCTGGTAAACCAATCATAAAAAAGCCATAAACCTTCATCCCAGCTTTTTTTGCCATTTTAGTGCAAGCCAAAACTTTTTTTAAATTGAGTTGTTTTTTGATTCTTTTAAGAATCAGAGGATCGCCTGATTCTACGCCAAAGGGGATTTTAAAAATCTTTGCCTTTTTCATTTTTCTGATTATTTTGGTGTCGATGCCTTCTGTTCTTACTCCAGACTGTAAATTAATATGTAGATCGTATTTTCGTTTTATTATCAAATCAAGAATACGCTCTGTCCTTTTTTTGTTGATTGTAAAGTTGTCATCTAAGATATCTAGCTGTTTTACTCCAAATTTCTTGACTAGCATATCAATTTCATCTATTACGTTTTCTGGGGACCTCATGCGACAGGCGTACTTAAATACATCTTTGCTGCAAAACACACATTGAAAAGGACAGCCGCGGCTGGTCAAAAGAGGAGCGAATGGCTTTTTAACAGCCCTAGATTTATATTTATTAAGATCTGGAAAAAGATGATAGGCAGGAAAGGGAATAGTATCAATATTTCGTATAAACGCTCGAGGCTTGTTGTTCATAATCCTTTTACCACTGCTACTCCGATACATCATCCCTGCCACACTTCTAAAAAGATGTTTGCCTTGTTTATAGTTATCTAAAATTTCTGTTAAAGTATTTTCTCCTTCCCCAATACAGACAGCATCAGTTTTGCAAGCTTTCATTACTTGCCTAGGAGCACTGGTTGGTGTAGGACCACCTAAAATTACAGTTGTTTTTGGAAGAGCTTTTTTTATTTTGTCTGCCAATTTTAAGGCAACTTTATAAGAATAAAGATTGACATTAATACCAACAATTTTTGGTTTTTTTTGCTTGATAATTCGGAGAACTTGAGCAATCTTGAGTTCCAAAATATTAGCGTCAATTATCTCACAAGAAAAATCTCTCTCTTCAGCAACTGCGGCCAAGTAACCCAAACCTAAGGGAGGTTCTACTGTTTCACTATTAATACCATAAGCATTTTCTGGGAAAGGATTAACAAAAATTATATCTAACACATTTTGAGTAGCTTTCATGAATAATCTATATACCAAGATAACAATGGTTTAAAAATATATCAAGATGATGAATTACTAATAATATGTATAACAGAAAACTTATAAGCTTATATTTTTTAGCATCACTGGCTTTTTCTCCTAAATCGCTGCAGCCACTAAATCACCCATCTCTTCCGTCCCCACTATTTTATTTCTTTCAGTTTTAGCATCAGCAATGTCTTTGCAACGATAGCCAGCTGCCAAAACCTTACCAATTGCTTTCTCTACCGCTTTAGCTTCTTTTTTCATTTTAAAAGCCAAACTTAACATCATTTGGGCTGATAAAATAGTGGCCAAGGGATTAGCCACATTTTTACCAGCATACTTGGGAGCACTTCCGTGAATTGGTTCATAAAGGCCATATTTTTCACCCATACTGGCTGAAGCCAACATCCCTAAACTACCAGCAATCTGTGAAGCTTCGTCAGAAAGAATATCGCCAAACATATTGCCTGTCACAATCACATCAAATTCACTTGGTCTTTTGATCAATTGCATGGCAGCGTTATCTACAAAGAGGTGACTCAATTCCACATCTGGATATTCTTTTGCCAACTCTACAATCGCCTCTCTCCAAAGCCTAGAGCTAGCAAGCACATTAGCTTTATCTACACTACAGACTTTCTTTTTTCTAGTTCTGGCTGTTTCAAAAGCTAATTTCCCTATTCTGCGCACAGATTCTTTGGAATAAATCATGGTGTCAAAAGCTTCGTTTAGATCCTCAGTTCTACCACGAGCTCCAAAATAGATACCAGCAATCAATTCTCTGAAAATCAAAATATCAGAACCTTTGATTACTTCAGCCTTAAGTGGTGAAGTATCCAGCAGCTCATCAAACAATTTGATAGGTCTTAGATTGGCAAAAAGGCCTAGCGCTTTTCTAATACCGAGTAAACCCTGCTCAGGTCTAACTTTGGCATTGGGATTATTATCATATTTAGGTGAACCAATTGCCCCAAACAAAATAGCATCAGACTTTTTAGCTAAACTAATAGTTTTTTCAGGTAAAGGATTGCCTGTCTTATCTATAGCCACGGCTCCTATTAATGCCTTTTTAAACTCAAATTGATGTTTGAATTTTTTGGCTACTTTTCTCAAAACTTTGACAGCTTGCTTAGTAACATCAGGACCAATCCCATCGCCACCAAGCACTAGAATAGATTTTTTCATGTTTTAAGCCTTTCTATTTTTTATTTGCTAATTCATATTTCTTAATTTCTTTCTTCTTGGAAAAGAGATAGTTGACATCATCATAACCATTGATAATACATCGTTTTCTAAAGGGACTAATTTTAAATTTAATTTTCTTATTAGCAAAACTAATGGTTTGGTCTGGTAAATTGACTGTGATTTTAAACTTGGGATTTTTTTCAATCTCAGCAAAAATGCTCTCTAACTCTGCCTCCGGAACTTCAACTAATAACAGTGCATTTTTGAGGGCATTATTTTTAAAAATACTAGAAAACATTGAAGAAATCACTACTCTAAAGCCATATTGACTAATTGCCCAGGGAGCATGCTCTCTGGAACTGCCGCAGCCAAAATTATGACCAGCTACCAGAATTTTATGTCCTTTATATCTATCATCATTTAAAACAAAACTTTTATTAGGTTTACCATCTTTGTCATAGCGATGATCATAGAAGAGTAGCTTAGCAAAACCAGTTTTTTTAACTCCTGTCATAAACCTGGCAGGTAAAATTTGATCTGTATCAATATTTTTCCAATTGATTGGCACGCAACTAGAGTTAATGATAGTAAATTTTTTCATAATAGCTCCTTTACGTCTGTAATTTTGCCAGTGATAGCAGCCGCTGCCGCCATCATAGGACTAGCTAGAATGGTTCTAGCACCTTTACCCTGACGTCCTTTAAAATTACGATTAGTTGTACTTACACAATATTCTTCAGCCGGGATAAGATCTCCATTCATGGCTAAACAACTACTGCAACCAGGCTGACGCCATTCAAAGCCAGCATCTTTAAAAATCTTGTCCAAACCTTTTTCTTCTGCCTTTGCTTTAATTGGCATAGAACCAGGCACAAGCACCGCAGTAACCCCTTTTGCCACTTTTTTGCCTTTGAGAACTTTGGCTGCTGCTTCTAAATCAGTAAGTCTGCCGTTGGTGCAGCTACCAATGAAAACATGCTGAATTTCTTTACCTTGGATTGCTTCACCTTCTTTAAAGTCCATGTAATCAAGAGCTTGCTCTAACATCTCTCGATCAGTCTCATTACTAAGACTCTGCTTAGTGGGAAGCTTTTCGTCAATAGCAAGATTCATATCTGGGCTAATACCGTAAGTTACTCGTGGTTTTAGTTGCTGAGCAGATATTTTTATTACCCTGTCATATTTGGCAGCTTTATCTGTTCTCAACTTTTTCCAGTCTTTAACTGCTTTTTCAAAATCTTCCCCCTTTGGGGCATATTCCTTAGCTTTGAGGTAAGCAAAAGTTATTTCATCTGCTGCAATCATGCCTACTTTAGCCCCAAATTCAATAGACATGTTGCAAATGGTTAATCTCTCATCCATTGACATAGCTCTGATAGCTTCGCCTGTATATTCGACTGCATAAGCAGTACCACCTCCTACTCCTAGTTTATTAATGATAGCTAAAATGAGATCTTTGGCAGTCACTCCCTTGCCAAGCTTGCCATCAACTCTGATCTCCATGGTTTTCATTTTTTTCTGCAATAAACATTGACTGGCTAAAATACATTCAACTTCGCTGGTGCCAATACCAAACGCAATTGCTCCAAAAGCACCGTGAGTAGCAGTATGGCTGTCACCACAAGCAATAGTCATACCTGGTTGAATAAGACCTAATTCTGGAGCAATAATATGAATCACACCCTGTTTTTTAGAATCAGTATCAAATAATTTCACTGAAAACTCTTGAGCGTTACTAGCTGCAACTTTCATCATTTTTTTTGTTTTCTTGCTAAAAAAATCACGTTTTGGGTCTTTAGTGGAAATCACGTGATCTATAGTCATAAAAGTCCTATCTGGTCTTCTTAGCTTCAGACCTCTTTGGCGCAGTCCATCAAAAGCTTGTGGTGAAGTTACTTCATGAACAAGGTGAGTATCTATATAGATCACTGGCTCGGCGTCTTGATCATGGCAAACAATATGCTTTTCCCAGATTTTTTCATACATTGTTTTTGCTTTCATAATCAAGCTCCCTTTTGCAATCCAACTGTTTTAATAAGTTCTTTTAAGTCTTTATTTGTCACTTCTTTTTTGCTATCAGCTATTTTGAGAAAATCTCCATAAATATTACTGATCTCTTCTTTTTCCATTGCAAAACCTAACTCAGCTAATCTGAATCTCAAGGCAGCTCTGCCAGAACGAGCAGTTAGAATAATCTTAGAACTATTAATCCCAACTGTCTTGGGATTAATGATTTCATAATTTTGTCTTTTTTTGAGCAAACCATCTTGGTGAATTCCAGAAGAATGAGCAAAAGCATTGGCTCCAACAATTGCTTTATTAGGTTGAATTGGAATACCCATCGTTTCTGAAACCAAGCTAGAAGTCTTAGATATTTCTTTAGTTTGAATATCAATATCCAAGTTTTGTTTGGCCCGTGTTTCCATTGCCATCACCACTTCCTCTAAGGCTGTATTTCCTGCCCGTTCACCAATGCCATTAATGGTGACTTCAACTTGTCTTGCTCCTGCTTGAATAGCAGCAATACTATTAGCTGTGGCTAAACCTAAATCGTTATGGCAATGAACACTAATCACAGCCTGATCAATACCTTTGACATTCTCAAAAAGATAATTGATTTTTGCAGCAAATTCTTCTGGGAAACAGTAACCTGTAGTATCAGGAATATTGACAGTAGTAGCTCCAGCTGCAATCACGGCCTCAACCATCTTAGACAAGAATTTATCATTAGCTCGACCAGCATCCTCAGCATAAAATTCCACATCATCAACAAATTTTTTGGCATACTTGACTGCCTTAATAGCTTGCTCAAGTACTCTTTTCCTAGTTGATTTGAATTTATGTTTAATGTGAACATCAGAGGCACCAATCCCAGTATGAATTCTAGGAAACTTTGCTGTCTGCAAGGCCTCTGCTGCCACTTCAATATCTTTCTTTACTGCTCTAGTTAATCCACAAACTACAGCATGCTTTATTTTTTTAGCAACTTCATTAACTGATCGAAAGTCTTCAGGACTGGAGATAGGAAAACCAGCTTCTATCACATCTACACCTAGCTTTTCTAGTTGCTTGGCAATAATCACTTTTTCTTCTGTGTTTAATTTAGCTCCTGGTACTTGTTCTCCATCACGGAGAGTAGTATCGAAAATTATCAATTTGTTTTTTTTAAATTGTTTTTTCATAAATTTCCTTTTTTTGAAAAATTAATTTTTAGCATTCTATATAAAAAAACCCCCGTTTTTTGGAGGTTTTAAAATTAAAAAAACCTCCTGACGGAGGTTGCCTAACAATCACAACTCCGTCCTTACGGAATAGTAAGAATAAGGAGAAGCTGATTGTTTTTAAATTTATTGATTTGCATATTAATTATTCATCAGAATAATTTGTAGTTTAACAAACAGTGATTTGTTTTGTCAATCTTTTGCTAGAAAACAGGAATTGGTAATCTATTTAACTTTATATTTTTTTGCCAATTTTTTGGCTATAGCTAAAATCTTTTTTTGATTTTGATAAGAACTGCTTAGCAAAGTTGAAGATAATTCTTGATAATCGTGCTCCTTAGCATATTGGAAAGCTTTTTCTAATCTTAAATGCCAGCAAAGAGGACAGCGATCTTTTTTCTCAATAAAAATTTTTTTATTTTCTTGAGAATCTTTCAACTTTATTATCTTTTTGAAATACTCACTTGGTCGCCAATTAAAAATAATAACTTTTAATTTCTGATTAGCAAAAAAATTTTTTAAGGCAGCCAGCCTAGATAAATACTCTGATCTAGGATGAATATTTGGATTGTAAAAAAATAGAGCAACTCTAGCTACTTTAGCGGTTGAATCATATTCTAATGATTTAAGAAACTTAATAGTACAATCAGCACAACAACTATGAAGTAAAAGCATCTATGATTCCTTTAAAGCAAACACTAAGCAATTTTTATGATCAATAGTAAAATCTTGATCAGCAACAATTGATACAGTCATTTCCTTAACTGTGCCATTCTTACAATGAACTCTTAGTTTCCTATTATCAACTTTACTTTGGTTTTTAATGGTTTTAATAAACTCCTTTGTTGATTTCTTTTCTAAAATTAAATCAGCAAAAATCAAATGGAATGCATTGCCATTAGCAATGATTTCTTCTTTAGAATAAGCAGTAATTTCCTCACACTCTTTATTCCAGATCACAATATTCATTTTTTCATCAAGAGCTAAAATCATGGTTGGAATATTATCAAAAATAGAAACACACTGTTTTTTCATTGCTGCCAACTGGTGTTGAATCTTCTTTCTATCAGTAATATTACGTAAGATAGCATGAACCATTAGTTTGCCATCTTTTTTAATTACACCAGCATTAATCTCAACATCAATAAGAGCAGTATTAAGATGTTGCAATTGGCTTTCATATTGCAAACGCTTTTGTTTTGTAAATAATTTATTCAAATTTTGTTTGCACTGCTGTTTTCTCTCTTTAGGCACTATTAAAAGATGAGATTTACCAAGTAAATCTTTTGCTCTAAAGCCAATCATATCTTTAATTGAGCGAGTAACATATAGAATTTTTCCTGTCTGAGAAATTAATAAAATTGGATTAATAGAAGCTTCTGTAATTAATCTCAACTCTTCTGCTCTTGGTAAATCTCTGATCAGCTCCTCGATTATTTGATTCTCAGTTAGAAGGGTAGTGTTCAATTTAGCTATATGTTGCTGTAACTTATCTAAAGTTTCTTGAAGAACTAAATCACTGGTGATTTTTTGAGAAAAAAAATAATCAATGGGGACATTCAGTACTTTGGAAAATCGAACTAGATCTTCGACATTAACGCCGCGATAACCTCTTTCAATATAACCAATCGCAGCTCCTGTTTTAAAAACTAATTCCCCTAGTTCTTGTTGAGATAAACCAGCTTTAATCCTTGCTCTCTTAATCCGTTTAGCTACCAATGAAGCATGAGTGTGTAATTTTGTTTTCATAAATAAAACAAATTGTTTTATTTTTTGAAATATACTCTTTATATATGAAAAAGACAAGTCTTAATTTAAACAAACAAGATGTATATTATCAGAAATCATAACTGACCATAGAATATTTAGAAATCTAGAAAGGAGGACAATGAGAAACAATAGCAAAACTTATAAAGATATTTTTATTAATGCTATTAAAAATAAAGAAATTCAGAATGTAAAGTTATTGTTGTCTAAGTTTGAGGTTCCTTTGAACGAACAAGCTATTCATAATTTAGCTGTTTCTCTCGTCAGCAATCCAAGTGGACTAGAAGTAGGGACTAGTCACTATCATAATTTAATTCAGGGTTCTCTACAAAAAATGCAACAAGCAGAATTTCTAGAAGCTAGTGAAGAAGAATAATAGAACAAAGAATTTAATATAAACTTTTGTCAGGTGTAAGGCAACTCTAAGTATCAAAGAGCAGTTTAACTAGGAAACGCCTTTCCACCAAACTAGACTGTAAAAAACAAAAATTAAATCATTTTTAGAACGTGCATTAGGCACGTTTTTTAAATATAATGGTATCTGAAAGGAACTCAGCAAGATGAAAACAAAGCAATTTATTTTTTTAAAATTTTTTTAACTAGCTGCAGTAAGCTGACTTATGCACAATATTTTTAGAAAACTAGCAAACAAGATTGCTCACACTGTAGGGACAGTTTGGGCGTTTTTTATAGCCATAAGTATTATTGCACTTTGGCTTATCACTGGGCCGATTTTTAATTTTTCTGACACATGGCAATTGGTAATTAATACTACTACCACTATCATTACTTTTTTAATGGTATTTTTAATTCAAAATACACAAAACAGGGATAGTAGAGCCATTCATCTCAAACTAGATGAGTTAATTAGAGCAGTCAAAGGGGCTAGAACTAAATTACTCAACATAGAAAATGTGGAAGATACAGTCATGGAAGAGCTTCATCAGGAATTTCAAAAATTGTTTGATAGATATAACAAAAAATTTCAACAAGAGATTTGCGAAAAAAAGTAGAATTATTGCGAAATAGGATTTAGTCACTTACATTTACTACAATAAAATTTCTTATTTTGCAATAACTCTAGTCATGATAATCAAATTAATTCTTTTCTGAATTATCTTTCTTTCGAACTTTTTTCAAAGCTAAAATTTTACTCTTCAATTTTTTAAAAGTAGCCGGTCTTTTTTTCTTCAAAATCAAAAATCCAATTAACGATAGGCTAAGCAGAATAATTAAAATAAGAAGAATTAGCACTATTGGCTGTCTATCAGCGCCAATCAATTCCTGGATTCGCTTGAACCCGCTAGCTTTAGACTCTGCCATAATTTCTACTGTTTCAGTTGTAGTCCTAGCATAGATTTCAGGAGAATACATCAAGAAAACTTTAGCTGGCGGAGCAATGAATTTGCCTTGATTAACTACTCGAGCTTGATAAGTATAAATTTTTTCTTTTGGACTGATTCTATATAAAGAAATAATCATCCCATTTTCAGTCACCTCTTGCCCTGCTGTGCTATAGTAATTGTCTGTTTCTTGAGTAAATTGTTCACTCTTAAGCTTCTTATTAATTGGCAGCATACCGGCTGGTAATTGATCTTCAATCACTGCATAATAGTCTGTACTATTTAGGCCACCTACTGTGAGCTCAACATTAATAATATCTCCTACGCCAATTGAATAATCTTCACCCTTGGTATTGACATATTTACGCTTGATATTGATGCCATGACTGACTGCGTCAGCGTTTTTATTGGTACGGAATTCTTCGGTCAAGAGGGTGAAATACAATTGACCTGGGCCAGCTGATCTTTCAACAGCTAACTGAGCAGTGGCTGCTGCTAAATCTGTACCTTTAATCTCCACTGCTTCTAATTCTTGCATCGAATCATTGACTAGGGCTTGATGAAGTTGCTGGTTGTCTAAAGAAACTGTGAAACTAAAATCAGGATTAGTTTGCTCGCTACTATGAGCAAAATCAACTGCAGCTTGCACAATTTGTGCAGTAGCAAAGGTGTTTGCCCAATAACGATTCTTACGATTCTTTAATAAAAACTTAACTGCTTGACCAGCCTTTGGCAATTGATAATTCGCCTTAGCAAGTGCTTTAATAGCTAAAGCTGTAGAGGCAGCTTGAGAACCAAAGTATCTACTTTTACCAGCTGGCCAATATAAACTATCTCCTTGTTCTTTGGCCAAAGATAAAAGATAATCCAGACCATTAGTTTGAGGATCAGTATTACCATTATTAAAGTTACTCATTACTGCTAGAGCTAAAATATCCGGACTTAAACCTTCAAAACCGTGAAAGCTTTCCAATCTCTCTCCTAAGAGGGAAAGAGCATAGGATCTAATAATCAATTCCTCAATAGACTCTCTCAACTCTTCAGCTGAAGGATTAGCAGCTTTTTCCCGATCTTCTTGTCTCAATGTAGAAAGAAAACGCTTTGCCTGATTTTTAATGAAATAGTTTACATCAAATCCTAATTTTTCTGCCCTCAGTAAATACTCTAAAACATAGGCTGTGACAAAATAATCACTCTCGCCATTCGACCACCAAGACCAACCGCCATCACTTTGTTGATGATCAGCTAATTTGCTAATAGATTTATTAATAATGGCATCAAGATCCTTATCTTTCAGAGCCTCAGCAAAAAGCTGCGGGTTTTCCTTAGCAATCACAGCTGGCACAAAACGGCTGGTAGTTTGTTCTGTGCAACCGTAAGGATAATCTACTAAATATTTCATAGCAGAAGGTAAGCTGGAAATCAGACTTGGACTGAGCAAAAGCGTGAATTTAGATTTTTCTCTATCACTATCTGGATTTAAGCTAAGAGTAAAGCTACCAGAACCTTCTGAATTTTCACCTGTTTTCTCCCAAAAACCAAACTTTCTTACTGGAATCTTACGAGTGATAATATCTGATAGCTCCTGATTATCACTTGCTTGGGCTGAAAAAGTAAAAGCTGCTACTTCATTTGCTTGACTTGCTTTTAAATGCCAAGCTACTTGGGCAAACTCGCCTGATTTTACTATCACTGTTTGTTTATTTTGATCTAAAATCTCTGCACTATCAGTCTCTAAGTTTACTTTAAACTCATGATCTTCATCAGTGAAGTTGTGAAGAATAGCAGGGATTACGATTTCGTCTTCTATAAGTAAAAGATTAGGTAAAATTGGCCTTAAAACAACACTCTTGGAAACAAGAATCTCTTGAGTACTTTGACCGACTTTAGTATCTTGGGTAGCTCCGACTGAACTAATCACCCAGGTAGTTAAATTGTCTGGCAATTTAAAAGTAATTTGAGCATGACCATTGGCGTCAGTTTTAACAAAAGGATTCCAATAAGCTGTATCTTCAAAAATTTTTCTACCACCACCATCACCTTTCTGATTATGTACCCAGATATCATTGGCAAAAAAAGTATGAGCATTTTCTACTTCTAAGTTAAAAACCTTAAATAAGCCATCTTGCCATTCCAGTGAAACTACTTCTATTTCATTATTCTGACTGTCCCTAAGCTTATCGCCTATTTTTAAATGAGAGGCAGTTTGCCAGCGATCATTGATCCACATGATGTGCTCTGGGGTAACTTTAAGCGAAGCATTGACTAAGAAATAGCCAGCAACTTGATGCTCAAAAACTTTAGTTACTTTAGTTGCTTTTGGCTTATCATTGGGATTCTTCTTTGTTAAAACTTGATCGCCAATTTTAATATCTTTGATTGCCTTGTCCTTTCCGTTAGCAATAGAAATCTGAGTATCTCCTGTAAAACAGCCACCGCCACCTCCCATATTCATCATAAAAATGCCTTCTAAAGAGTGAGACTTTGCTGTATTTAAATAACGTTCACTCCAAAAGCGATTAAAAATATCAGCTGTTCCTTGATTAGTCAATTCAAAGATTGCTTTATCAACTACCCAAACTGCAGTCTCAGCAGGGATAGCATTACCAGCAAAATCTTTAGTAAAAATATCAAGCGTCACTGTTTCTGCAGGCACATATCGTTCTTTATTAGCTTTAATTTCAACAGTTAATTTTTGAGGATCAGGGGATACATGAACAACTCGATTGTTACTATCTAAGCGTCCTTTGGTAAAACTTGCTACTGATAAAAAAATATTCGGCATATCTGTCTGTTGCAAAGGCAGTTCAACAGTGGCTGTCTGAGCATGAAGTTTAACTGTTTGAAAACGCCTCACCCCATCTCTTTCAAATGATAAGAAAAGATCCCTATCTGGCTCAGAAGAAGAAATAATTGCCTTGACTGTGTCTTGAAATTGATATTCTTCTTTATCAATTTGGATATCAAGATGTTGTTCATATTGACCACTGAAAACAGCTTGTTTTTCATCAGTAATCCAAAAATAAAAATCTTTAGAGATTTGGTTGCCCCTGGAATCTTCTGCCACTACTGTCATCACATAAGAACCAAGCTTTTCAGGAGTGAACTTAATAGTGGCCTCACCTTGTTTATCTGTAACTATAGAAAATTCTTTTAACTCTTTTTTTTCTTCACGAAAACGAGGATATTTCTGACCTTCTACTTCTTCACGCACCCAAGTTTGATGCACAGGCTTGACAGTTAAATCAATTTTACTTATTTGAACATCATCTTGATAAGCTACTAGTTTGATTGGAACATCTATTTCTTGATTAAGTAGCGCAGTACTTTGATAGTTTTTCTTAAAAATGCCAAACTCACCATTACGCACTAAAATATTTTTTCTAGCAAAAACTGAATTTCCTGAACCGTCATCAAACTCTGCTTCAATTGCATAAATTTGGCTTTTCTTGGACGTATTTGAGGTATAAGAAGAAGCTGTTGCATCTATTTCAGGTAGTAGAGCTTCAAAATCAATCACTGCTTCACCCTGACTGTTAAACACAGCCGTACCACTAGTCACTTCTTTACCCCAGTAATATCCATAGCGATAATTGTCACTTAATTCAATTTTTCTTTGCCCGTAATAATCAGAAGACCAATAAGGAGCTGAATAAATTTTATACTTCACAGTTTGCTTGCTAATTGGTTCTCCAAAGAAATAACTACCTGTGATAGTAAAAGAGGAACTATCACCAGCTATTAACTCTGATTCTTCTGCTTCAATGTCTATTGAATATTCTGGTTTTCGATAATGCTCCACCTGAAAATAAACATAATCACGTAAATTATAATTATAATAGTCAGCTTCTTCTGTTGCATCTAAGTTTACCTCTAGATAATAATAATCTGTACTTGCATCAGCCGGCAGTGTTACTTCACCAGCGATGCTGCCTTCATCAGTAATAGGAAAATTGTCTACAAAAACAGGATTGTCATAATCATCTGAATAAATCTTCACTTGAGCTAAACCTTTGGGAATAGAATAGACCGCATCATCATCGTCTCTAATAATTGATTTAAATTTAATCACGTCTCCTGGTTTATAAAGCGGTCTATCAGTAAAAGTGAAAAACTTGGCTTTTCTTTCTTTGGGAGTAAAAAAATTGTAACCCCAGTTGCCTTCTAAGAAACGTAGATTAATCGGCGTCAGGGATATGTCATTACCATTTTTAAAAATAGCTATATCAGCATCAGTGCTAATCCCTGTTTTAGCAACGCCATCTTGATTAAAATTACTCTGAGCAAGAGTTTGAATAGAATTTTCCAAATTATAAACTGTGACTTCTCCTTGATTGATACTTCTTTTACTAGCATAATCTTGACCCCAAAAGATAAGCTCATTATTTCCTTCTTTAACTAAAACTCCTGTTTTAGAACGAATCAAAAAAGTCTTACCTACCCAAGTTTCTCCTTTAAATCTAGCTTCCAAATACCAGACTCCAGTTTCTTCCAAAGGAAGAAGAATCTTTTTTTGAGCAAAAGCAATCGGCTCATTGATAGTTACCAGCTGCTCTAATTCTGAAGCTCTAACATCAGGATTAACTTGATTGTTATCTTCGTCATGGGCTAGATATTCAAGTAAGGAAGTAAGCGTTGCTTTATAAACTCTCAATTCAAGCTCACCATTAAGCTTATGATCTCCAACCCAAACAGCTGGCTCCTCCAAAGAAGATTGAGCAATCACAGCTTTGAAACCTTGATCTCCTTCTTTGGCACTAATCAAAATTTGAGAGTCAGTGCTTTGAGCAAAAGCAGGAACTGAGCTAGAAAAAAAATGAATTTTTTTATTTGCTAATAAGCTAACTAAAAGAAAAAGAAAACAAGAAAAAATAAAAACGAGGGGTTTTTTAAAAAATTTCATATTTAAATTTTTAAGATATATCTTAATTTACTGTATAAAGTTATTAGTCTAGATTAGAATAACAAATTCTTTAACTCTTTTAAACTCCTAACAATGTGTTTTGGCTGATAGAGCTGCAAATCAGCTAAATTATAAACTTTTTCGTGCTGCTGAGGATAAAATAAAATAGAATCAATGCCAGCTTTTTGAGCTGCCCCTAAATCGCTTTTTGAATCACCGATCATCACTGATTTATCCTTGGCAGCCTTAAGCTTAGCTAAAGCTAAGTCAATCATCTCCGGATCAGGTTTATGCTTATGAACATCTTCTGCTGTGAGAATTAATTGAAAATACTTTTTAAAATTATATTTTCTAATAATAGGATCTAAATTAGATAATTTAGCTGTAGTGAGAAGCGCTGCTATCCTGCCATTTAACTGCAAAGCCTTAAGCAAATCTTCTGCTCCTACAAACAATTCTGCTTTTTTTAAATTTTTATTCACCAACTTTACTAATTTGCTGGTATAAGCAGCAAGATCCTTTGATTTAATCCCCACTTTAAGCGGCCCATTCCAATCACCAAACACTTTTTGGCTGATTTCTGCAACTGTTGGTGATAAGGCATAGTCTGCAAAAAGCTTTTGATAAGCCTCTAACCAAATGCCCATAGAATTAATTAGACAACCATCCCAGTCAAAAAATAGATATTGATATTTCATGGATAAATGAATAGATTATTTTAGCAACTACAAGCGTCTGTCCAAGATTACTTCATCAAGAACCATGGTATTATCTCTTTCTAAAATAAAAATTACAACCTCTGCAACTTTATCAGTATCCATAAATTTATCTGTCTGGCGTGATGAGCCTGCTTTTTCAAAAAAGGAAGTCTTCATTCCTCCAGGGTAAAAACCAGCTACTTTAACATTAGTCTTTTCTAGATCTAGATATAAGGATTTGGTAAAACCAGTTATTCCAAATTTAGAGGCTACATATACTGATTGTTCTTTTTTTCCTCTTATTCCAGAGGTAGAAGAAATATTTAAAATAAAACCATTATCTTGAGCTAACATTTTAGGCAAAACCACTTTGGTAGTGTAAATCAATCCTTTTAAATTAGTATCAATCACATCTGAAATCTTGACAAAAGGATTATCTTGTAATGATCCTTCTATCCATAGACCAGCATTGTTAATCAGAATATCAACTTTTTCGATCTTAGCTATGCTTCTCTCTATTTGAGAAAAATCCCTAATGTCAACTTGATGAATATGAAGGTTAGCAGAACTAATTTCTTGTCTAACAGTTTCTAGTTTTTCTTTATCCCTCCCCAAAGCATGAACAACGCTGTTTTTCTTAAGTAACTCTTTTGCAATTGCCAACCCTAGTCCTGAAGAAGCGCCAGTGATAACTGCGCTTTTTCGATGAAGATCCATCTCTTCCTTTCTATAATTTATTTTAGACCAATTTTAATTTGTATGGCAAGCTATTCTTTCATTATATACTATATACAGAGTATAGTTATTGAAATTTAATTACCTTTCATGAAATAGAGACTCGACAAGTCTATGCCAAGGTATAGTTAAAATACAATATTTAATAAATCTATAATGAAAAAAAACAGTTTTAATTTTTTAAAAGAATTCACTGATCAATTTCATCCTTTTTTACTTGACTTTTTTGCTGAAATTAAAGAAAAAAATCAAAAAGAAAATCAAGTTTCTATTGACATGATCAGAAAAATTGAGGAATTTTCACTGCGTGGGGGTAAAAGATTAAGGCCTGCTTTACTATTTCTTGCTTTTAACTTGTTCTCAAAATCTCATTCTTCAGATATCTATCTTGCTTGCTTATCAGTGGAATTAATTCACTCTTTTTTACTCATGCAAGATGATGTAATGGATCTCTCAACACTCAGGAGGGGCAAATCAACCCTACATAAAATTTATGAACAAGAGTGCTTAGATCAGTATAAGAATAAAAAAAGCGCTGCTCACTTTGGCCATAGCATGGCCATACTAGCTGGTGACTTAGCTTACAGTTTGTCGCTGCAAGCAATATTTAAAACTAGTTTTTCTCCCAAATTAAAACTCAAAGTTTTAAAAAAACTATCACAAATTATAGTTGATACTCTATTTGGCCAAGAACTGGATATCAGACTAGAGTTGAAAAAAAATGTTCAAAGTAAAGACATACTTAAAGTCTACGAATTAAAAACAGCCAAATATACTTTTGAAGCTCCACTGCAACTAGGAGCAATTTTAGCAGGAGCAGAAGAATCAAATCTCAGACTTTTATCAGACTTTGCACTTCCTTGTGGCATAGCATTCCAAATTTCTGATGACATACTTGGCCTTTTTGGCAAGGAGGATAAAACTGGCAAATCAAATAAAAATGATATTGAGCAAGGTAAAAAAACTTTATTAGTTGCTTATGCTTTAGAGCATTGTAAGAAAAAAGAAAAACAATTTTTAAATAGCAAACTAGGTAAAAACAAACTAAGTAATGATGAAATAGGTCAAGTTCGAGCAATTATTACTGGCAGTGGCAGTCTCGCTTATTGTCAGAAACAATTGCTAGCTTATCTTGATCAAGCTCAAAAAATATTAGATAAATTCGAACAAGCTGGCTGGAATAAAAAAACGATTGACAAATTACTGGCCATTACAAATTTGCTTGCCAAAAGAACTAGTTAAAAAATGACGTTGCTTTGCTTGAAAGAAAATCTTAATTGTAGAAGATAGTTGGAAAATTGTCTTTTTTGGCTAACTATTAGATCTTTTGTCAATTTTATAACCGCTACCATGGACAGTTTTGATT
Source organism: Candidatus Woesebacteria bacterium (assembly GCA_050123235.1). GTDB lineage: Bacteria > Patescibacteriota > Microgenomatia > UBA1400 > PJMF01 > JASFHL01. The sequence goes on along the minus strand of JASFHL010000005.1, from coordinate 67,417 downwards.
ATCTGAGTGTTAAATCGTTTATCCAATTTACAACGTAAATGTTTGATGTGAACATTGACAATATTAGGCACACTCTCAATATCAGCCTCCCAAGCATTTTCTAAGATCCTTTCTCTAGATACAACTTTCCCAACATTACGCATCAAAAATGCCAAAATTAAATATTCTTTACGACGTAACTGAACTATTTCACCTTGAAAGGTCACTTCCTGACTAGCAGTGTCTAAAGTTAAATCATCAACCTTAAGTTGATTGGAAAACAATAAATCACTGCCTTTGCGTCTACAAAGCGCTCTAATCCTGGCTTTTAGCTCTGCAAAACTAAATGGTTTCACTAAATAGTCATCAGCTCCTGCATCTAAACCTAAAACTCTGTCTGAAACTTTATCTTTTCCTGTTAACATCAGAATTAAAGATTCTATTTTAGATCTTCTTAACTTTTTACAAAGTTCAATACCATTCATATCAGGTAGAATTAAATCAAGAATAATCAAATCATAATTATAAGTACTAGCATAAAAAAGACCATCTCTGGCTGTATAAGTTGAATCAACCACATGATTAGCACTCCTTAGTGCAGATTTAAGAGTATCAGCAAAATCAACTTCATCATCTATTATCAAAATATGCATGATAAGCTTTTAATTTTTTTTCTTTGTTTTTAAACTTGGGCAAGAGCGACTACATAGTTTTTACCATAATGCTTAGCGCATTTGGGACAGGTGGTATAAAAAAAATATAATTTCTTAAGTTTTTTACCTTTACTTTTCACATAATCTTCAGTTGCTTTTACCCAATTTTTAGCCTCTTTATAAGGACCTTCAAAAACTTTAGTTAAAAAAGTACCAGAAATTGTCACGTTTTCAGCATTCGGGACGTGTTTAGTAACAGACATGAAATGCTCACCTCGCCAAGCTGAAGGATCATAAGAGAGCAACAGGAATTCTTCAATAGGTGGAGATGCCTTAGCTTTTGAAACTTTTTTCCACATTCTCTTCATTACAAAGCCCATATTCAAAGGAATATGAAAAAAACTGAAAGTATGATCTTTAATAAACTTTTTATTCTTCCAAGTAACTGAAGATTCGTCCCAAGCTTTGACATTGGGTTTAGGGCAACAGCCTGTTTCATTGATTTTGGTGTAGGTTTTTTTATTTGACATAAAATCATTTTAGCACAACAGCAGTTTTGAGTTTTTTAGAGGAATATTCATGAAAAACTACTTTTTACCCAACTCCTGCTTAGCAAAAACATAGGCGGCCATCACTGTAGCCAAGGGGGCAGCCAAGACTAAACCGATGCTACCGACTAACATTCTGACAATCTCTTCAGCAATTAGTTCCAATTCAATTACATCCAAAAAAGTCTTTTCACTATCAAAAAATAACAAAAGCAGAGGTAGAGCAGAGCCTGAATATACCAAGATCAAAGTATTGACCATAGAAGAAATATGGTCTTGGCCAACCTTCATAGCATTGATAAATAATTTTGAAAAAGACATTTTTTTATTAGCCTTTTTCAATTGCTTTACTGTTGAAGCCTGGCCAATGGTGACATCATCCAAAATACCAAGTGTAGCAATAATAATCCCTGCCAGCAGTAAACCCTTAATATCCATCGCACCTTCTTTTTCTACTTGCAAAAAGCCAGCTTCTTCAGAAGCAAAACCTGTGAGGTGACTAGCATCAACAAAATAAATTGCTAATAAACCCGTGATCAATAATCCAAGAAAAGTTGCGGCCACACCAATATGAGTTTTTTTATTAAAACCATGTGAGATATAAAAAGTGCTGGGGATAATAATCACTGAGCCAATAATGGCCGCCAAAACAGGATTTGTACCTTTAATAATCAGAGGAATAATTAATTTAAAAATAACTATAAAAGAGATTAATAAACCCAGTAGTGATAAAGCTCCCCAAATTCTACCTACTACTAAAACCACCAACACAAACAAGACTAGCAGTGCGATCAATGCATCTTTTTTAAGCTCTCCATCAAGATAATATTGTTTACCCTCTGCTCCTTCGATGAAAACAATTTTCACTTTATCTCCTGGTTCATACGTTTGATATTGAACATTGCCCATGCCCATAGTCGCAGCAGAATTTTTAACTGTAATGATCTGTCCTTTTTCTTGACCTTTGGTCACTTTAATCTCTAATTGCTGAAAAGGAACTAAGTCATCCATTAAAGTTTCTTGTCCAGTTTCAACAACTTTGGTCACTTTACCTTCCATATATTGAGGCTCAGAAACTTCCTCAGTCTGCGCTGCAACAGGATTGACAGTTAAAAACTGTAAGACAATTAAAAATAGAATAGTGAAGCAAGATTTTAGAATAAATTTCATAATTGTTTTTTAGTTTTGCTAATAGATTCTTTAAATTCCAAAAGCAATTCTCTAAGACTATCAGTAATTACAATATCCTCTGAATCCAGAATTTGATCAATAGTCAGCCATCTCAACTCTGTAAAAACTTCATCAGCAGGATTTTTGCTAGTATCAATCTTGGGCTCTCCAACTGTTGTACAAAGAAAAGTATGACAAATTACTTTTGGCATGAGCCGCTAATTAATTTTTTTATACATAAAGAAATGATAACATAAACTAAGAAGCTGTTATGATGCTTTCATAATTTTAGCAATAGTGTCCAGGTACTGAGCATTACCTTTTTTAAATTGATAAAACCAATACTCAAATCCCCAAAACATAATTGTAGTTACTGGCAACTGGCTAGCTTGCTGATAAAATTTCTTTATTTTTTCAGGAGAAATACTTTGTGGCTTATCTGATAAAAAATCCACCTGATTAGCTTCCCATGGTTCGGCTTGCAATTCCATCACCCAAACTTCTTTTTTGCAATTGACTAAGAGTTGTGACATTTTCTTTTGATTATCAAGCGGGCCAATATAAAATGATTTACCCAATATTTTTTTAAAAAATTGTTGATAATAAAGATCTATAGCTAGCACATCTGATATTTTTTCTAATTTTGGCAAAAGATTTCTTTTTGATAGGGCATTGCCCCAGAGATTAGTAATGATTGGTCTTTTATCCAGACTGCGGACCAAATCAACCTCTTTTTTTAAGAGTGAAAAAGGAATTGTTTGTTTATCTGGGCCTGATGGATCTAAAGGCTCATTTTCAACTTGCCAATGGCTGATACAGCTAAATTTACTTAATTGGCTGACGCTTTTGCTAATAAAATCCAAAATTTTACTTTTTGTTTGAGCAGCATTTAAGTTTTTATTTTTAAGCCACGTTGGGAAATAAAACTCTGGATATCTGGGAGCTTTAAGTCCCACAGTTAAAACTACTTTTTGTTTATTTTTTTGGCAAAGTTTTAGGATTTTTTCTAAACTAGACCAACTATAATGATGCTCAGTAGTCTCGATTTCATCCCAATACGTCCCTAATCTCAAATAGTCTAATTTTAGTTTAAAGGCTGTATGCAGAGCTTCAATCACTGGGTAGTTCAAATACTGAAGTTGGCGATGACTAAAAGTAGTACCAAGTTTCATAATATTAATTTTACCTCAGTAGAAAATTATTAGCGAATAATTTTGAGCCGACTTACAGGTCTATAATCTGGATTAGTAGTTACATCAAAATTTAATCTCCCAATACATTGACCCCATAAAGCTTCTCTCTTACGCCATGCTAAATGTGCTCGATGGTTACCATCAGTCAGGCAAGCTAAACCATTTCTATCTATTTGAAATAAAATTGGTTCTTTAGAGTTTTGGACTCTTTTTAAACCCTGAGCAAAAACAGTCACTTCTCTGGTAAATACAAGATTAGGATTAAGTCTTACTGGTGGTGGCAAGTACTCTAGACCTCGATTAGTTTCTTTCATACTTAATTATTCTTCTGGAAAAAAAGAAGAAAAAACATTATACAATGATTTGTAAATTTTAGGGAAAGATCTGACCTTTCATTAATAAGTTTTAACCATTAAATTATTTCTTGACAAAAAATCATCTCAATGCTATTATGAATATATATTCATAATAATTTTTTAAATAGAGGAGGTGAAATATATGCCAAATAGAAATAGAACTGGACTACAAGGAAGAGGTTCTGCAACCGGCAGAGGAATGAGAAATAGACCTCTAGGTTCAAACAAATGCACATGTCCTAAATGTGGACATGAAGAAAGCCATCAAAGAGGAATTCCTTGTTCAAAACAAAAATGTCCAAAATGTCAAACTCCTATGAGAGGGGTAAACTGTTTATAATTTGACAATTAAAAACAAGATATCCAAGTTATAATTGATATCTTGTTTTATTGTTAATACAAGTACATATGCCAAGACCAAAAATTCCCAGAAGATTGAGCTGTAAACCTAATGTTTATTATTTTAAACCCAGGGGTGTCCCCTTAAGAGAACTCCAAGAAATCCATTTATTGACTGACGAACTAGAAGCTTTAAAACTTCATGATCTTGACAATTTAGATCAAATTAACTGTGCCAAAAAAATGAATATTTCTCAACCAACTTTTGCTAGAATTCTAGATAAAGCTTATAAAAAAATAGCTAAAGCAATTGTACTGGGAAGGGCAATCAGGATAGAGAAAAATTAATTTTCAGAATCATTAAGTCCCAGCAACTCTATTACTAAGCCGTCAGGATCAGCAATAAAAGCGTCTCTACATACCGCCTTTTTTAGCTCTCTTTAGCCTGCTACTGATTTCTTTATCCTGGTTAACATAGCGCACTCGTCCTTTAGCTTTTAATTTCCAAATAGGTTGAAAGGGATCCCAAGATTGTTGAGATGGCTTCCAAACCAAGTAAGCCTTCTCTATATCTTTAGCCTTAAGCTTAGTCAAGCTTCTACCTCTAGTGACTTTGGTTTTTTTAATATGATCAGCAGCTAAATTTTTGGCTCGACTTTGAGAAACATTGAGATAGCCTTTGGGTTGATCAACTAAAGAAGAACCCAAATAGTTGCCATAATAAGCATGAATCATGAGCACTACGGTAGTTTTTTGACCGCGTTCAAATGGTATCAAATAATAGGCCCTCTTGCGCTTTTCACGTAAATTCTTAACCAAGACAGGTGTTCCTACCTTAGCTTTTCTCAAAGCTTTTTGATAATCATCTCTAGAAGTCAGATGATAATCATCCAAACTTTCTTGAGCCGCTTGTTTAGCTTGATTGGGAGTAATCATGGTTCTTCCTTTAGCTTTATAATTAGGTTGGACAAAATCTATTTTCGCTCCACCTTGGGGTCTAGGATCAACCACACAGACATAGCGATCATCCCAAGTAGTTCCCCAAGTATTAGGAGTAAAGAAATTACTACACCAATTGTAATACTCAATATCTCTGACATTGCCACCTCCGGCTGGGTCATGGATTTGAATGGTGTAAATTAGAAAAGATTTTTTATTCATGGAAGGTCGCTCTGTAGCTGTAAGCCCACTCACTGCTACCCAATGATCACCGTCATAAATCAAAGCAGCAGCTGGTGAATCATAAAGATCCATACTAGTTGCGATTTTACGACAGGCTTTGTCTTGTTCATTGTCCCTGCCAGCAAAAATAATCCAACGATTTACTGCCGGACTTTCTTGATTTAAACAACCTCTGAGTCCATCAGGGTCAGTGTAGAAACTATTATCAGTTTTATGATTCTGAATAATATCGTAGATTTCATCTTGGGTTAAAGCTGGTGTTCCAGCCCAGCCATGTAAAAAGTCTAAAATCATTTGTGCCGTAGCTGCCCCACAATAAAAACCAGTGGTTTGACCATAGAGAGTAAGAGCAAAAAACAATTCCCAATAACGCGAAAAAGTATGCACTAGGTCATTGAACTTATCTTGGCCAAAGTGAGCGATATTATTCAGTTGATTTAGAGTAGTGAATTGATCTCCAGCTAAAGAATTGCGTTTTTGAATAATCCTTCTAGCTACTGTTTGACCAATATCATAATCTTCCACATTATCACCATAGCCAGTGCTAGGATCATCCAGAATTGGACCATGGACTGGTTCACTGCCAGCAATGCTATTAGCATTACTAGCATTATTGAGAAAATTTAATAAACGATTACGGACATCCGCTGATACCCCAGCGGTATTTAAGTTTGGCATAGCAGGCCTTTTTGTTATTGATACTAATTATAAAGATAACAAAAAAAAAAGAAAAAAGATAGATAGAAAATCATTGAAAAATGCGAAGCCGCTGACTTTAATTTAGGATAGCCTAAGTTTGTAACTTAGTTGCTGCTGTACTGTTGTGCTTTTTCTTTTTCCTCACTGCCTTTGACTCCATAAACTAAGCACCATTGAATCTTATCTTTACTGATTCGACCTTGACCTTCTAAAACTGATGTGCCAATAGTATCTTCCAGAGCGCACATAAGATGTGGTAAGACTATGGGTGGCTCCCACCATTGATGGAAAACTTTATCTTGCACCTCATTAATTACCTCCAAGGATTTCTTCTTAAGAATATATCCAAAAAGTCCAAATGGGATTTCAGCTTTCTGTAGTAAATTAAGTAGCAAATCACTGACGTTTTGTTGATTTAATCTTTTGTCTGTTAAATGAGTTGATAAAATTTTTCGATAACTTTTTGAGGAAAGGAATCTAACATAAACTAATTGTATTTTAATTTTTAAATTGAGGCAACGCAGGTTTCGGGACAGGTATTGAATGCCTATCTTTGATCAATTTTATTCAATCTATAAATAGTATTTTTTCCTTTTCCATCAACTTCTAAGATATTTTTATCAACCAATTTTTTTAAGCGTCTTTGTATGGTTCTCTCTGGTATTTGTAAAATACCTAGCGCTTCTGATAAATTTATTTGTCCAAATTGATTAACAAAGTCAAGAATTTGCATTTCTTGATTATTTAAAGTAATGGTTTCGTCATTCTGATTAGCAGTGATTAAATTTATTTTTCGTTCCAAATCTTTGCTTACTAAATAAAAACCTTCAGTGAAATAGGCGAGCCAACTGCTTAAATCAGCTTTACGTTGATCCGAATAGTTGTCAGCTTGGTTCAAGTTCTGATAGTACTGGTTTGTATTTTGCCAATAGTAAATGTCTAAAACCAAACAACCTCGAAAGTCATAGTCTAACAAATCAAGGAGGAGTTTAACTAATAAACGAGTGACTCTACCATTGCCATCACTAAATGGATGGATAGATACAAATTCATAGTGAATAATACCCGCCAATAGCACAGGATGAAGCACCTTTTTTTGTTTTTTAACCCAGGCTAACAACTCTAGTAATAAGCTTTTTATTTGCGATATATCTGGACCTGTATATCTGACAACATCTTCACCTCTGATAATATCGACAATATAGATAGGACCTAGCCTGAAAGCACCAACTTTATTTTCTGGGAGGAGTTTGCTAGCTACAAAACGATGTAGTTTTAAAATATCCGCGATAGTAATTGCTGATTTTTTTTGACTTCTTTCTGAGATCCAATCCCAAGCTTTTTTGTAATTAGTCACCTCGATCACTTTTTTTTCCCAGGCATTCATTTTGCCTGCTAAGGCGGCCGCAACCTGTTTCCTATTGAGAGGATTGCCTTCAATGCTGGTAGAACTGTGAGCAGATTCAATAGCAGCTCTGTGTCTCAGGGAAATTTCTCTAACAGGTAAAATTTTTGAACGATCAATTTTTTGCTTGATAGCCTCGATTTGCGCAATCCAATTAGTGATTTCTGGGGTAATTGTGAACTTAGGGTTATACATATTATTTAGTATAACATATTCACGCCACATTCACGCCAACAGTCACGCCAAAATAGAAAACAAGTGTAATTTTGTGTAGATTTCTATCAGTTTGGCGGAAGCGGTGGGATTCGAACCCACGAAGCCCATAAGGGCTCAGGATTAGCAATCCTGTGCAATTGGCCACTATGCGACGCTTCCTGATTAATGTTAAATATATTCTTCACTTACTATTTTGTAAAACTAGAAAACAGTATCAAATTTACTATAGATAAATATCAGAGTCGTTCGCTACTATCTGATAGCTCCTTTTAAAATACAAAGCTCACTCGGTAAAGCTCGGTAGTATATCCATCGCTAATATAAATTTAGCCAGACCTCACTTTAACGCTCTAATATTTATCTATAGTAAATTCAAAACTATTCACTTCAAAACTTTATCCTAACAAAATGATCAGTGACAATATATTTATCCTTAACAGTCCGCTCAAAATCTTAAAAAACATCTCTAATATATCTCTATTTTGTCTTTAACTCCAAGTATTATAACCCACTTTGCTCAAAGTTACAGTTTTTGTAAACAAGTCACTATAAATTATGATTAATGAATAAAAACTTCGAGCTTGCTGACTTAATTATTATCTTGTTTCTGTTGCTGATTTTTTTATTTTTTTTCCCAATATTGGTACAAGCTCAACTTGTCATCAATGAAGTATATCCTCAACCCGACTCAGGACAGGAAGAGTGGGTTGAACTCTATCTTCCAACAGAGCAAGAGGGTGCTGATCCTCTAGAGACTCTGTCACTGCAGGGCTGGACTTTGTGGGATGAGCTTGCTAGTCCTTCCATTATTTACTCTTTTAACTCAGAATCTATTTCTCCAGGAGAATATTTGCTAATTTCACTTTCAAGTAAACTAAATAACTCTGGAGATGCTGTAATTTTAAAAAATCAGGATAATGAGCTAGTCGATCAGATGTCTTATCAAAATTCTCAGAAAAACTATAGTTTTGCCCGTATTCCAAATGCTGAAGGTGATTTTCAGCTTAGTTTAGCCACTCCAGGAGAAGAGAATCATTCTCCTAGCCCAACTACTTCTATTAGCTCTACCCCAGAACCATCCCTCAGTCCTTCAGCTAACCCAAGTCCCCAAGCAAGCCCAACTGGAATGAATCCAAGCCTGACAGTAAGTCCCAGCCCCTCTATTCTACCAACTCCAACTAATATTCCCACTCCCTCAGCTACTTCCACTCCTTCACCTGCCTTTAATTTACAACTTTCTGAAATTATGGCTTGCCCCTCTGAAGGAAAAGAATGGATAGAAATCTATAACCCCAACCAACAAGCCATTGCTCTTAATCAGTGGTCAATCTGGGATGAAAAAAATTTAATTTTTAACTTTTCCGATGAAATTATTAATGCCTTGAGTTTTTTTACCATTGAACTCTATAACAAACTTAATAATGATGGCGATCAAGTTATTCTAAAAGATCCCAAGCTAGAAGTTGAAGATTTTTTTGAGTTTGCTGATTGTAATAAAGACCATAGTTATATTTTTTTTGCTGGTTCATGGCTAGAAAGCAGCCAAACTACTAGAGGTACGCCTAATGTTTATCTTAGTCCTACTCCTAGCATAAATAATGATTCAGAATCTGATGAAGAAATAACGATTGATGATTTAAGTTTAGAGCAGAATCAAGAACTATTTTCAGATCCAAATCCTCTGAAGGAACAGAGTTTAGTCAATCAATTTGTTCAAAAAAATGAGAATTTATTATCGCAATTCAACTCTCTAGCACTTGGCTATTCAATTGACCTTAGCAAATTAAATCTTGATCTTAAAAAAAATAATAGTTATAGTAGTCATTTTGGGAAACTTTATTTTACTAAGCAAACTAAGAAAAAAACTTATATTATCAGTGTTATAATCGGAGGCAGCATTTTTTTATTTGTTGCATTAATCAATCTTTATGAAGGTTTTTTTACAATCAACTAAAACTTATTTAACTGCTTTTCTACCTTCCATGTTGTGGGCATTGTTAATTTTCTTTTTATCAAATAGAGAAATTTTACCTGGTTTTAGTATTTCATTATTAGATTTTCTTTTTAAGAAACTAGCACATATTTTTGTTTATGCAATTTTATATTTACTTTTATTTCAAGGATTAATTAAAATCAAGATTAAAGAGTCCAAGCCTAAACTTTATCTACTGCCTCTATTCATTTGCTTCCTTTATGCCTTGAGTGATGAATTTCATCAATCGCTAGTAGCAGGAAGAACAGCTAACTTGAGAGATGTAGCTTATGATATGCTTGGTAGTTCAATTATTATGCTTAATAAATTGGATTATATATGATATAACTCATGTCAAGTAGTATTAATTACCACTTGACTTGTTAAATCAAACTATTACACTAATGACACCAAAAAAAAGTTAATAAAAATTTAATAATTGTAATTTAAAAAAACAGAAGGAGTTGCACATGACTAAGTCACAACTAATTAATGTTGTAGCCAAAAAAGCACATCTTACAAAAAAAGCAGCTAATGAAGCTGTTGAAGCAGTTTTTGAAGAAATAACCAGAGCGTTAAAAAAAGGCGATAAGGTAGTCATTTCTGGCTTTGGTACTTTTTATGTCAACAGAGTAGAAGATAAGGCTGTTGAACCATTTGGTAACAAAGGTAAAAGGATGATTGTCAAAGGTCATCGTGTGGTCAACTTCAGAGTTGGTAAACCTCTTAAAAGAGCGGTTTGGTAAAGATAGCACTCCAAATAAATTCAGTTCAAGGGTCTCATTTTAAAGAATAGTAAGTAAATAATAAGGTATCTACAATTTACTATAGATGAATTATAATTTATCCTTATGCCACCCGTTATTCAAGTTGATCAACTAAAAAAATATTTTAAGGTTTACCGTAAAGAAGCCGGCCTGACTGGATCAATTAAATCTCTTTGGCATAGAGAATACGAGATTGTCAAAGCGGTTGATGATATCTCTTTCACAATTGATAGCGGAGAAATTGTTGGTTTTATTGGTAAAAATGGAGCAGGAAAAACTACAACTTTAAAAATTCTTTCTGGTTTGCTTTACCCAACTGAAGGGCAAGTACGAGTCTTAGGTTTCAATCCTTGGGATAGAAAAACCGAATTTCAAAAGCAATTTGCTTTAATCATGGGACAAAAAAACCAACTTTGGTGGGATTTGCCTGCTATTGAGAGCTTTGAACTCAATAAAGCTATCTATGAAATCAGCGATCAAAAATACAAGAAAACACTAAAAAAATTGGTAGAAATACTTGATGTTGCTGATCTTCTTAATATCCAAGTTAGAAAATTATCACTTGGGCAGCGCATGAAATGCGAGCTGATCGCTGCTCTACTGCACAGCCCCAAAGTTTTGTTCTTGGATGAACCTAGCATTGGTTTGGACGTATTAATGCAAAAAACCTTGCGTGATTTTATCAAAGATTATAATCGCGAATTTGAAACTACAGTGATCTTAACCAGTCACTACATGGATGATGTCAAAGAATTATGCCCTAGAGCAATTATTATAGATCAAGGGAAAAAAATGTTTGATGGGAAATTGCAAGATATTATTCACAAATTTGCTAGAAACAAGATTATCTCTTTGCTACTTAGTCGAGAAACTCCAAAAGAAAAACTAGCTAAATTTGGGCAAATAAAAGACTTTGAATTTCCTAAAATCACCATCCTTGTGCCAAGAGAAAAAGCTACTGCAATGGCTTCTAAAATGCTTAATGAATTATCAATTCATGATCTCAATATCGAAGAAGCTCCAATTGAAGCTATTATCAGGGAAGTTTTTGCCCAAAAGAAACAATGAATAAATATTTAACTATACTTAGAATTTCATGGCAAAGTACATTAGTTTATCGTTTAAATACCTTGATGTGGCGTTTTAGAATGTTCTTAACTTCACTCATTTCTATCTCACTTTGGTTAGTCGTTTTTACAAAACAGCAACAGTTTTTTCATTATCAAGCTGAAGATATGCTCAGTTATATTTTTTTAACTAGCATTTTACAAAGCTTGATCCTTTCGAGTGCAATACAAGATCTTGCAACTAATATTTATAATGGTAGAATTTCTTATTTATTAATCAGGCCAGTTAATATTTTTGCTTTTTTATTAAGTCAAGACTTGGCAGATAAGGCCAAAAATATTTTTTTCGCTATTATCGAACTTTCATTACTTTATCTCATTTTTCAGCCTCAATTCTACTGGCCTAATCTTAGCAGTCTTCTCTTTTTTATTATTTCAATTTTGCTTGGATTCATCACTTTATTTATCATTATGCTTTTATTTGGCAGCATAGGCTTTTGGAGTCCAGAAACTTGGGCACCAAGGTTTTTATTTTTCATGATCATTCAATTTACTTCTGGTAGACTTTTTCCCTTAGATGTTCTTCCTTCACTGCTGCAAAAAATTATTTATCTTACTCCTTTTCCTTATCTGACTTTTGTACAAACACAAATTTTTTTGGAAAGATTTAGTTTTAATCAAAGCCTATCAAAGGTCCTAATCGGCTCAATTTGGGTAATAGTCTTAACAATATTTTTAAAAATCATTTGGCAAAAAGGAATGAAAAATTACAGTGCCGTGGGGCAATAAAATAACTACCAGTCTTTAAACTAATGCTAAAAGAATTAAAAAAACACTGTAAAGTTTGGAGAATCTTAGCTAGCAATGAACTACAGCTAACTTTTATCAACCGCTGGTCTAATTTGCTGTTTTTGATTGGCAAGATTTTTCGTTTTGGCATGATGCTTTTATTTTTACTCATCATCAAGAAGCAAACAAGAGAGTTTGCTACTTATACAACTGATCAACTGATTGTCTTTTTTTTGACTTTTAATTTAGTTGATTTGATAGCACAAATTTTTTTAAGAGGAGTTTATGTATTTCGTGAAAAAGTGCTTTATGGAAAATTTGATCTTTATCTAAGTCAACCAGTTAATCCTCTTTTGCGTTCACTTTTTGCTAAACCTGATATCAATGATGTCATTTTTTTGATTCCTATTAGCATTATTAGTTTATTAATCTTAAGCCAACTTGATGTCAAAATCAGTTTAGTCTCAACTTTAGGCTATTTTCTACTCTTAATCAATAGTTTTTTGATAGTCCTAGCTTTTCATATTTTGGTTTTATGCTTAGGGGTAGTCACTACAGAAGTAGATAATGCTATTATGGTTTATCGAGATTTGACCTTATTTGGTCGCTTGCCGGTTGACATTTATCTCAAACCTATTCGTGATTTACTTTTCTCTTTAATACCTATTGGCATCATGATTACTGTCCCTGCACAAGTCTTGATGAATCTTAATACCAGCCGAAGTTTGATTGCAAGTACTTTGATTGGTATTGGCTTTTTTAGCTTTAGTCTGTTGGCTTGGAAATGGAGCTTGAAAAAATATTCAAGTGTGGGGAGCTAAAAAAAAACTTAGCTTAAATTTACTACAGATAAATTATTACCTCTTTGGAGATTGTCTCTTTCTTCTAGCTTTACCACCTCGACCAACTTTTCTAGTTTCCTTCATTCTGTCATCGCGGGTAAGCAAACCTCCCTTTTTCAAAAAGACTCTAAATTCTGGATTATATTTAACCAAAGCCCTAGATAAACCATGAACTACAGCATCCAGTTGCGCTCTGATACCTGAGCCATTAACTTTGACTGTCACAGCAAATTTGCCTCTTGTTTTACTTAAATCAAATGGAAAATTATAGAATAAAGGAGCGTTGGGAACAGATGAAAAATAATCGCTAACTAGTTGATCATTAACAAGATAATCTCCTTGACCCTCATAAATTCTAACTCTAGCAGTAGCTACTTTTCTTCTGCCAATAGCTTCAATATATTTCACTGATGGGATTTTGAAATTTTTCTTAGCTTGGTCTGGCTGATTTTGAATAGCAGCCCGTTTACTACTAGTTCGTCTCTTTTTAACTATTTTTTGTGCTCTGGTCTGCTTTTTCTTCAATTTTATTGCCATAGTTATTTCTTAACTTATTAATTTTTGAACTGACTATGATGTTTATGTTCACTACCAGGGTAAATCTTTAATCTTGCCATTCTGTTTTTCCTTAGCCTATTTTTAGGTAACATATTTATCACTGCTCTGCGAATTACTTCCTCTGGCTTTCTAACAATCATTTTGCTAAACAGCATTTCTTTTAAACCTCCAGGAAAACCAGTGTGCCATGAATAAACCTTTTTATCAGCCTTATTTCGGCTCAATTTAACTTCAGCAGCATTGATAAGCACTACATAATCACCTCCATCAAGATGGGGGGTATAAGTAGCTTTTTGCTTACCAATTAATTTACTAGCTATCTCTGTTGCTACCTTACCCAAAATCCTATCTTTAACATCTACTAAATGCCATTTTCTCTTGATATCTTCCTTGCGTTGTACAAAAGTTTTTTGATTTTTCATAGCTTGATTTACTTCTTAGCTTTGACTTGCTTAGTTTTTTTAACAGTTTTTTTTGATTTGGCTGCTTTCTTTGTAACTGATTTAGCTTTTGCAGCCTTTCTTCTAGGCTTAGCTTTACTATGATCTTTGCCACTCTTTAAACTTTTTAATCTTGCTGGTTTTTTTAGCAACTCCAATTTAACCATCTCACTGTTATCACCTCTTCTTTTTCCTTGTACTTTAATGCTAGTAAAACCAGAGACCCTATCTTTCATTGTTGGAGCAATCCTGTCTACCAGTGTATTAACTACATCTCTTCTAGCAAAGAATCGATGTAAAATTCTACGATCATTAAGATTGGCCTTACTAGCTCTATAAATCAATTTATCAGCCAAACGCTTGCTTTCTTTAGCTTTACTCTTAGTAGTAACAATCTGTCCTTCTTTAAATAAAGAGATTAATAGGTTTCTCAATAAAGCTTTACGCTGATTGGTATTACGATTAAAATGGCGTTTTTTTACTCTGTGTCTCATAGATTAATCTTCTAAACTGACTCCTTTTTTCTTTAAAGCATCATTGATAATATTGACACTCTTGGCACCTAAGTTTTTAACTTTAGCCACGGTAGATTTTGAAACACCTACTAAATCACCAACTGTAGCAAAACCACCTTTTCTTAAGGCATTAGCTATCCTGGTTGGTAAATCCAATTCTTCAACTGTTAATTTAAGAGTCTCTGCTTCTTCAGGAGTCAATTGAACTTTCTCCTCTTCTTCCTCAATGATAACTGGATTAACAATCTGCTCAAATTGCTTAGATAAAATTTGAGCAGCCTGTTTAACAGCAGCAAAGGGAGTAATAGTGCCGTCTGTATCAATGTCCATGACCAAACGATCATAGTCTGTTTTACGTCCAACACGAGTAGCTTCAACTTTATAAGTAACTCTTACAACTGGGCTGAACATAGCATCTACTGGAATTTGACCTAAAACATTAGTCTTTGACTCTTCAGCTGGAAGATAACCCATACCCGACTTAACAATCATTTCAAGCTCTAGTTTTTTTCCTTTGGCTAAAGTGGCGATTTTAAGATCTGGATTAACTATTTCAAAGCCTGCTTGACATTCAATATCAGCTGCTGTCACTTCTTTAGCTCCAGTTACGTTCAATCTCAGCACACCTTCATCATCAGAATCAGCTTTGATTCTAATTTGTTTAATATTTAAAATTAAATTAATCACATCTTCAGTCATGCCTTCTAGAGTAGAGAACTGATGATCAATCCCAAAGATCTTTACAAAAACTACAGCTGCCCCAGCTAAAGAATTCAGTAATACTCTTCTTAAAGCATTACCTAGAGTGTGTCCATAACCCTTTTCCAAGGGTTCAAAGACCAATCTAGCTTTAGTGGTAGTTGCCTCAACTTCATCAACTGTAAAAGTTGGATTCATTGGTGCGTATTTTGTTAAATTGTTTTGCATAGTTTTTCTCCTTGTTTCTCCTCTCCTAAATAAATTTTTAGGAAATCCGTTCCCGGATGACTGTTAATTAATAAATTTTTATCGACTATAAAATTCAAGGATTAACTGTTCATCAATAGCTTCTTGAATCTCTTCTCTTTGAGGCAATCTCAACACCTTGGCTGCTGTAGCTTTCCTTTCTAGCCAGGCAGGAATATTACTGTCTTTAGATTTAAGTCTTTCTGCTACAAAAGGAATTTTAGCTGACTTGTCTCTTAACAAAAGAACATCTCCTGCTTTAACTTCATAAGAAGGAATATTCATTTTCTTGTCATTGACCTTGAGGTGATTGTGACTAACAAGTTGCCTAGCTGCTGCTCTGGTAGGAGCCCAAGCTAATCTATAGACTACATTGTCTAGTCTTCTCTCCAAAGAAGTTAACAAGACTGATCCAGTATTTAAAGGATTCTTGCTTGCATTATCAAAGATCTTTTTCAATTGTTTTTCTAAAATTCCATAAATATATTTAAGCTTTTGTTTTTCTTTTAACTGAACAGCATAGTTGGACAGTTTTCTTCTCCCTTTTTGCCCATGTTGGCCAGGCCTAACCATCAAGCGCTTAGCAGTTTTCACAGCATTAGTCTTAAGCCCCAAATCTTCTCCTATTTGTCTTTGTAGTCGTTGTTTTGGTCCTATATGTCTTGCCATATTGGTTAATTCCTTGCTTTTCTAGATCTAGTACCATTATGCGGAATAGGTGTTGAATCAACAATCATGCCTACTCTAATTCCTTGAGCTTTAATTACCCTAAGAGCTACATCCCTACCTGAACCAGGTCCTTTGAGATAAACATCCATTTCATGCATTCCAAAATTTTTAGCCTTATTAATTGCATTTTCTACTGTGATGGTAGCTGCATAAGGAGTAGACTTTCTAGAACCAGAAAAACCAGCTTCACCAGTAGATGTCCAACAGATTACCTTTCCCTTATCATCAGTGATACTTACTAAAGTATTATTAAAAGTAGCACTCACATAAATCCTGCCTTTGGGCACTATTTTTGTTCTTCTTCTACTTTTATTTCTAAAACTAGTTTTTCTATATTTTTTTACTTGAGCCATTTTATACTTTCTTTTTCTTGGCTGCTTCCAACTTAGAGGCCATCTCTTTAGTCATAGAACCAACTGTTCTTTTGCTTCCTCTCTTGGTACGTGCATTAGAACGGGTTCTTTGTCCCCTCACTGGCAGCCCTTGAGTATGTCTTAAACCTCGATATGTTCTGGTTCTTTTTAAACGACTGATATTATCGTTGACTATTCTTCTTAAATCTCCTTCTACTAAATACTTTTCTAAAGCTTTCTGAATCTTATTAACTTCATCTCTAGTCAGATCTTTTGCTCTTTTATCTGGGTCAATCTTAGTTTCTTCTAAAATATCTTTAGCAAGCTTAAGACCAACTCCATAAATTGATCGCAGTGAGTATAAAATCTTTTTATGTTCTGGAATGTCAATACCAGCGATTCTTGGCATAAATTAACCTTGACGTTGCTTGTGCTTTGGATTTTTGCAAATCACGCGCACTACGCCCTTTCTTCTAATAATTTTACATTGCTTGCACATTTTTTTAACTGACGACTTGACTTTCATATTAAGAAACAAAAATATACCGCAAATTAGTCTAAATTTAAAGTCCCAACTTGCGATAAGCTAAACTATTAATAAAAATTTTAACTATCAGGATAAAAAATCAATCAGCTAGTTGATTTTATAGGTCGCTTTTCTTTGGTAGATCTAAAAGTGATTTTACACTTTGTTAAGTCATACTTAGAAACATAACCTTTTACATAATCTCCTGGTAGGACTCTAATTCTATAGAGACGCATCCTGCCAGTTAAGGTAGCTAACAAAATCTTGTCCTTAAGTTGCTCCACTGGTGACTCTGTCACTCTAATCTTAAACATCGTGTTAGGTAAGCAGTCCTCAACCACTCCGGCTATCTCGAGACGATCAGATCTGCTAGACTTTTGCTGAGTGGTATCCACTTGTCTTTTAGCCTTTGCAGCTCGTTTGTGCTCCTGAACCTTTCCCATAAAATGACTTCCAGATTATACCAGATATAAGTACTCAGGTAAACCCATGACTTTAAAGTATCGCTGAATAAGATTTAATCACATTTACTACAGATAAATTTTTAAGTCGCTCGCTGCGACACTTTGTTTATTTTTAAGATACAAGGCTCACTCGGTGAAGCTCGGTAGCAAATCTGCTGCTAAATCAAGCCTGACTAGACCTCACTTCAACGCTCAAAAATTTATCTGTAGTAAATGTTAAAAAACTCCATTCAGGTTCTTAAATAGATTTAAACTTTAACTACCGTTCTTCTGATTTTCTCTTAATTTTTTAAACTCTAGGCTTTTTTTTAAATGTTTAAGAATATCTTTAAAAACAGCTTCTACTTCTTGTTCGCCATTAACTCTGATCAACTTTCCTCGATTTTGATAATAATCAATCACTGCTGAGGTTTGATCATGGAAAAGCTGAATTCTTTTTCTGATAGCCTGTAGTGTTTCATCTTCCCTGTTACTAATTCTTCCAGAAATACGCCACAAAGCCTCTTTATCTGATACATCAATGAAAATTACTTTCTCTTCACCATCAGAAAAGGCTTCTGCTTGCTTAACAGTTCTAGGAAAGCCGTCAATGATGAAACCATATTTATATTCTTTTTTTTGAAGATACTTCATCACAGCTTCAACAGTCACATCATCAGGTACAAGAGCGCCTGCATTTAGAGTTTCTTTAAGCCAACGGCCCAATTTACTTTTTCTCTTAGCCATCTGTCTAAAAATATGACCAGAAGAAAGATAAGGAATGCCTAATTCTTCAGCTAACATGTTACCTTGAGTAGACTTGCCAGCTCCTTGAATGCCAATCAAGACTATTTTCATAGCGTCTCCTTTTTAACTATATTTTTCATAATTCTGTCCTACTAACATACTTTCTACTTGTTTAGCTGTTTCTAGAATTACTGAAACAACAATCAAAACACTGGTTCCACCAATGGCTAAAGATTGAACACCTGTAAAATTCTGGGCTAAAGAAGGCAACAAAGCAATGAAACCCAAAAACATAGCACCCAATAAAGTAATCCTCACCACCACATACTCTAGAAATTTTTTAGTTGGACCTCCTGGTCTAATACCAGGAATAAAAGCACCGCCCTTTTTTAACTCTTCACTTAAATCCTTGGCATTAAAAAATATCAAAGCTGAAAAAAAAGTGAAAGAGAAAACAACCAAAAAGTAAATTAACATATAAACAAAAGAAGTTTGACTAAACCAGACAGAAAGCTTTTGACCCCAATAAACAAGAGACTCTTTACCAGAAGCAATAAACATTCTTGCCAAGAATGACGGCACCATCATAATGGATAAAGCAAAGATGATAGGCATCACACCTGCTACATTGACTCTGATTGGTAAGTGAGTAGTATGGCCAGCAAAAACTCGGCTACCTCGGCTTCTTTTGGAATATTGAATTACTACCTTGCGCACAGCTTCATTCATGAAAACAACCAAAGCTATTACCAGCGCAAATAAAATTACAAAGGTAAGCATTTCAACTATTTGCTCACTATTGGCTAGGGCCAATGTTTGACCAAACATAGTTGGTAATTGGCTAGCTATACCAGCGAAAATAACCATAGAAATGCCATTGCCTATACCATGAATAGAAATCAATTCTCCCAACCACATCAAGATCATTGCTCCGGCTACCAAAGTTACAATCATGGTACTCAAAGCAAATAAGTCTCTGGTTTGTAATAAAGATTGGGAATTCAAGAGGGCAATCACTGAAATACTTTGAAAAACAGCTAGAGGGACAGTTAAAAACCTAGTGTATTGATTAACTTTTTCTCGACCAGCCTCACCTTCTTTTTGCATTTCTTTTAGTTTAGGAAAAACCATGGCAGCCAATTGCATAATAATAGAAGCACTAATATAAGGGCTAATTCCAACTGCAACCACTGAAAAACGAGCAAGTGTGCCACCAGAAAAAATATTGAGTAAACTTAAAAATTGACTCTGGGCAAACATTAAAGAAAGTCTTTCTATATCGACTGCTGGAAGAGGAATGTGAGCCAATAATCTAAAAATAAAAAAAATGCTTGCAGTGAAGATCAGCTTATTTTTTAGCTTTTTGTTGGAAAAAATCTCGCGGACTTTATTTGTTATTTTTTTTAACACTGATTTTGCCTATCAATCTTGGACTCAAAATATTAAGCTTCTATTTTCCCTCCTAATTTTTCAATAACTACTCTGGCTCCTTTACTAACTTTAATGCCTTTGATTGTTAGTTTCCTATTAAGTTTGCCTGTATTAATAATTTTTGCTTTTTTAAATCTTTTACTAATTACTTTTTTCAACTTCAAAGCCTCTAAAGTTATTACATCAATGTCTAAGTTATCTAATAAGTCTAAACTTATTTCCGCATTAGGTCTGACTACCTTAAACCTAGCTTTACCTCTCATCATTGGCACTCTTTTAACTAAAGGCAATTGCCCACCTTCAAACCACAGTGGTACTTTAGCACCAACTCTTGACTTCTGCCCTTTAACACCTTTACTGGCTGTGTGGCCACCTTTACCAGAACCATAACCACGGCCAAGTCGTTTCTTTTTTCTGTTGGTAGTTTTTACAAGCTTATTTAATAATGACATAAATTATTTTTTCTTACTTTGTTTGGCAGTCTTGGATTTGCTAGCTACTTTCTTTGATGCTTTGACTGTTTTTTTTGCCACGGTTTTCTTGGCTGAAGCTTTTTTTACAATACTCTTTTTGCTAACTGGCTTTTTTGCTGCAGCCTTTGGCTTTTGTTTATCAGCAACTTGTTTAGCTCTTTTCTCAATTTTTTCTACTTTATCTTTTTCTTCTTGCTTAACTTCATCTATAGATTTCAACTTAATACCCCGGACTTCAACAATATTTCTAATTTGTTTCAAGGCTTCAAAAGTGGCATAAACACTAGAAGCTTGATTCTCGCTTCCTAAAATTTTAGCTGAAATATCCTTGATACCTGCAGCCTCAACCACTGCTCTTACTGGACCACCTGCAATTACTCCAGAACCAATAGGGGACGGCTTTAACATCACCTTACCAGCTCCTTTTTTTACAGTAATAGCAAAAGGAATAGTAGCACCTTGTAAAGGAACAGTAATCATTTTTTTCTTAGCCTTTTTAATGCCCTTTTTCATTGAAGAAACTACATCTGTTGCCTTTCCTAATCCGACACCAACTCTGCCTTTTTTATCACCTACCACCATCAAAACAGAAAAACCAATACTATTTCCACCCTTAGTTTTCTTTGAAACTCGGTTTATCTGAATCACTTTTTCTTCGAATTCTTTTGCTTCACGCATGCGTTGTTGTTTCATATTTTTTTTCAATTCCTAATTTTTATCTTTTTTCAAATTAAATCTTAATTCCTCCTTCTCTCAATGTATCTGCTACCATTTTGATTCGCCCATGATATTTGTAATACGATCGATCAAAAACTAAAGATCTAATTTTCTTTTTTTTCAAAGCTGCTAGTAAATCACTAGCTATTTTTTGGGCTTTTTCAGTTTTAGTGCCCGCCAACTTTTTCTTAGCTAAATCAGAGCTAGCTAAAAGTATTTTGCCTGTCTTATCTACCACTTGTAGATAAATATGCTTATTTGAACGAAAAACCACCAACTTAGGATGCTTAGCTGAACGACTGATTTTAGCTCTTACTCTAAGCTGTTTTTTCTCTCTGCTGGTTCTATTGTGTCTAACTTTTACCATTTTGACTTTTATGTGACTGCAGCTTTACCTGCCTTGCGTCTTACTACTTCATCGTGATAACGAATTCCTTTACCTTTATATGGCTCTGGTTTTCTGATACTTCTGATATTAGCTGCCACTTGTCCTACTAATTGTTTATCAATCCCTTCCACATGAATAATATTATTTCCTTCAATTGAAAGTTTAACTCCCTCTTGAGGAACAACCTCCACCGGGTGAGAATAACCAACCGTAATCGATAAAGCTTCCCCTTTAGCTGCTACTCTGTAGCCTGTGCCCACTAATTTTAAGGTCTTTTTATAGCCTTCTGTAACACCCAGCACATTATTATTAATCAAACTTCTGATCAGACCATGGAGAGCCTTAGATTCTTTCTCATCATCTTTTCTATTAATAAATAGTTGATTATCCTTAACTTCAACTTCAATTTGTTTAGGCAAATCAACTGTCAAGTTTCCTTTTGGGCCTTTAACATCTACTACGCGATCTGTGACTGAAACTGTCACTCCGGCTGGTATATCGACTGGTGTTTTTCCGATTCTTGACATATATTTTTATTTTAAAAAATTACCAAATTTGACAAAGTAATTCTCCTCCTGCATTAAGCTTCTTGGCTTCAGCGTCTGTCATCACTCCTTTATTGGTTGAGACTATCGTGATCCCATAACCACCCAAAGACTGAGGGATTTGTTTGGCAGGAGAATAAAGTCTTACTCCTGGCTTAGACAGTCTTTTAACATTAGTAATAGCTGCTCGCTTACCTAGATATCTCAACTTAATCACAATTTCGGGTTGTGGTTTTTTTTCAAGCACTTGATAATCTTCAATATATTTGTGTTCAAGCAAAATTTCAGCTATTTTAGCTTTGATCTTAGAATGAGGCATTGTCACTTCAGATTTTTTTGCTAAAAGCGCATTCTTGATCCTGATTATCATGTCAGCTATTGGATCTGTAATTAACATAATTTTTTATTTTTGTTTTATAACTATTTATAACTTACTCAAAAATTATTTACTGGCTTTAACTACACCTGGCAACTCACCTTTAACTGCCAATTCTCTAAAAGTGATTCTACTTAGACCAAAATATCTCATAAAACCTTTAGGGCGACCTGTGATTTTACAACGATTCACCCCTCTGGTAGAAAATCTGTTCTGTTTTTTCTTGCCAGACATTAAATATTTTTTTCTTTTGGCTTGTAGTTTTTGAGACTTGATAGTCTTTGATGTTTTTGCCATATATTACTATTTTTTTTCTTTTTCAAAAGGCATTCCCAATAATTCTAGTAATCTAAGTGCTTCTTTATCCTTCTTAGTGCTGCTTACAATATTGACCTGTAAACTTCTGATCCGTTCTATTTTGTCATAATTTATCTCTGGAAAAACAATCTGTTCTTCCAAACCCAAACTATAATTACCTTGACCATCAAAAGCTGTCCTTGAAACACCACGAAAATCTTTTACTCTGGGCAGAGCAATTGCGATCAATTTATCTAAAAATTGCCACATTTTTTTTCCTCTTAAAGTCACCATCACACCCAAAGGATCACCAGCTCTCAGTTTGAAACCAGCAATAGCTTTCTTGGCCTTGCTAATTTGTGGCTGCTGACCAGCAATAATCCTAAACTGTTCTACAATATTTTCCATCACCTTTTTCCTTGCTCTAGGATCTTGAGGATCAGATACACCCATGTTTAAAACTATTTTTTCAATCTTAGGTACAGCAAAACTGTTATTATACTTGAATTCCTTTTTTAAAGCTTCTGTAATTTCTTTCTGGTATTTTGCTTTCAAATTTAACTTTGACATGATTTAAATTCTCTTATTTTTTCTTCTGATCTTTTTCCTCAGTTTTAATTGGCTTAGATGTCTTTTTAAAAATACGTTCTTTTCTACCATCTTTTCTTACTCTAATAGCAATACGATCTGCTTCACCTTTATCATTTAAAATAGCAATTTTAGCTGTTGACAAAGGTTTTTCTAATCTAACTCTTTCTCCAGGCTTATCGGCATAAGCTCTCACATGTTTAACATAAACATTGACATCTTTGACCAGTATTTTATCTTTTTTAGGCAATACTTTAGTAATCACACTTTTTTTGCCTTTATCTTTACCACCAGTGACTAGTACTTTATCGCCAACTTTGAATTTCATAATACCTCCGGAGCTAAAGCTGCTATTTTGGAAAAACCTTTATCCTTTACTTCTCTAGCTATTGGTCCAAAAACTCTGGTTCCAACTGGATTCGGATTTTTTCTTGATTCAACTATCACTGCCGCATTGTCATCGAAACGAACATATTCACCGCTCTGTCTTCTTTTTTCTTTTTTGGTTCTCACTATCACAGCCCTGACAATTGAACCTTTTTTAACAGCTGATTGAGGGTTAGCCACAATCACTGATGCAGAAACCAAATCACCAACATAAGCAAAACGTCTTTTTGAACCTCCATAAACTTGAATCACCCTTAGACGTTTGGCTCCACTATTATCTGCGACTTGTAGGACTGATCTAAGTTGAATCATAAATTATTTTTTTTCTTTTACTTTTTTCTGCTTTGGCTTTTCAGCCTTTTCAATTCCAGCTTTCTTAACCGATAATTTTTTTGCTGCTTGCAACTTAGTCATTACCTGAAAGCGTTTAGTTTTACTCACTGGTTTTACTTCCTTGATAATCACTCGCTCGCCTTCTTTCAAGTCTAAACCGTCAACATGACAAGCATATCTTTTAGTCCTTTTAATATATTTCTTATATAAAGGATGCTGCCATTTTCTAGTTACTAAGACTGTAACTGTTTTATTCCTTTTGACAGAAGTAACTATACCTTTAATAGTTTTCATAATTAACTCTAACTAATTTTTAGATTTAGATTCTTTTTTAACTTTCATCTTGCTTGTTAGTTTTTTCTTGCTTTTGCTTTGACTAGCAACAGGTTTTTTTTTGATTTCTGTTTTGGGATCTACCTTAATTGATAACTTTTTCTCAGTCATCACAGTCTTGATCCTAGCAATATCATCAGCATAAATTCTCAGCAGAGCTGTATTTTCCAGCTTGCCAGCTTTTTTTTCAAGTCTAGTCTTGGCTAAATTCATTTGCAATTCTTCCAGCAATTTAGCTAATTCTGGCAAATTATTTTCAGCTAGTTTTTTAATATCATTTCTTTTCATAACTCTTTATCTTAAGCTTTGGCAATAAAAGTGGTTCTCACAGAAAGCTTGTGTGCTGCCTTGTTAAAGGCTGATCTGGCAATTTCTTCTGTGACACCACCTAGCTCAAATAAAATTGTTCCTGGTTTAACCACTGCCACATAGGCTTCAATTGCTCCTTTACCAGAACCCATTTTTACTCCTACAGGTTTTCTAGTGATTGGCTTATGAGGGAAAACTCTAATCCAATATTTACCTAACCTTTTGGTAGCAAAAGTAATTTTCTTTCTAGCTGCTTCAATCTGTCTGGCTGTAATCCAGCCACCAGTAGTAGCTTTAAGGCCATATTCTCCAAAAGCAACAGTATTAGCCTTCAAAGATTTTCCTCTATTCTTACCTCTAAATTCCTTACGGTATTTTCGTTTTCTAGGCTGTAACATTAAACTAGTTCTCCTTTATAAATCCAAACTTTGACTCCCACGTAACCAGAGCGAGTACGAGCAGGAGATTCGTAATAATCAATATTAGCTCTGATTGTTTGCGTTGGCACTGAGCCTTTAAAATATTTTTCGCTGCGTCCTATTTCTGCTCCAGCAATTCTACCAGACAATTGGATTTTAACTCCTTTGGCACCAGCTTCCATCACTCTATCCAAAGCTTGATTCACAGCCCTGCGATGAGGATAACGATTGACTAGTTGACCAATGATACGTTCAGTCACTAATTTGGCACTCAAATTAGGTTCCTTAAATTCTTCTACTCTCAAATCAAGCCTAACTGTTTTTTTCTTATCTCGAGTTGAAGAGAGGATTTTTTCAACTTTCTTTTTAATTAATTCTAAATTCTTACCACCTTTACCAATCACCACACCTGGTCGTGCCACTAATAAAACTACCTTAATCTTACTAATCGAACGTTCAATCTCTGTCCTAACTAAACCAGCATTACTTAAGGCATCGTTTAAGTAGCGACGCAATTTAAAATCTTCCAAAACTTTATCTGAATAATCTTTTTTACCTGCAAACCATCTTGATTTCCAAGAAAAAACACTACCTAATCTAAAACTGGTGGGGTTAACTTTTTGTCCCATTTTAAGATCTTCCTCCTAAATTTTTAGTTCTAGTACTCTTACTTTGAGCTCTAAGATTTATTTTTTTAGCTACTACTTTTTGACTAGTTGCTGCTTGAGTAGCAACTTCTTTAGTCAATTCTTTTTGATGTTCTATTTCTTGACTGACTGCTGCTACTTTTTTTGACTTTGTCTGACTTACTTTTTTAACAGCTTTTTTGCCAGCTGTACTTACTTTACTCTTCTTTGGTTGAGCTACTTTTTCTTCCTTACTCTGTAAAATTACTTTTACATGGCAGGTTTTTTTCTGAATAGTATGGGCTCTGCCTCTACTCACAGCTCTAAATCTTTTATAAGTTGGACCAGGATTTACTAGAATATTTTGTAATTTTAGATCTTCAATTTTTAAGTTGTGGTTATGACTGGCATTAGCAATTGCCTGTCTCATCACCTTCATTAGCACTACACTAGCTTTGCGCTCAATAACTGACAACTGCTCTAGAGCTTTAACTAGATCTAATTTTCTAACAGCATTAGCCACCAATCTGACCTTACGCGCTGATTGTCTGGTGTTTTTTTGCTGCGCAATAATTAACATATTTTTAAGTCTTAGCTACTATTCTCTTGACTACTTTACCGTGACCTCTAAAAGTCCTGGTCGGAGCGAATTCTCCCAATTTATGACCTACCATTGATTCATTAATAAAAACTTCTACAAAATTTTTACCTTGATGAACCAAAAAAGTATGCCCAACAAAATCCGGACAAACTACACAAGCTCTACTCCAAGTTTTAATTGGACTTTTATTGCCACTTTGTTTTTGAGCCATCACTTTTTTTAGAAGCTTTGGATCAATATATGGTCCTTTTTTACTTGATCTAGACATATTTTTACTTTGTCCTCCTGTCTTTAACTATCCATTTATTAGTTTTTCTCTTCTTCCTAGTCTTCTTGCCTGGTGAAGCTATCTTACCCCAAGGTGTCTTAGCATATTTTAACCCAACTCCACTACGGCCTTCACCTCCACCATGAGGGTGACTGCCAGGATGTTGCGCTGTACCTCTGACTGTTGGCCTAATGCCCATCAGTCTTTTACGACCGGCTTTACCTAATTTTCTATTTTTCCAAGCTTGATTAGCAACCTGGCCGATTGTAGCGAAACATTCAGCATTTATCAATCTCTGTTCTTTGGAAGGCAACTGAATTGTCACATATTTGCCTTCTTTTGATTGAATGCTGGCAGCTGTGCCTGCGCCTCTAACTAACTGAGCTCCTTTTCCTGGTCTCAATTCAATATTATGAATTGGGATACCAACCGGAATGTTTTTCAAAGCTAAGGCATTAGCTGTTTTAAGTTCTACCTTAGTGCCACTGACAACTTCATCTCCAACTTTCAAACCAATTGGAGCTAAAATATATGCTTTTTCACCATCTTTGTAAAAAAGCAAAGCAATATTAGCACTCCTCATTGGATCATATTCAATCCTCTGTACTATAGCTGGAATATTTTGCTTTCGTCTTTTAAAATCAATCTTTCTTAATTTCTTTTTTACCCCGCCACCGCGGTGTCGCATAGTAATACGACCTTTATAACCTCGACCTTTTCTTTTTTTATGACCAGGAATCAAAAGAGATTTCTCTGGATTACCTTTGTAAAGGTTAGATCTATCAATCAAAACTTGGTGTCTTCTACCGGCGCTAGTTGCTTTTTGTTTATTTAACATATATTTTTATTCTCCACCTACATCAAATAAAGCAATTGATTCTCCTTCTTGCAACTTAACAAGTGCTTTTTTACGTTTAGCAATAGTCTTAATCATTCTTTTTTTACCAGTTCTTTTCTTTGACTTAGCCTTCATAACTGTGTTCACTGCTAAGACATGCACTGAAAACAATTCTTCAACTGCTTGCTTAATTTGATCTTTATTGGCAGTTTTGGCTACTTCAAAAGTATAAACATTTTCACTATTAGCAAGTTTGAGTGATTTTTCAGTTACAACTGGTCTTTTAAGTATATGAGCTTTCATTTCTTTTTAGTTTCTTTTTTATTTTTTTTTCTTTGACTAGTCTTTGTTCTTTTAAGTTCTTTTTCCGTGGATGACTTAGTAATATTTAGCTTTGCTTGCTCAGCTTTTTTCTTAACAGACTGTTTAAGCAAACGTTTTTCTAGAGTTTTCAAAGCTTCTTTAGTAAAAACAACTTTATCAGCAGTTACTATTTCCAAGGCATTAAGCCTATTAGCTTGGCTGATTAAAACATTAGGAATGTTTTTGAAAGCTCTAAGTACCAATTCAAAACTCTCTGGCAAAACAATTAAAACTCGTTTCTCATCTTTAGCCAACTTTGATAATAACTCTGCTGCTACTTTAGTTTTGCCACCAACAGTTAATAAATCTTCATTAATCAAGAGATTGTCTTTTTGAGCTGACAAAGCATGTTTAATTGCAGCTTGTCTCATTTTCTTTGATAAACTTAACTTCCAATTTTCAATACCTCTTGGCCCGTGGGCAGTAGCACCACCAACAAACAAGTTAGCGCTTTTGGCACCATGTCTAGCATTGCCAGTGCCTTTTTGTCTATACCATTTTTTAGTAGTTCTACTAACTTTAGATCTATTTTGAGTAGCACTAGTAGACTGTCGTTGGTTTGATAAATAAACCTTAATAGCTTGGGCTAGTAAAATTCTGTTAACTTTTTTAACAAACAAATCATCACTGACTGTGACGCTGCTATCTTTACCACTGGTATTTATGACTTTAACTTTCATTTTGTTTCTTTAGTATTTTTTTGATCTTTTTTTCCTGATTTAGCTGCTGATTTGCTTTTTTCATTTTTTGCTGAGCTTGGAGTTTTTTGTTTAGCTTCTTTAGCTGACCCCAAACCAGATGCTGCTAAATTTAATTCCAATTTTTTCTTAAACCCAAGTTTTTCTACTCTGACAATAGAATTATTATGACCAGGAACAGGGCCACTCAACCAAAGCTCCTGCTTTTCTGGATCAATATACAAAACTACTAAATTAGAAACTGTCTTATTTTTAGCCCCGTAATGCCCAGGCATCTTTTTGCCTTTCCAAACACGACCGGGATCAGTACCAGAACCAATTGAACCAGGGGCTCTTTCTCTGTCAGACTGACCGTGAGTTCTAGGACCACCAGCAAAACCGTGACGCTTAATCACACCAGCAAAACCTCTTCCTTTTGACCTACCTTGCACTTTAACCACATCACCAGGTTCCAAAACTTGGTCTAACTTGATAGCATCACCAACTTTGAGTTCAGATTCTTGTGCTTCTCTTGGGAAAAACTTAAGCCCTCTAATTTGCCTAAAACCTTCAGAAAAGCCACTCTTTTTTATTTTTTCTTTGAGTGGCTTGCTTAAATTTTTGAGTTTTTTCTTTCCGTATGCGATTTCGCAAATAAGAGCCTCTTGCTTTTTAAAGCTATCAACTGGTTTATTGACAGCCCAAGCATTTTTTTGCCCCACTACAGCATTAGTGCCAACTTTTAATTTGGTCACTGCTAATCTCTTGCCTGAGCTTGACCAGGCTTGAGTCATACCAACCTTGGTAGCAAAAATTGTATTTAACATCATTAAAGAATTTCAACTTTTGTAAAGGCAACATTCCTTTTATAAATTTAATATAAACAATCATATTAATAAGTAAGTCAAATAACTTACATCTTGATTTGAATATCAACTCCAGCAGGTAATTCTAAGTGCATCAGTGAATCAATGGTTTTATTTGTTGGATCAATAATATCAATCAATCTTTTATGAGTCCTAATTTCATAGTGCTCTTGAGCATCTTTATCTGTATGAGGAGAAACCAAGACAGTAAAAGATTTTTTATTAGTTGGTAAAGGAACTGGTCCTATTACCTGAGCACCTGTTGATAAGGCTGTCTGAAGGATTTTCCGACTAGCTTCATCAATTACGCGATGATCATAAGACTTAAGTCTGACCCTAATCTTATATGCAACCTGAGCGCTTTTACTTTTATTTGCCATATTAATTTGTTAATTGTTTTCTTAATTTCATTTTAAATAAAGACAAGGCGTGATTATAATATATTTTCTCCTGGCTGTATAGTATTAGAGCTACTGCAAAATAAAGTTTACTCACTAACATTTATTACAGATAAACTTATAGTTAGCTAAGAGAAAATCCCTCATCGTTATCGACGAGGGATTTTCATCCTCATTTTTTTATTTTATTTAATAATCTTAGTAATAGCGCCTGCGCCAACTGTTAAACCACCTTCTCTAACAGCAAACCTTAGACCTTCATTAATTGCTACTGGAGCAATTAACTTAACAGTCATTTTAGCATTGTCACCAGGCATAACCATCTCCACACCTTCTGGGAGCTTAATTTCACCAGTGACATCAGTGGTTCTGATATAGAACTGAGGCTTATAACCGCTAAAGAATGGCTTATGACGACCACCTTCTTCCTTTTTAAGAATATAAACTTCAGCTTCAAACTCAGTGTGAGCTTTAGCAGTACCTGGTTTAGCAATTACTTGACCTCTTTGTACTTCATCCTTAGCAAGACCTCTTAGTAAAACACCAACGTTATCACCAGCTTGACCTTGATCTAAGAGTTTTCTAAACATTTCTACGCCAGTAACAGTAGTCTTTTTGGAATCTTCAAAACCAACTATTTCAATTTCTTCACTAACTTTAACTACACCAGATTCAATACGACCAGTAACTACTGTACCACGACCCTTGATAGAGAAGACATCTTCAACAGGCATTAGGAAAGGTTTATCAAGATCACGTACTGGCTCTGGAATGTATTCATCAACAGCTTTCATTAATTCCATGACTTGTTCTTGAGCCTTTTCGTCTCCTTCAAGAGCTTTCAAAGCTGAAACTCTCACTATTGGAGCTTTTTCTCCATCAAAGCCATATTTTGTAAGTAATTCTCTGACTTCCATTTCAACTAAATCAAGTAATTCAGCGTCATCAACCATGTCAACTTTGTTCAAAGCAATAATCAGTTTAGGTACATTAACTTGCTTAGCTAAAAGAATATGTTCTCTAGTTTGAGGCATTGGACCATCAGTAGCAGCAACTACCAAAATGGCACCATCCATTTGAGCAGCACCAGTAATCATATTCTTGATGTAGTCAGCGTGACCTGGAGCATCAATATGAGCATAGTGTCTCTTTTCAGTCTCATATTCAATATGAGAAATGTTAATAGTAACACCTCTGGCTGCTTCTTCCGGAGCATTATCAATATCAGTATAAGCTAAAGGTTTATTCACATCTCCAGGAACTTTATTGGAAAGAGTATGAGTAATAGCAGCAGTCAAAGTGGTTTTACCATGATCAACGTGACCAATAGTACCAATATTGACGTGAGGCTTGTTGCGGACAAATTTTTTATTGTCGGACATATTTTGTTCTCCTTTATTTTTTATGGCCAAGAATTATGCACTTTACTTTAAAAAACAAAATAAATTACTTCTAATTTAAGCGCAAAATTCCTGTAAAATTCTAATTAATTTATAATTAATATTGTACTTGATAAGAATCTATTTGTCAGGCTTAAGTGAGCTAATTTAGCAAAACTATCTCTTTTCTAAGAAAAATACATCTTATCTTCTAAACCCCTTTCTTTCTTCAACAATCTTATCAGAAATTTGTTTTGGCACTTCATCATAATGACTTGGTAACATCACACTAGTGGCACGACCTTGGGTCATGCTTCGCAGAATTGTGACATAACCTTGCATTTCTGCCAAAGGCACTAGAGCGGTAATAATAACCACATTGCCTCGATTAACTGTTCCTTGAATTTGAGCCCTACGACCACTAATATCACCAATCACATCACCCATGAATTCTTCAGGAGTAGTGACTTCGACCTTCATAATTGGCTCTAACAACACCATGCCAGCTTTAGCAACTGCATCTTTCATACCCAAAGAGCCAGCCATTTTAAAAGCTAGTTCACTAGAATCAACTTCGTGAAAAGAACCATCATATAAAGTGACTTTAAGATCTGACATTGGATAACCAGCCAAAAAACCTCGCTCGAGAGATTCTTGAACACCTTTATTAGTTGGCTCAATATATTCTCTAGGAACAGCAGCTCCTTTGATTTCATTAACAAACTCATAGCCAGTTCCACGATCTTGTGGTTCAAGTCTAAGTAGAACATGACCATACTGACCGCGACCACCACTTTGTTTGATGTATTTACCTTCACCTTGAGCAGCTTGAGTGATAGTTTCTCGATAGGCGACTTGAGGTTTACCCACATTGGCATCGACTTTGAATTCTCGCTTCATTCTGTCAACAATAATCTCCAGGTGTAGCTCACCCATGCCACCAATGATTGTTTGGCCTGTTTCTTGATCAACTTTAATAGAAAAGGTTGGATCTTCCTCACTGAGTTTATTTAGAGCTAAACCCATTTTTTCTTGATCAGATTTGGTTTTTGGTTCAATAGCCAAAGAAATCACTGGTTCTGCAAAAGTAATCCCCTCAAGTACAATCTGGTGCTGTTCATCACATAAAGTATCGCCTGTTTTAGTGTTTTTTAGACCAATAATGGCTACAATCTCACCTGCTCTGGCTTCAGCAATCTCTTCTCTTTGATTAGCATGCATCAATAACAAACGCCCGACTCTTTCTTTTTTGCCTTGGACACTATTGTAAATATAGCTGCCTGCTTTTAAGACACCTGAATAAATTCTAAAATAGGTCAATTTACCTACATGGGGATCTGTTTGAATTTTAAAAGCTAAACCACAGAGTTTTTCTTCTGGAATTAATTTTCTTTCCACTTCTTCATTGGTTTTTGGATCTTCACCTTTGATGGCTTCAATATCCATTGGAGAAGGCAAATACTCAATTACAGCATCTAGTAAAACTTGAACACCAGTGTTCTTAAGAGAACTACCAGCAAAAACAGGCACTAATTGGTAGTTGATAACTGCTTTTCTCAAAGCCGCTTTCAACTCATTTAATTCCATTTCTTCTTCATTAAGAAACTTTTCCATCAAGCCATCATCTGTTTCCGCAATAGCTTCCATCAGCTCCGCTCTTAATTTTTCTACTTCTTGTTTATATTCCTCTGGAATTTCTTTAACTTCTGGCTCTGTATCAGCAGCACTGTCTTTCCAAAACAAAGCTTTTCTATCTAGTAAAAGAATCACTCCCTTAAACTGGTTTTCAGCCCCCATTGGTAAAACCATGACTGCTGGCTTAACTCCAAATTTATCTCTAATATCTTTGACCGTGTCCATAAAATCAGCACCCAGTTTATCCATTTTATTGACAAAACAAATCCGTGGCACATTGTATTTATCTGCTTGACGCCAGACAGTTTCGCTTTGAGATTGTACCCCTTCCGAAGCATCCAGTACTGTAATACCACCATCCAAGACTCTGAGTGAACGCTCTACCTCAGCGGTAAAATCAACGTGTCCTGGAGTATCAATAATATTGAAACGATAATCTTCTTTGGCTAAGTGGCTATCAAAATATGGTTTCCAAAAAGCAGTAGTGGCAGCAGAAACAATAGTGATTCCTCTTTCTTGTTCTTGTTCCATCCAATCCATGGTAGCTGCACCTTCGTGAACTTCACCGATCTTGTAATTACGACCAGTGTAAAAAAGGATACGCTCAGTGGTGGTGGTTTTACCAGCATCAATATGGGCAATGATCCCAATATTACGAACTCTATCGAGTGGAACTTGTTTATTGGCAGATTTAAAATTTGACATAGACAATTATAAAAAATTCTAGTTAACACATAAAATTACCATCTGAAGTGAGAAAAAGCCTTGTTGGACTCTGACATTTTGTGAGAAGTATTCTTCTTTTCAATGGCACCGCCTTTATTTTCCAAAGCATCCATAATCTCAGCAGACAGTTTTTCAGCATAAGTATGATATTGCTTGCTGGGTCGTTTATTAGCTGCTAGTACCAACCAACGAATAGCCAACGAAGAACCTCGACGATAGCGCACAGGCATTGGTACCTGATAAGAAGCACCCCCAACTCTTCTAGATCTAACTTCCATCTGCGGAGTAATATTGTTAATTGCTTCTTCCAAAGCTGTTAAGGCTTTTTTCTTTGTTTTTGCTTCTACTGATTCAAGAGCTTTATAGACTTGCTTTTGAGCTACAGACTTCTTACCACTTCTCATGGAGCGGTTAACCAACTTAGCCACTGCCAAAGATTGATACTTTGGGTCTGGGCTTACTTGTCTGGTTTTTGCTTGTTTAGTTCTCATCTTGTTTTTATTGTTTTTTGGTTACTGAAGCTTAGCTAACTTCCCATTTACTCCGTCTAGCCACTCCTGAATTAGATCACGTCTTCCTTCAAAATCAGCTATGTTATCATTTAGAGTTTCTCGTTTAATGTAATCATCCTTGTTCTTCTCAATGCTGCTTCTTTATCTCTTATATTAGCGTTCAATCTAGCTATCATTCCCTCCCATTTACTTTTTTCTCTTATAAAGTTGTTGCCTATGTTTTTTTCTGGCTTCTTGTTTTCTTGCTCTTCTTAATTCTTCTGACATATTATTTTATTTTTTAAATTATTATCTTTTTCTAGGATCCATCCTTGCTCTCGCTATAGCTGCCCCAAGACTCTCTGGATCAATTCCATCCTTTATTAATTCAGCTTCTATGATCTCTTTGCTTTTGCCTCTTTGCAATCTCTCTGCTATTATTTTTAATAAACTTTGATCAGTTAATCCAAATTTGTATTGGATATCAGCTAAATCTGGTCTTATTTTTTCGGGCCCATTTCCTGGCATAAAGTTTTTTTATCCTTTCTTTATTTTAACTCTTGGCTTTTACGCCATACTTACTTCTACTAGTTTTCCTACCATCAACTCCAGCACAATCGTATTTACCACGTACAATATGATATTTTACACCTGGTAAATCTTTAACCCTGCCTCCTCGCACTAAAACAATACTGTGTTCAGCCAGATTATGCCCTTCACCCTGGATATAAGCAGTGACTTCAATCTTATTAGATAACCTCACCCTAGCTACTTTTCTCAGAGCTGAGTTTGGTTTCTTGGGAGTCATGGTTTTAACCACTGTACAAACACCTCGTTTTTGAGGGTTAGTGTTGCGAACAACTTTACCGGTTTTAGAGTTAAAACTTCTGCGTAAGGCTGTGGCTTTGACTCGTTTGCTTTTCTTTTTTCTGCCGCCTTTGCGGATCAGTTGATTAATTGTTGGCATAGTTTTTTTAAATTTATTCCTTTATTACTAGCATCATAAAAATACTTTAATATAACTTTTCGATCAGCTGATTGTAACATAAGAGTTTTATTTTACCCAGAGGGAATTAGGCTGTTTCCAGCTTTGCTCTTTCCTCACTGGTTGGAATCAATCGCCCGATAATAACATTTTCTTTCAAAGCTTCTAAATAATCTACACTGCCTGCTGAGGCTGCATCTGTTAAGACATGCTTGGTATGCTGGAAAGAAGCAGCTGACAACCAGGAGCTAGTAAAGAGCGCACTGCGAGTAATACCCAAGAGTAAAACTTTGGCTGTGGCCGGATCTCCACCAGCTGCCATAACTGCATCATTGGCATCAATCAGGCGACTGCGTTCTACAATTTCACCAGTCAAGAAATCTGTATCTCCTGGCATTTCAATCTGAACTTTATCTCCCATTTTTCTGATTATCACCTCAGCGTGTTTATCATTGATAGTAATACCTTGTGACTCGTAAACTTTTTGCACTTCATCAACTAAGTGTTCTTGAGTATAAAGCAAGCCCCTAACTTGCAATAGTTCTTTGACATTCACAGAACCAGCAATCAAGCGTTGGCCAGCATGGACCAAATCGCCTGTTTTCACCAAGAGACTGGTATTAGCTGGCAAAGTATAGCTTTCTTCTTCAACTGGAGGCTCTACTGATTTGATAGTCACTACTTTGCTACCATTTTTTTCTTCTTTAACTTTAACTTTACCAGAAATATTAGCGATCACTGCTGCTGCTTTTGGAGTTCTAGCTTCAAATAATTCTTCTACTCTAGGTAAACCTTGGGTCACATCTAGCCCAACAATACCACCTGAGTGTTTGACCCTCATCGTCAACTGCGTACCAGGCTCACCAATTGATTGAGCTGCCACCACTCCTACCGGCACCCCAATTTCTACTAAAAATCTAGTAGCTAAATCCCAACCATAACATTTAGCACAAAGCCCTTTACTTGATTTACAAGTCAGTGCTGATCTCACATAAACAGATTCTACTCCAGATTGATTAATTTTTTCTGCCAAATCTTTATCAATTAGTTGACCAGCTTTGGCTAACTTTTTCTTTTTAAATTTAAGATCTCTTGATAAAAAGCGACCTAAAATTCTATTAACAAAGCTATCTGGCCTATTTTCTCTAATAATTTCTATACCTTGATCAGTACCACAATCTTCTTGTCTAATAATTGCATCATGAGCAACATCATAAAGCCTACGAGTAAGATAACCGGCATCAGCAGTTTTAATAGCAGAATCTGTTAGACCTTTTCTAGAACCTCTAGCAGAGGTTACATATTCAAAAATAGAAAGTCCTTGTCTAAAATTTGATTTGGTAGGCATTTCTACAATATTACCCATTGGATCAACCACTAGGCCACGCATAGCACCTAGCTGCTTAACTTGATCCTTAGAAGCACGAGAACCACCAGAGTTAATAATTATCTTAACTGCATTAGACTCTTTATAGCTTTCCCATGTTTTGTCTGCCACATCATCGGTTGCTTTCATCCAAATATCAAAACTTTGACTCTTTCTTTCTTCGTCAGTGATAAAACCTTGCAAATAATTTTCTTGAACTTCCTCTGACTTCTTGTTAGCTTGCTCAATTAATTCATCTTTTTCATTCATCATCTTACAATCTGTCACTGCCACACTAATACCCGAGATAGTGGCTGCTTCAAAACCCAAATCCTTGATATCATCTATCAGTTTGGCTACTCGGCTATGATCTTGGGTTTCAATGGCCACAGTGATGATTTCCTTAATCGTCTTTGCTTTGACAGCTTCATTAATGAAACGCAAACTCTCTGGTAATAAATCATTGAAAAGTAAACGACCAACAGTAGTCTCTATTAACTGAGTTTTGCCTTTAATTTCCAGTCTAACTTTGATTAGTTGTCTCAATTGAAGCTTAGCAAGTTGTTGGGTATGATAAGCTTCTTCTTTGTTGGAAAAGATAGTCTTGGCTTTTTCTAAAGAACGATCAACACTAGTATAGTAAAAAATACCCAAAGCCATTTCTTTATTAGGCACAGTAATTGGATCTCCACTAGCTGGTTTTAACAAATTATTGGAAGCCATCATCAGAGTTTTAGCTTCCTCTTGTGCTGTCTTGGTCAAAGGCACATGTACCGCCATTTGGTCACCATCGAAGTCGGCATTGTAACCAGCACAAACACAAGGATGTAATCTAAGAGCATTACCCTCAGTTAAAATTGGATAAAAAGCCTGCATCCCCAATTTATGCAAAGTTGGGGCACGATTTAGAATTACTGGATGATTTTGAGTTACTTTTTCTAAAACATCATAAACTTCAGGCTCTCGTCGATCAACCAAATTGCGTGCATTTTTAACATTAGGAGCAACTCCTTGAACAATCAACTCATGCAAAACATAAGGTTTGAACATTTCCAAAGCCATTTCTTTAGGCAAACCACATTGATTAAGTTTTAGTTCAGGACCAACTACAATCACACTTCTACCTGAATAATCAACCCTTTTACCTAATAAATTTTGTCTAAATCTACCTTGTTTACCTTTCAACATCTCAGATAGGGATCTGAGTGGTCTACGACTACTACGTCGACGACTCTGTCTAGCTTGAGCACTATCGATCAATGAATCAACCGCTTCCTGAAGCATTCTTTTTTCATTTCTTAAAATAATGTTAGGAGCACCCAATTTGATCAAATGTAAAAGTCTATTATTCCTATTAATCACTCTGCGATATAAATCATTTAAATCTGAAGAGGCAAATCTACCACCAGAAAGTTGCACCATTGGTCTTAAATCAGGAGGTAGTACTGGCAGTACATCAAGGAACATCCAGCTAGGATTAATGCCTGCTTTTTTAAAACCTTCTACTACTTTGAGCCTCTTAATGGCTTTAATTCTATTAGCGCCTTTGCTTTCAGCCATTTGATCTCTCAATTTAGTGGCTAACTTGACTAAATCAACTTCTTTAACCAGCTCCATAATGCTTTCAGCACCCATACCTACTCGCAAATGCAAAACACAATCATATTCATCCAATTTCACATATTCATCTTCACTCAAAATGATGCCTTTTTTAATTCTCTTGACCATTGATTTAACAGTACTATAGATCTCTTTTGTTTGTTCAAGCTGAGTATCTAACTGAGCTTTGACCGCCATTAATTTTTCTTTGGCTTTTAATTCAAGTTCTTGAGTTTTAAGTTGCAAAGTTTCTTTATTTTGAACCTTCTTCTTTAGATTTTCTTTATCAGCACTCAAATCTTCTTTAACTTTTTTGATATCAGCCTCAGCTTTTTGCTTAAGTTCATCCTGTGCAGCGATTAAATTGACATCTACTTTTTCGATAACTTGCTTTTTTTCTTCACTATCTACTTCCAAAACAATATATTTTGAAAAATACATGATAGCGTTTAAATTTCGTGGAGAAATATCAAGCAAGAGCGATAATTTGGAAGGAGCGCCTTTGAAAAACCAGATATGAGCCACAGGAGAAGCTAAATTAATATGACCCATTCTTTCTCTTCTAACCCTAGAATGAGTAACTTCAACTCCACACTTATCACAAATAATACCCTTGTATCTTATCCTCTTGTACTTGCCACAGTAACATTCATAGTCTTTTACAGGACCAAAAATTTTTTCATCAAATAGACCATCTTTTTCTGGTTTCAAAGAACGATAGTTGATGGTTTCTGGTTTTTTAATCTCACCATGTGACCAAGACAAGATCTCTTCAGGAGAAGCAATCTTAATTTGTAAGGCTGAGAAATCAACAATATTTTTCATAAATTTATTTTTTCACTAGTACTTTGTAGTTTAATTTCCTAATTTAAAAAATTTTTATTTTTGACTGTCTGAATCGCTATCTTCAGCATTTTTAGAACCATCTTCTTTTTCTTCTTCAGTTTGATCATCGTCGGCTTGATTGTCATCTTCACTCTGATCACCTTGAACATCAGAACTATCATCGCTAGCAGTTTGATCATCATCTGTCTCTTCCAATTCTGAAGCTTCTGCTTCTTCATCAACTTCTTCTAAGTCAAATGGCTCTACTGCCAAAGCCAAGGAATTTAACTCTCGCATCAAAACTCTGAAGGACTCAGGAATGGTTGGAGCTGGGATATCAATTCCTTTAACCATAGCTTCAAAAGCATTGGCTCTACCACGCACATCATCTGATTTGATAGTTAACATTTCTTGCAAAGCATGAGCCGCTCGATGAGCTTCAAACGCCCAAACTTCCATTTCACCCAATCTCTGACCACCCATTTGAGCTTTACCACCCAATGGTTGTTGTGTCACCAAAGAATATGGTCCTGTTGACCTAGCATGAGTCTTATCTTCGACCATGTGACTTAACTTGAGAATATATGCTGTGCCAACTACAGTTGGCTCACTAAACTTCATACCGGTTCGGCCGTCAAACAATTGCACTTTGCCAGATGCTGGCAGATTAGCTTCAGCCAATTTTTTCCAAATCTTGTTTTCATCAATTTTTTCAAAAGCAGGGATAGCGACTCTAAAACCAAGTTCCGAAGCTGCCCAACCTAAGTGAGCTTCCAAAAGTTGACCTAAATTCATACGAGCTAAAACAGATAAAGGAGAAATAATTACATCAACTGGGGTACCATCTTCTAAATACGGCATATCTTCTGATGAAACAATTTTAGAAATAACTCCTTTATTACCATGTCTTCCAGCCAATTTATCACCCTCTGTAATCTTTCTAATCTCTGCCACTTTAATCATTACTTCTTTAATTGTCCCAGGATCAAGCTCATCACCCAATTCTCTGTCTAAAATCTGAACATCAATCACTGTACCTCTTTGTCCATGAGGTAAACGTAAAGATGTGTCTCTCACTTCTCTAGATTTTTCTCCAAAGATTGCTCTCAGTAATCTTTCTTCAGGACTGAGCTCTGTTTCTCCTTTAGGAGCGATCTTACCTACCAAAATATCTCCAGAATGCACTTGGCTCCCAATTCTGATAATCCCATCCATGGTGAGGTTACTGAGATAAGTCTCTGAAACATTAGGAATGTCATTAGTTAATTCTTCTGGTCCAAGGCGTGTATCCATTACCTTGGCTCGGTATTCACTAATTTGAACTGAAGTCAAGGTATCTTCCTTAACCAATCTGTCAGAAATCACAATCGCATCTTCATAACCTAAACCTTCAAAAGAAGCATAAGCAATCAATAGATTAGTTCCTAAAGCTAATTCACCTCTATCACTACAAGGACCATCAATAATAACCTCGCCAGCTTTGACCTTTTGACCTAGTTTAATAATTGGCTTTTGTGAATAAGAAGTACTTTGAGAAGTTCTTAAAAATTTATCAAGTAAATAAGTTTCTTTGCCCTTCTCATATTTAATACTCTCTTCCTCTTCTGTCTGAGCTAATCGTTCAGCTTTCTTCATAGCTGACTTATCAACTTTGATGACAATTTTTTCACTATCAACATATTCGACAGTTCCATTGCTTCTAGCTTTAACTGTTCTTCCCATGGCAGCCACAATTTCTCTTTCCATACCAGTCCCAACAGTTGGAGTGACTGGCTTAATCAAAGGAACTGCCTGACATTGCATGTGGGTCCCCATCAAAGCACGATTAGTTTCATCATGAGCAATAAAAGGAATCAATGAAGCAGAAGTACCAATCACCTGACGAGGAATAACATCAATATACTCAACATCTGTAACTGCGCCTTCTATAAACTGATTCATATAGCGTATTGGCACCCATTCATCTTGGATATAGCCTCTGTTGTTAATATTGATACTAGCGTGAGTAATCTTATGATCTTCTTCTTCATCAGCAGACAAATAAACAATCTCATCTGAGATTCTCATCTTAGCTTTTTTATTTTCTACTTTAAAATATGGAGCCTCCAAAAAGCCGAACTCATTTATCCTGGTATATAGTGCTAAATAAGTAACTAAGCCGATATTTGGACCTTCTGGTGAACGCACCGGACAGATTCTTGAATATTGAGAAGCATTAATATCACGCATTGAAAAGCTAGCTCTTTCTTTGGTCACACCACCAGTACCCATTACTGACAATCTTCTAAGGTTGTCAACTTCTGAAAGAGGATTAGTCTGATCAAGAATAGTAGAAAGTCTATTTCTTCTAAAGAATTCTGAAATGGTAGCAATCAATGGCCTAGCATTAACCAAGGCAGCTGGAGTTAAAACTTGGTCGGTCTTGGTCAAAGACATTTTTTCCCTAATGGATCTTTCGAGTCTAATCAAACCAATTCTAAAAGCATTAACTTGAACTAGTTCACCAACTCGCCTTACTCTTCTATTGCTGAGATGATCAATATCATCTACTTTACCAATCCCATTCTGCAATTTAATTAA
Organism: Candidatus Woesebacteria bacterium; assembly: GCA_050123235.1. Taxonomy (GTDB): domain Bacteria; phylum Patescibacteriota; class Microgenomatia; order UBA1400; family PJMF01; genus JASFHL01. Next base: position 26,165 of record JASFHL010000005.1, on the reverse strand, counting down.
ATAAGCAATACTAGCCACAATATCTTCTGGACATAAAACAGTTAAATCTTTATCTATCTCAATCTTTAAACGACGATTAAGTTTATATCTCCCCACAGATCCTAAATCATAGCGACGGCTATCAAAAAATAATTGCTTTAAAAAAGTTTTAGCTGTCTCAAGGACAGCTGGTTCACCGGGTCTCATTTTAGAGTAAAGCTCAATTAGAGCTTCAACTTGATTTTTAGTAGAATCCTTAGCAAGTGTATTCTCTAATAGTTGCTGTTTATCAGCCTGATTAGCTTCTTTAAATAGTTCTAAAATCTCTTCATCAGTTTCATAACCGATAGCTCTTAAAAGAACAGTAACCGGCATCTTACGACGACGGTCAATTTTAACGGTAATCACCTTTTTTTTACTTACAGAAATTTCAATCCAAGAACCTCGCAATGGTCTGAGTTCTGCTTTATACAATAATTCAGCAATTGATTGATCTTCTTTTCCAGAGAAAAATACACCTGGAGATCTAACTAATTGAGAGACAACAGCTCGCTCAATGCCATTAATCACAAATGTGCCAACTGGAGTCATTTTGGGAATATCACCTAAAAATACTTCTTGAGTTTGTTCTTCATCGGTTTTTTTATTTCTCAAAGTAGCTTCTACATAAAGAGGCATGTCGTAAGTTACATTTTTTAGTTTAGCTTGTGAAAGAGTATATTTTGGCTCACCAAATCTATAATTGCCAAAACTTAAAGCCCAGTTCTTACCTGTAAAATCTTCAATACCTTTTTCAGCATTGACTTCTGTCAAAGATTCTTTTATACCTGTATTTAGAAACCATTCATAACTATCTTTTTGTAATTTAACTAAATCTAAGGTTGGTAGTTTTTTTTGATCTTTACCCCAATTTTCCCTGTTATTCTGATGCATGAAAGCTCCTTTTTGAATGACAAAAAGAGAGTACTGTCCGCCTCTCTATAGTTAATAAAAGAGTTTTATATTTCTAATAAAGTAGAATTTTTGAAATTCACAATGAATTTTTCTAGAGTTAGTAATAAAAAAACAGCGCAATTAACTCGCAACAAAATTGCATTTTAACACCAGCTGAAATTTAACGCAAGTATTGATTTATATTTACCTCATGTTCTTCAAGAGTTTGAGCATAGTGAATCTCAGCATCTCGATCATGTAAATAATAAAGATAGTCATTATCTTTGGGATTTAAGACCGCCTTGATTGCATCAAATCCAGGATTACAAATAGCCTTAGGTGGCAAACCTGGATATTTATAAGTATTAAAAGGAGAATCTAATTCTTTATCTTTAGCTAGAGGAGGCACCCACCAAGATTTTTGATTTTCATCATAACCTTTAACATACTGCAGTGACGCATCAACTTGAAGTGCCATACCAATCTCTAGACGATTATTCAAAACTCCTGTAACCATGCGCATTTGTTCATAACCTTTGGCTTCTCTCTCTACCAAAGAGGCCATAATTAAGATCTCTTTAAATTCTTTACCAGAAGCAGTGATTTCCTTTTCTAATTCTTGAATTACTTTTCTGTCAAAAGTATCGACCAACAGATTAACTAAAGCTTCAGTTTCAATCATTCTAGGTACAAGATAAGTATCAGGAAAAAGGTAGCCTTCTTTATCTAGTGTTAAAAGCAAAAACTCATCTTTGTCAAAAGTTTCTAGTTTTAATTCTTCCAGAGTATCAGCAATTTCTTCCCTTCGCCAACCTTCAGGGATGGTCAGCCACAGATCATTGGTACCTTGAGTAAGACGAAAAGCAAGTTCAGTTAAATTCATGCTTTCTGAAAGTTCAAAAGAACCTGCTTGGATTTTATTTTCCAGCTTCTTAAACTTAACGAAAAAACGAAAGAGCAAAGCATTTTTAATTAAATGTTTTTCTTGCAGACGATCTGCTATCACTGATACTGCTTGTCCTTTGGGGACAACAAAAGAAATAGTTTGTTGAGATTGACTATCAACTGGTTGAAAGAGTGTATAAAGGTAGATTAAACTTGCTGTTGTTACTACTACAAAAAGTATCAAAATAACAAAAAAGATTTTAAAAAATCTAAAAATTTTTTGCATAAAGTTAAGTGTAACATGGATTAGGGAAAAAGTAGTAATAATTCGATGAATTGGCTTATTAGAATATTGTAGTCGTTCGCCACAACAAAATAGCTTCTTTACTGTTAACTTCACCCCTCCATCCATCCTTCCAAAATCAAAGCAGCAGCATAATGATCAATTGCAGCTTGTCTTTTGCTCTTTTTTGCTTTTGCAGCAAGCAATTTCTTACGAGCAGTCTGAGAACTTAAAGTTTCATCAAAAAATTTAAGGTGGATTTTTAGATTAGCCGCTGATAATTTTTGCTCGAGTTTTTTGGCAAAAGCTCTGGTTTTTTCTGCCATTTTGTTTTCAGAAATCCCAAGAACTATCAAATCAATTTGCTCCCTAACACAAATATCCCTAATTTGTTCAAAAATTTTTTCATTGTTAGTCAAAACAGTCAAAGGTTCGGCTAAACTAGCTTTTGAAATGGCAATGCCTATGCGTTTAGTACCATAGTCGATGGCAAGAATTTTTTTATTTTGCATAAGTAACAATTATTAAATTATTTTTATATCTATCTGGTAGCACTAATACTCTAAGACAAAATAAAATCACTCCTTAACTAAAGCAGCTGTCACAATTCCTCTACGTAAATAAGTACCTTCAGGCACACAAGTTACCAATTTTAACTGTCGACTATCATAACGTTGAGCTAAAATATAAGTATCAGTTGGTTTGACCTCAGTTTTACTTTGTACTACGTAACTGTATTTAATATTACCATGGGTAATATAAATTTTATCTCCTTTTGTCAAAGTCATAATGGTACTAAAAACTGAAGTATATCGTCGTGGATTGCTCTGTTTGGGATTATAGAACTGCCTCAAAACTGAATGACCAAAAATCACTGGTGAACCTTGTTTTCCAGGTAAAGCAGTCCCAGGATATTGAATTAAGCTCTTATTTAAATCAGTACCACCTACTTTAACCAAAGCATTTTCAATTTTCAATTTAGGAATATCTAGCACATATTCATCGCTTTTACCTTCAAACTGACTGATTTGCTTGAAATCTTCCAAACTAGCCTCATCAAACCAATTTGAAAGATTAGTGTAATCAAGATCAGCATCAATAATAATTGGCCCATCGTTAAGATCAGTTGCTAGCACTTCTCCTAATACTTGCTCATTATCACCTGTACTGGCATCAGCAATAATCAGTGGAGTAACATCCAAGACATCACTCTGAGGGATTGGAGCAGCCAGACGCTTGGCATTCATTTCTGGTAGCGTTTTTAGATAAAAACCTACTATGGGGAAAACAGCACTACCCACCATCAGAAAACCAATGACAATAAAAATAGCTGGTAAAGCAAAAGCTCCCACTCTTACTATTAGTGGCAAACGATTTTTTAATCTCTCCAAACGACTTAAATCATCTTTTGTCTCAACTTGATGTGTAACTTCACTTCTATCAAGTAATTTATCAACTTTCTTTTCTATCTTATCTAAAGATAAACCGGAATTTAGTGCTTTACGATAGAGATTGATTAAATCTGAGTGATTAATTTTCTTTTGAGTTTGAGGCATAATTTAGCAGCTTAATTTCAATTCTATCTTCTTGTTGTGGGACTTTTTTTACAAAATATTTGGCAATTGCAGGTTGTAAGACTAATTCAGACTCAGCTATTTCCTTTTTTTCCTCCAATAAAGGGTCAACTGCTTCAATCTCCTGTCCTTTTACTTCATCTTTAATCAAGTCAGTATCCAAAATTGGGATTGCTTGGGCACTAATATTAGCAGCCAAAACAATCTGCTTAGAATCTTCATCTGCCTCTTCATCACTAGCTGGAGCTGAAAGAATTTCAGGATTTTCTTCAGCTAAACGATAACCATCAGGTATTTCATTGCTCAAAACTGACTCAGCTAAAGGACGCAGATCAGTTGATAAATAGGCCACTGCATAAAATTTAGCTGTCAACTCCAAAGAAAGAGCATCCACTTCATCACCAACTTCAGCATCAAAATCGGCTGACAAAACTTTTACTTCACCCGTAGGTAATAAATATCTCCCAGAACCAGATTCTTCTTTAAATTCTTTCTCAGCATCTGTTTGTAATTTATCAGTCAAACTAGCCAATAGATCCTTTCTATCTTGCTCTGAGACAACCCTGATTTCTCTACTAGAGCCACCACTGAAATCCTCAATTGCAGTGGCTGTTAATTTGTCAGCTGCACTATCAAGAAATTTAAATTCGCTGTCTTTGCTTAAATTCCCATCTGCCCCAATTTCAACAGCAGTGACCTTAGCTACTGTTTTGCCATATTCCTTAATTTCACCATCTCCACTATCTTTCTCCTTAACAGTGGCTGCTTCAACCTTGACTCCATCATTCAGGGCAAACTTCAAGTCACCACTGGACAGTTCACTACCTTTCTCTAGAGTGATTTCACTATCAGTCTTATTCAAAATAGTAATTTTGCCACTGGCTTTTTCACCAATGGGTTTGACACCAGTAGTCTCTACTGTATCTTTAATTGTTAATTCTTTCTCCTCCAATGATGCTTTTAAAATTAAATTTTCTGGATCAGAAGCCTCAGCCTCTGGATCCAAAGTAATGTTTAATTCTTTGCTCACTACAATAGGCTTTAACTTAATTTCAATTAAAACTTTATAAGACAAAATTAAAAAAAGATAAAAAAAGATGAGCAAAGCTAAAAACCCAGTCACAATCCCTAAAATTATCATCTTCAAATGTGAATCATGTTTACTTTGCCGCTCTTTTTTACCTGTATGAAAAAATTTGCCAAATTTTTTAAAAGCAGCAGCTTTACTGAATTTTTTACCGTTTGCTGATAAAAACCCATCAGGAGGAGCAGAACTACCTACAGCTTCAGATAAATTTAAATCTGGCTCTGCAATTGAATCACTATCTTTCAGATGTTCTGCACTGATTGGCACACCAAAACTAGAAGCAGCACTAACTGCTTTTTCTTCTTGATTTAATTTCTTTGCCTCAGCCTGCGCTTTTTTTACTGGATCAACTGCAATTAAACCTTGAGCTTCTGCTACTGCTCTCCCTCCCTGCTTAGTCATTACATCCAATAATTTCTCCCTAGGAAAAAGATTAATTAATGGTTTTTGTAAGAATTTAGCTTCCTTTTCCCAATCAACTGATAAAATCTCTTGCTGCAGATCAGCAAGCTCTCTTGGATCTAACACTAGAGAAAGTAATTGAATATGAGCCGGTAGAGAATGCTCACTTTTCTTTAGAGTTTTTTGCAAACGAGCTAGTCCTTCAATTAAATCAGCCTTAATATCATCAGACCTGCCAATTTCAATGCTTTTTAACAACTGTCCCTGTTTGACCAAATTTAAAAATAGTTTTTTTGCTTCAAAATAGATAATTAAGACTGAAAGAAGAGGATCTTTGCTACTCAGTTCTTCGATCAATGCTTCAGTCACTACCACAAAACCAACTGGTTTTAAGGAAAGTTCTTTGGTTAATTTTTTAAGAAAGTTATTCTTATCAAGCTTAATTCCTTGATCACTAACCCAACTTGGATCAAAAGCGAAAACTGTCTGGTTCACATTTTCACTGTCTGGACCTAACTCTTGCAAACAACTATCAGTTTTGAGCAGACAATCCTTATCATTGCTGTATTCTTTGATACTTGATTTCTCTAAAATAACGATTTGTCCATTCTCAACTGTCCAGAGTGCAGCCTGGAGAACTTGATCTGACAGTAATAAGCTAATGAATAAATCACCAGCTTCATCCTTCTTGTTCTTGGACTTAAAAAACTGAGCTAGACCCATATCAATATTAAAGCAAAGTTGGAGCAATATTTAAAGGGGGGCGAAGCAGTATCATACTTACGCTAATTTAGCATAAACTCTCCTCACTCCAGTAGCAACAGCTTTTTCTTTGAAAATCTTAATCTTACCAATCTCAGCGGTGCTTTTCACATGAGGCCCACCACAAATCTCCATAGCAATCGGCTGTGAAGAAGCCTTTTTTTTATCAAGTTTAAGGTCAAAAATAGAATAAACTGTTACCTCATCCGGATAACGTTCTGCAAAAAAAGCCAAAGCTCCGGAATCCAATGCTCTCTGTTTACTCATGCTTTCTTTTTTAACTTCAAAGTCTGCTTCAATCCATTGATTCACTTGCTCTTCCACTGCTTTAATTTCCTTTTGAGTTAAAGCCTGAGGATGAGAAAAATCAAAACGTAAGCGCTTGGCGGTAATATTGGAACCTTTTTGGGCTACGTGCTTGCCTAAAATTTTTCTTAAAGCTGCATGTATCAAGTGAGTAGCTGTATGATACTTGGTGGTAATTTCTGAGCTGTCTGACAGACCACCTTTAAACTTAGCTGCTGAAGCAGTGCGTGAACGTTCTTGGTGAGCTTTTTTTTCTTCTGCAAAAGCTGCTTCTAAATCATCAGGAATGACAATATTTTTTGCTACTGCTTCCTCTATTGATAATTCCAATGGAAAACCATAGCTTTCATAAAGTTTAAAAGCTAACTGAGCCGTAAGTACTGGGCGACTCTCATCCAGCTCAGATTGTAAATCTTTGGCCTTAAGCATTTCTGTGTCTGCTGTTGTTGCAACTGCTTTTTCAAATTCTTTCAAGCCTCTTACTAAAGTTTTTCTAAATTTTTTCTCTTCTTGTTCTAAAGTAGTGCTGATTGCTACTGCTTGTTCTTCAATTTCAGGATAAACTCCTTGATAAGTTTCAGCCACCACTGGCACTAATTCTGCTAAAAAATCTTGCTCAATACCTACCATTTTGCCATAGCGAATAGCTCTGCGAATCAAACGTCTAGCTACATACCCTTGCTCTTTGTTGGAAGGTAAAACTCCATCAGCTGCCAACATGATTGCTGCGCGTAGATGATCAGCAATTACTCTAATTGAGCTTTTTTCTTTTTCTCCAGCTTGTGCATAATCAACTTTTATTAATTTTTCTATTACTTTAATAATAGGCTCAAAGATTTCAGTTTTAAAAATATCAGGCTCATCTTGTGCTGCCGCGATAATGCGCTCAAAACCACCACCAAAATCAACATTTTTTTGTGGCAAAGCTTCAAAACCTTTTTCTGTCTTCTGGTACTGCATGAAAACAGAATTACCAATTTCCAAAAAACGGCCACAATCACAATTTACATGACAAGGTTTATCTTTGAATGGAGAATTTTCATGAAATTTTTTATCAGCACCAAAATCATAGAAAACTTCACTATCTGGTCCACCTGGTTCACCCACTGGCATATTAACTGGCACGCCAGCTCGTGACCACCAATTTTTTTCTGCAGGATAATAAAAAATTCTGGCTCCTTGCATGCCTTTTTTCTCAGCGTCACGAGCATCAGTGGCTTTAATACTTTTTTTGGCAAATAACTCTTTCCAAATTTCTACAGATTCAAGGTCTGCTGTCAGAGCTTTAGCTTTGCCATTTTCAAATACTTTAAATTTCTTATCACCGTCAAAAACTGTCACATAAAGCTTCTTGGGATCTAAACCTACTTCATTAGTCAGAAATTCAAAAAACCAAGCCAATTGCTCTTTTTTAAAATAATCACCCAAAGACCAGTTACCCAACATCTCAAAAAAAGTGGTATGACGATTGTCACCAACTTCTTCAATATCTTCTGCTCGAAAGCATTTTTGTGAATCAGCAATACGACTGCCTTTAGGATGTTTAGCACCTAATAAATAGGAAATCATAGGTTGCATCCCTGAACCAGTAAAAAGAGTAGTGGGATCGTTTTCCGGCACCAAGGTCGAAGAAGGAATAATGGCGTGTTTACGAATTTTATCAGCAAAAAAATCAAAATATTTCTGGCGGAGTTGATTAGGATTTAGCATAGAGCTAATTATAACAGAGGGATTTTAGAATAAGTTAAAAAAGTCGTGCTTTTAGCTGTGTAAATTGCTCTTTGTTCACTATTACACTCCCTTAAACTTCAAACCTGTTTTTTTATGAAGACGCTTGGGGCTGGATTTTTTCTTGCTTATCTTTTTTTTCTTAACACCAGACTTACTAATACTCTTTGAGGAACAAGCAGTACTAATCTTTTCAAAAAAACTGGCTGCCAAATCTTTTAATTTAAGATTTTTATCTTCAATCACTCCTTTTTCTGCTAATTTTTCGCTAGCTTGCTCCCATTCTTTTTTTAATTTCAGGTGTAATTCATCTCCTCGATCAGTAGCAAAGAAAAAGTAAGCAGCCGCTCCAGCAAATAAACCAACTGTGAAGCCTGTTAAAAAAGAACCAGAATTATCATTGTTTTGTATGGACAAAAGTTTAAGCTTCCTTTTTACTTTTATTACGGTTCAACCACTGGACAAAACTTTCAAAAAGGCTAAAGCCTGTTTTCAAACCAGAGGCCATCCCTCCTAAATTCTGCAAAGGTGCAATAATTTGATTAAATTTATTCTCTATGCCAGTGGCGGTATCATTTACTTTTTTTAGAGTTCTTTTTACTTCAATCAAAACCAAAATAATCTGAATCCCAACAATTGAAAGAATAATAGTGATAATAACCAATACTACTGCAAAAACAATTGGTAAAATCTCAGACATGAAAACTCCTTTTTTTATTTAGCAATAGTTTAAATATATCATAAAGCTAGTAGGGCCGCAGCAAGTTAATAACTAAAACTTCACATAAACAGTACGTTGAATTAAATTGCTTTTACCACGCCGATCAGTAGCCTCAACAGTAATGGTAGCAATCCCTTCTCTAGGCAAATGAACTGTAGTACTAAAACTACCATCTGGCTTAATGGCAATTGGCTCAGCATTGACTGCTACTAAAGCTTCAGGGTCAGTTTGTCCCTCAATCACAATTTGAGATGAAACAAAATCATCCTCCTTGGGAGAAATTAGCAATAAATTAGGTGGTTTATTTAAATTGTACCATTGTATAACTACATAGCTCATCAAAACCAAAAAAATACTGACAAATAAAAACAAAGCAAAAGTAACTGGTTTTGAGAGTCGTCTTTTTTTTAAAACAGGCTTGAGAAATTCACGAGGAATTAGTTTTCCTTTGGCGCTTTCTTTATAATCTCTTCTGAGTAAAGCTAACAGTGGTTGATAATCAAAAGCAAAAATTCGACCATAAGTTTTAATATATGCTTTAACAAAAATAGCAGCAGGTAACAAATCAAACTGATTGTCTTCCAATGCCTCTAAATAAGCAACTTTTATTCTGGTTCTTTTAGAGAAATTCTCCAGGCTAAAACGGTGCGCCTGTCTTTCTTCTTTGAGAATTTCACCAATACTTTTGGTCTTCATAACATCTGATTAACCATGGCTGCTACTCTCTTGCCATCAGCCTGGCCTTTAACTTTGGCCATCACTTGCCCAATCAGAGGTCCAGCCTGTTTGGAATCAGTAGCAGCAATCACTGTCTCTACTATTTTCTTGAGCTCCTCGTCAGACATTTGTTTAGGAAGATATTTTTCTAAAACAGTAATTTTTTCTTTTGCCTCAGTGACTAGATCCTCCCTATTTCCTTTTTTATATTCTTCAATTGCCTCCCGCCATTGTTTAACCATCCTCCTAATAATTCTTTCTACTCCAGCATCATCTTGCTCGCCATGATCTATTTCCACATTTTTAAGCTCAGATAAAAGCAGCCGGAGTACTCCTAAAGTTTTACTATCTCTGGCTTTCATAGCCTGCTTCATATCATTCATTAGAGTTTGTTTAAGTGGCATTTTTCCTTTCTTAAAAAAAATACTGTGTTCTAGTTTAATCAAAATAGTAAGTGAGACAAGATATCACTCTGCAGCGAACGACTTTAATATTCATCTATGGTAAATGCTATAGATCAGTTTAAGGTATAATATATTCTGTATTATACAACTAAAACAAGGGTGATTAGCTCAGCTGGCTAGAGCGCACGATTCACATTCGTGAGGTCACAGGTTCGAGTCCTGTATTGCCCACAAAAAATTACAGTTCTTGTCATAAATAGCTGTTAGCATAAAGCAAAGCATTATAAATTTAATAAAAATTGCTTTATGCCTCAACAGTTCATTGAGCGTCTTCTAGATCTTATTTTTCCTAAATTCTGTGTCTCTTGTGGCAAACTGTTTTGTTTCATTTGTGAAAATTGCTATCAAAAAATCAATTTTATTCCCATGTCCATCAGAATTGAATTAGAACCAGCCTATTTAGATCAATTATTTGTGGCCGCCAATTACCAAGATCCAATTTCAAAACTGATTAAAACTCTCAAATACCAAGGTGTCAAAAATATTGCTCAATTATTGGGAACAATGTTTTGGGAAAATTCTTACTTCCCTAAAATGGATTTAATTACTGCTGTGCCAATTCATCAAAAAAGGCTGAGAGAACGTGGTTTTAATCAAAGTGAACTGATAGCCAGAAAATTAGCAAGTTTAGCTGGCATCCCTTATCTAGGAATTTTAAAAAAAGGTAAGCATAGTAAAAGGCAAGCCAGTAGTAAAAACAGAGAGCAGCGACTTAGTCAGCTGATTGGTAGTTTCAGTTTATCAACAAAGCCAAAGCCGATTTCATATCTCAACAAAAGCATCATCATCGTTGACGATGTCATTACTACTGGTGCTACTCTGAATGAATGCGCTAAAGTTTTAAAAAAAGTTGGTTTGAAAAAAGTAATTGGCTTAGCAGTCGCACATGAGGCCTGATTCATAAAATAAGCTTGATTTTTATCTAGAAACGTCTTATAATGTTTGTATAAATGGGGATGTATAGCTTTGACGTGATGGCTCTTTATCAATTGCAGACCGTCTTTAATCTGTAGACGCTAAAAAAAGATTAAAAATTAACTGGCAAACTTTCCAGTTTAATGGCTAAGGCTCGAAATGCCGCTAAGGAAGCAGCTGTTAAAGTTGCTAGCCTTTTCGATTTCGGTATGCCTGCAGCCCCAGCATTGGCATTAGCCTAAGCTGGCATCTATAAATTTCTTCTCATTGACGAGAATTTATAGGTGAAAACTCAGTCAGTGTGACAGCTTTTACTTGCATGTCGCTAAAAGCAGAAGTAATTTAGACATGAGTAGTAAAGATAAGGTTTGTTTATTTACCTACTTTACTTTAAGAAAAATAAACTATGTCTGTAGAAGTTGATAATCAAGCAGTTGCGGACAGGGGTTCATTGCCCCTCATCTCCACAGGGGTTTATGTATCAATCTAAATATTTCATTTTTTTACATAAATAAATTGTGCTATCATTTTCTCATGGAAAAAATTTTTTTATTAGTTGAATTTTTATTTTCATTACTATTGCTCTATGTTGGGATAAAGTACTTTCTTCCAGAATCTATTAAATGCTTCGGGAAAAAAGAATGTACTGAGTTTACAAGAGGCATGAAACCAAAAAAAGTTAAAGGCAAAAGAGCATTAAAAGGAGGTTTAATTTATATTTTCCTATTACTGTATTTTTTGATTTTATTCTTATCCAAAACTTTCAATATCATAAATTTAATATTTGATTAAAAACTAACTCCTCACCCCATTTCACCACCCAATCCACCAGCTGGTTCCACTTTTTTAGAGGAGTCTCCACAAGAATCTTATTTCTTAAATTTACTTTTCGCAGAATAAAACCAAAAAAAGAGTAAAGCTGCTATTAGAAAAGAAGCTAATAAAGTAGGAATAGAGCCAAAAGCAAAGATGGCAAGTAAAGTCACAACTGCCAACACTCCAAGTCCATAAACTCCCCATAATTTTTGCTTTCTTAAACCAATCCCTATTACTAAATACAAGAAACCCATTGCCATTCCCAACAAACTACTTTCACCATTAATAATATCTAATAGACTGATAAAAGCCAACAAAAAAAATAAAAAGGCTAGTGCTTTTGCATTTGATACAGGGTTAAAGAAACTTTTTTTTGACATGATATGATTATTATAAACCAATTTTACTTTAAATCATCAACTACAGAAAACTCTGGCTCTGTTTTTACTTCAGCTTCCTGTCCGAATACTTGAACAAATACTTTAGTAATAACCTCTATGGCTTGTTCTAAGTCACCTATAAATTCTTCACCAATGGTTATAAAAAAAGGATTATCAGGCCTACCTGTTTGTGTTTCCGTATATGTATCTTTACCTAATTTTTCATCAAGTAAGCTTAATATTTGCTCATACTCTGCTTCTGTGACAACTCTTGGAGGCCTTACCACTAACATTTCTATCTTTGGTGACATAATGTTTGACTGATAATATTATTTAATAATATATATTATATCAAACTATTTAATTTTTCTGAAACTCAGCCAATTCTTCGAGCGTACCAATATCTAACGCTTCCTCTTTAGTTACATAGGCATAGACTGGAAAATTGTTCTCTAACAGCCAAGGAATTAAATTTCCTGGAGCGTCCATGTTGCCACCACTGTTTTTATACTTTTTCACTAAAGCAAGCGATTTTTTGGGAAAAATATAAAAGGGTACTGAAGCTAAATTACTAGGAGGATTAGCTGGTTTTTCCACAAAATCAGTAATTTCATTCTGCTCATTAATCACAGCGCAACCTCTTTTGTTTTTAATTTCGCTTTTATCAGTAATTCTAAGTACCGTGTTAAAAGCAAGTGGATGTTTTTGAGCAAATTGGATTAATTTAGCTAAAATTGAACCTGGATTTCTGTCACTTGGCAATACCAAGACATTTTTATTCCACCAATTCAAAACATCGAGAGCTAAAATTAAATCAGCAATTGCTCCTAATCTATTTTTTGGGCTATTAGCTCCATCATTGATTATTTTAATCTTAAGATTTGGATAGTTTTGATTAAAATGATCTTGATACTGTTGATAAAAACGTTGATTAGTGACCAAAGCATAGTCTTTGATAAAAGGAAATTGCCAGAGGTCTTTAATTAAAAGATCAGTAATTGTCTGACCGTTAGCATTTCTAAACAAACCCTTAGCAGTTTTTTCTCCTGTTTTACCCAGCCTAGTGCCAAAGCCAGCAGCTAAAAAAAGAACATTCAAAGGTAAAAATCTATCTTTAGTCACTTTATGATTATAGCAAGATCAAAAAAAATGTGAAGCCTGCCAAAAAAACTCAAGGCTTTTTCATTCACTATTCAGAGTGTGCTCTAAAACCTCTCTGACAACATTTTTACCATCATGATAAAAAAGCTGATTAACTTTTTTTTCACAGAATTCAATATTACTGAAGTCAGTATTAAAACACTTTAGATAAGAGTTTTTTGTATCTCTCCAATAATACATAGACAGCTGCCAAAATCTACGGCCATTAATTTCAAATAAAATTGCAGATAAAACAAAAATCACTATTAAAACTTTACTCATTTTATTTTTTCTATTAAAAAATTTAATTAGAGTAAAATAAACAGCTAAAAATCCTGGAATTAAATAGAGTGAATATCTTGATGCAAACGCTGCTTCTAAACCCAAACAAGTTCGTCCATAAGCAGTTAAGCTTATAAAAATCAGAGTAAAACTATTGAGTAAAAAAATAAGATACCAGTGATATTTATCAATTTGACGTTTAACTTTAGAAATTTTACTTAAAGTAATTAATTGATTAATTATTAAAACAATAAATCCCAATGTTCCTAAAACTAAAGAAAAATTATTAATTTCTGTACTACCCATAAAAAAACTAATCATAAGAGTCATGAATTTTAGGTGATCAACAATATTAATCAAATAGGGATCAAAACAATCAACTGCTGGCTGGTATGAGTATTGATAAAAAAATAATAAGCTACTAATCAGTACTGCCATTAAAATTAAAATTGCTTTTTTATCAATTCTTTTTCTTTTTTTGAAATAAGCAGTGCCCAAGATTAACAAACCAATAATTGCCAGCGGTAACAAGGCCACAAAGCCAAAACCAGAAAAGCTAAGCAAGAAAATAAGTAGACAAGTAAAAAAATATAAAAAAGTGAGTTTATGCTTTCGGCCCCAAGCTAGCAGGAGTTTTATCTGCTTTTTTGTCAACATTGCCAAGTTTAACTTGATATCTTTCACTCTCCAGCGCATAAATTTTCGAGACTTGATTTTTGGCATTTTACCACTACGCCGCAAACGCGTGAATTTCATAAAAAATAAACAAAATAATAGCAATAAAAATAGTGAAAAAGGACCATGTGACGGGTTAGCTGTTGCAAAAAATGATTCATTGCTACGCAAACTTAAAAAAATAACTGGGATAATAAAATCAGAAATTTTGTTTTCTCCCCTTATTTCTTTAACTAATAAAAGAGCTATTAAAGTTGCTAAAAATACAGCCACAAATGAAATAAACACTGGAATAAAGGCATGATATCCAAAAACACTATTCAAACAATCCCAAATCACAAATGATATCCCTTGACGATGGGGACCATATTGAAAAAAGAAAAGAGTAAAAAATGATTTTTCTTTAAGCAAAAACTGCTGCACCAAGTCTATTTGATCAAAAAAAAATAAATTGACACTATTTTTCAGTAATAGTCTAAAAAACCAGCTAGCTACAGCAAGCAGGGATAAATAAGGGAGATAATTGTTGAGCTCTTTTTTCACTTTAATGCTATTCTAGCTATTGGCTAATCCCCCCGCAAGCTATACTAGCAATTTCTGCTTCTGCTAAAATGGCTATATCTTGCCCAAAAAATCAAACATCTCTAAATACTACCTTTATCAATTTCTTACGAGCTTGGAATTTTTTGGACCGGTGATAGTGTTGTTTTGGTTATCACATGGCTTAAATATGACTCAGGTGATGCTTTTGCAATCAATTTATTCTTTGGCAATAATTATCTTAGAATTACCAACCGGTGCTCTAGCTGATTATTTTGGTAAACGTATCAGTCTAATTTGGGGATCCTTTTTCTGGACTGTTGGTTTTTTTGTTTATAGTTTAAGTACAAACTTTTGGCAATTTATGGTCGGAGAATTAATCCTAGCTATAGGAACAGCCTTTGTATCTGGAGCAAACACTGCTTTTCTTCATGAAAATCTAAAAGCTAGAAATCAAGAAAAAAATTTTAAAAAAGTCGAAGGTAACTGTCAAGGCATAATACAAGTAGCCAGAGTTATAGGAAATGCAGCAGGTGGAGCTATTGCTTCAATTTCCTTGGCAACGAGCATTTTTGTCTCCGGAATCGCTCACTTCTTCGGCTTAATCGTCACTAGCACTTTTGAAAAAACTAAAGAAAAACTAGCCAGAGAAGAAAACACCGAGTATCTACAACTTATCAAAGATAGTGTCAAAATCATTCATCGTAATCCTCAGATACTGTGGCTGACAATTTTCTATACTTTTTTCAACTCAATCATCTTTGCTAACAATTTTTTAGCTCAACCTTATATTAAAAAAGTGGGAGTACCAATCATCTATTTTGGAATTATCTTTGCCTCTTTCAATATTATTAATGGTATTATTTCTGCTTTTACAGATAAATATGCCAAATTACTAGGAAATAAAAAATTACTAGGTTTAGTGGTGATAGCCAGTACATCACTATTATTGCTTGGCTTTGTACCAATCTTGATCATCTTACCAGTTTGGGGAATACTGATGGGAGTAATGACGATGAGTAGAACTCTTGTTTCAGATCAAGTGCTAAAACAGGTCCCTAGCAACAGGGCTTCCACTATTTTATCTTTTCAAAACTTGACTAGAAGAATAGTTTATGCTGCATTAGGGCCAATGATTGGTTTTATTAGTGACCAATGGGGGATCTTCTGGGCACTGAGAGTCTCTAGTATTTTATTTGCCCTCACCTTTTTACTCTTAAAATGGTGGCGAGTTAAGGCCGTGGCTTGATTGTCTGGATTTAGCAAATTCTAAGCGCTATATTTAAACTTTACTCTTCCAAACTCTGCAAACTTCCCAAATACTCATTGATTTTAGCATTATTAACTTCCCTAGGCTTGCTACCCTCTGGTGGCCCAACTAAACCAGCTTCATAAAGCTGATCTAAAATTCTAGCTGCCCTAGCATAACCAACTGATAATCGGCGTTGGATTAAAGAAGATGATGCTTTGTCATATTTGGAAAAAAGTCTGGCTGCTGCTGCAAACTTCTCATCTCTATCAGCAGCTTCACCAGCCTCACCTAAAGCACCTTTAGTTTTAAGAGCTTTGTATTTGGTAGTTATATCCTCTTCATACTGAGGTTCTTGACCTTGAGCCTTGATAAAATTAATTAACTGTCTGATTTCCTGATCAGCTACAAAGGTACCTTGGATTCTAGATGGTTTTGCCTGATCCGGAGGAATAAAAAGCATATCACCTCTACCAAGTAGTTTTTCTGCCCCAGGCGTATCCAAAATTACCCGCGAGTCAGTCATTGATGAGACATTGAAAGCAATTCTAGCTGGAATATTGGCTTTGATTAAACCAGTGATGACATCAACCGAAGGTCGCTGAGTAGCCAAAACCAAGTGAATCCCTACTGCACGAGCCATTTGTGCAATTCTGGTAACTGACTCCTCAACCTCACTTGGAGCAAAAAGCATAATATCAGCTAACTCATCAATCACAATCACAATGTTTGGCATGGCGGCTAGACCAGCCAATTCATTGTAAGCATCAATATTTCTTACTCCAACCTCAGCCAACTGTTTATAGCGCTTATCCATCAGATTAACTGCCCATTTTAGAGCAGCAACTACCTTTTTTGGCTCCACAATCACTGGCGTTAAGAGATGAGGAATGCCATTGTAACCTGTCAACTCCACTCGCTTGGGATCAACCAAGATGAATTTAACTTCATTGGGGCTAGCTCTAAATAAAATTGAACACATAAAAGCATTAATAGCTACTGATTTACCAGAACCAGTGGCACCAGCGATCAGCAAATGGGGCATTTGAGCAATATCAACAATGGTAGGCTTGCCTGACACATTAATGCCCAAAGCAACTGCCAACTTTGAAGCATGTTTTTTCATTTTTGAGAATTGCAACATTGTTTTTAGTGTCACATATTGAGCAGAAAAATTAGGTACTTCTATACCTACAAGAGAACGACCGGCAATTGGTGCTTCAATTCTAATTTGACCAGTAGGAGCTGCTAAAGCCAAAGCTAAGTCTGTAGCTAGGCTAGTAATCTTTGAAAGCCTGGTGCCTTTAGTAATCTTTAAGGCATATTGAGTCACGCTGGGACCATAGTTAACCTCTGCGACCTTGGCTTTGATGCCAAAAGAATCAAGTGTGCCTTCGATAATATCAGCGTTAGCTTTAACATCTCCACGGTTGGCTTCACCACCTTTGCTATCAGACAACAAAGATAAAGGAGGATAATCCCAAATAACAGGCATATTACTTAGGGTACTAGCAGTGCTATCAGACAAAGAAGCGCTAGCCTTATCAGAGTCAGTTTTAGCTTTGAGAAGATTTTCACCCACTACAGCTGTGCCAAACGCTTTTTCCTTACTGTCTGCTGTTTTAAGTTCATTTTTATTGATGCTAAATCCTTTATCCTTTTTCTTAAAAAGAGCTAACTTGGGAATAGTAAAACCTTTTTTCTTCTGCTCTTTTTCTTCTAAAAAGTCTTTTTGTTTTTTCTTAGCTTTATCAGTATCCTTTTCTTTTGCTTTTCTTTTGTTAGTTAGAAACTCCAGCAACTCAGCTAAAGAGGCTTCAAACATAATCAATAAAGCAATGATAAATAGAGCGATAAAACTGATATAAGTACCAATTGGAGTGATTAGATTTGCTAAATTAGTAAAAGTCTCTAAACCAAGCGTCCCAGCCTTAAGTAAAACAGTGATAGATATCATCAAGAGTAAAGTACTAAGAAAGGTAGTTGGCTTTGACCAAAACCATTTGGTATTCATCATCACTAAACCTGCAGACATAAAAACAAAAGGCAAAAATATCATGCCTAGGCCTAATTTATCAGCTAAAAAATGATTAATTTTAGCTAAAATCTCACCCTGACCAGTAAAAGAAATAATAATCAAAATACCAAAAGTGATAAAAACTAAGCCAACAACTGAATAAACTGTTTCATTACGAATTTTTAACTTAATATCCTTTTTTCTAGTGCGGCGTTTACGTTTTCTAGCCATTTTTTAAGTTTATTAATTAAGAATTACTTTATTCAGTATAACTCAAGATTTTAACTTTAGCTGCAGTAATTAAAACCCAATTAATATAACTATAGGATATAACATATTTATACTAATTGGCAAGAGGGAAAATAGAATTTGTTACTTTTAAAAATCGCTACTCTTTTTTTCTAAAAATCTTTTATAAGCTAATGAATTAGCCAAAAAAACATTTTGATTAAATCGAATATTTAGTTTTTTTAAAGTATAAAAAAGCACATTTAAATACCAAGTATCTTGGCTGGTGTCAAAAAAATTATCAAAGTCAAAACTAAAAATCTTATGATTCTCACCAACACGATGTGATTTGCGAAAAAAGGCTAAATCATGTCTAGGAAAATATGGTTCTGGTAGAATAAAACGAACAATAATTGCATCGGCTTGACGAAGTTGTGAAGCATTTATGGAATGTTCTCTGCTTAAAAATCTTCCATACTCTTTCACTCCAGCTACAATAGCTCCAGCTACTGGACCAGTTAAACACAAATAAGTAGGTTCTGTTTCTTCTATTTTTTTGATAGCTATTGTCTGCCATACTTGATGAGGGGTATCAAAGCCTGTTACTCTTATCCGCCGTATAACAAGAGCTTTCTTATATAAAATCCCTTTAAAAAGGTGTTTAAGCCAAATAGATTCAGCAGCACTACATGCTGGTCTGCTTAAAAACTCTCTAGTAGCAGGCATACAACGTTGTTCCATCTTTATCTCTCCAAAAACATGGGTACAATCATGGGTTCTCTTTTGATTATTTTATAAAGCCTTCTACCAAGTCGTTTTTCAATCATGCGTTTTAGTTCTTTGCGTGGAGTTTTTCTACCTGCTCTTCTAATAATCTCTGCTGTTTTCTCTTTGATAAATTCAACTACCTCTTCGGCATGTTTCATGAATACAAAACCCTTAGAAATAACTTCAATCTTATCTAACTCTAGTTTGCCTTTAAATTGAGGAATCACCAAAACAATGATTCCAGCTTTGGATAAAGTTAATCGATCAGATAAAACCACTGGACCCACATCACCAATCCCAAGTCCATCAACAATTCTGGGTCTGAGTTTAATTTTATCAACAACTTTACACTCGTTCTTTGTGATGGATAAAACCTGACCTGCTTTAGGAATGAGAACTTGATGATCGTGATAGCCTAAAGGTTTAGCTACTCTAGTTCTAAACAAAGCCCTGTGCCTGTCAGCTCCACCAATTGGCATTACAGATTTGGGTTTTAATAAAGAAATTATCTCTGTTTGTTCAGCAGCACTAGCATGACCAGATTGATGGATATCAGGAGCAATGTCAGGATAAACTACTTCTATCCCATTTCTAGCTAATTCATCAATAGCATCATAATAAGGAATTTCATTACCTGGAATCACATTGGCTGAAAAAATTACTCTATCAGTCTTTTTAATTTGAATGACTCTATGTTCTCCGTAAACTGCCCTTTTCAAAGAAGAACCTTCTTGACCTTGACTACCAGCAATGATGACTAATAATTTATGTCCTGGATAATCATTGACATATTTTTTATCTACTAGTAAATCTCTAGGTATTTTAAGTTTATTTAATGAGCCTGCTACTTTAGTATTTTGCTCTACGCTACGACCAACAAAAACTAGTTTCCGACCAAGTTTAACAGCCAAGTCAACCACCTGTTGAATTCTATGGATATGTGAACTCATCAAAGTTACCAAAATCTTACCCTTAACATCAAACATTTCTTTTTCCAAAGCAGGGCCTACTGCTGACTCTGATTTAATCCACTCCTCTTTTTCGACCCTCAAGCAATCGAGCAAAGTTAATAAAACTCCTTCTTTACCCACTTGGCTAATGGCTTCAAAATCAGTCAACACTCCATCTACAGGCTTAGGGTCAAGTTTGTAATCACTGCCATGATAAATAGTACCCACTGGAGTTTTTAAAACAATATGCTTAGTGTCCGGCACACTATGGGTGACGGCTATGAGTTGAAATTCAAAATGACTGCCCACTTTGATTGGCGTTTTGTCAGGCACTACTTCAACTCGCTTGTCAACTCCTTGATCCTTGAGGCGTTCTTCGGCAAAACCAGCTGTCAAACTACTGGCATAGAGTGGGAAGTCTGGCAAATCAGGTAATAAATAGCCGGCTGCTGCCGTATGATCATCATGTCCATGGCTGAAAATCAAGCCCACAATTTTTTTGCCTTTTTCAACTTGTTTTTGCAAATATGAAATATCTGGGATGATGGCATCAACCCCAGGCATATAAACATCAGGAAAGCCAATTCCACAATCAATGAGTAAGATTTCGTCTTGATATTGATAGACATATAAGTTTTGGGTGACCTTACCCATTCCTCCTAGGGGAATTAATTTTAACTCTGACATAATTTCCTTTTTATTTAATAAAATAATGATTGTTAGAAACTTTGCTAAATAAAAATAATAGAGTCGTTCGCGGCAACATTCTATTTTTTTTTAAAATACAAGGCTCACTAGGTGAAGCTCGATAGTATATTCTTTGCTAAAGTAAACTTAGCCAGATCTCGCTTCAACGCTCTATTATTTTTATTTAGCAAAATTTTTTAAACTACCATTACTTTATTAATGTATCTCACTTCTCTTTTCTTTTAAAAAGGATCTCCAATCTTCAATTGTAGAAATTAAAACTGAAAATGGAGTATCCACTAAAGCTGTAAAAAAGACACTAATTACATTATACTCTCGCCATTTACTAGAAAACCATTGGCCAATTTTAGCCAAAGGCAAGGTAAACAAATCAACAAAAAACTCACCAAAACTTCCTTTTTCTTGAATGGTTATCTCTTTAGATCTATCTTTAATAATCATGGCAGCAAAAACAATCATCGCCACACTGATGGTATCGATATAAAGTGAGGTCCAGGGCACACCTGCAATCTTAAAAATCCACCAAATACCAGCTAAAGACGCAGTCCCTGCAAGTAAAGAAATCAAAGTAAAGACAGTATTAATAAAATATTTCTTCTTTTTCTTAAAACTAAGTTCATAAATATCATCTTGTTCTTGCCTATAAACAATCTTATAAATCTCTTCTTTAACTCTAGCTAAATTTTCATCAGATGGTGGTCGAATAATCATTACCAAAATGAACATGATCGCTGTAGGCACAGCTAGATCAACAAATAAAGCAAAAGCGCTAAATTTACCATGAACTAAATGGGCTACTGGTCCTTCAAAAATAATATAACTGACAATACCACTTAAAAAGATTGATAAAGTTGAATAAATAGCAGATCTCATCAATCTTGATTTCAGAGTCTTGAGACGTTTAGCGTAAACTTTTTCGATAATAGAGTTTAAAGATTTTTTATCAGCTAGTTCTTCTTTAATTGTTTCTGGTTCTTTGGCTAGTTTTTTCAAAATATCACCAATCATTAAATAAGCAGCATCATAAACCTGGCATAAACTAAAAAAAGGTCTGCCTTGCTTATTTATAAGTTCGTTTTCAAGATCTTGTCTGATCTTTTCAATATTTTTAGCAAAATATTCCAAATATTCAGAATTAGCAGTAAACCAGTCAGGATATTTAATTTTCATTAAATTAAAAATAATAAAAGGCTCATCCAAATTAAACAAGGTTCTATGAACGGCAATATATGTCTGAATCAACTTATTTTGTTCATCAACTGCATCTTTAGGAATAAGCTGTATACGGCGGTACATGGCGTTGGTCATAAGATTGAGTAGCGCATTTTCTTTAAATGCAGGATCCAGAATTTGTTCTAATTCACAAGCCGCAATCTCCAAAAACCAATTATAAAAATTAATTTTTTCTTTGACATTAATTTGTTTTTTGGCTACAGGACTGTTGTTGAGTACAAAAATGTACTTTGCCAGTGCTTCCTTAGCTTCAGGGATTCTGCGACGAGAAATTCTACCATTGGAAAAATAGCCACTTCTAATCAATTCCAAAACTAATGGTTCTGCCATTTCTTCAGCATCCAAACCAGAAGTGATAGCAATACCAGAGATTTCAGTTAACAAACGTCTTTTTAAGATTCGTTCAATAGCAGTCCGTCTCACTAAGTGTTCTTCCTTCCAATCAATAATGCGACGCAATCTTTCATAAAGTTTAGCTACTCTGGAAGCCAACTCATCAACCTGGATAGGGGAAATACTAGCTCTTTTTTCATAATTAATCGCATCTTCAAATTCATCTAAATATTCAAGGAAAAGATCTGAGAAAACAGCAGTTTTTGCTTTAGAATCATGATGAGCTTGAGAATGGCGAGAGGGTGAAGATTGGATTTTTTCAGCTTTTGCTGGCTTGGCTGAATAGTCACTAGATTCCTGAGAAGCCTTTTGCCTATCTCCCTTTTTGCTTGGGTTTTGCTGCTCAAAAATAGTAGTACTGTATGAATTCATATGGATATTATAAGGGATTGAGGATAAATAAAAATAGTAAATAAATAGTTTAAATATTTAAACTATTTACTTGCTCCAGCACTTTTATAATTTTTCAAAAACTTTTGAGCAAAGCTATCCTGGAGTTCGATGATAGCCTCTTCGACTGTTTTTTGATGATATTTTGGGTAAAGAGTGTTTAATAATTGATTAGCTGCCTCTTCACTTTTGGCTTTTTGTAGTTGCTCTTTTTCTTCAGGACTCATGACTGACAATAACTGCGTATAAAGTTTGAAGGTCGAAGCCTTCATTAACTCAGCTACAATCACTGCTATCTCCCCAGCCTCAACCTTTTCCTCTTCTAAAATTTTTAGTAATTCTTCAAAATAAGTCATATTATCTACCTCCTTCAGTCATGTTTTCTAAAACTTGCACCACCTGATCTGGCGCAAAAGCAAACGGAGCACTGCCTTCTTTGCCAGACATCATTAATAATTCTGCTGCATTTAAACCAGCCTTGGAGCCACCAGCAGCGTCAACTTTAGCAAAAGTAGCCTGAGCCACATCTGTTAAACGATGAATAGTATCATCATTGAAAACAGTCACCATTGAGTTTGGCCCTAGTCTAGTATAGTCAACATCTTGATTATCAGCTAAACCTCTCGTCATTCTGGTTAACAAATTAGCTAAATTAGGATCGCCAGCTACTTCATTATAGTGATTCCAGACAATACCCCCAATGTCAAAAGCTCTTTCAGCTTCGGTAAAAGCAGCTAAGGAAAGACCCTCAGCTTTGGGTTTTAAAAATTTAGCTTCTCTTTGCCTGATTCTTTCCCAAAGAGCAGGTCTTTGAATTGCTTCAGCTGGAGTAGGAGAAGCTACAGTTGTTTCTGCTTCAGCTTCTGGAACTTTGCTTCTATCTAATAGGCCACCTTCAGCTACTGTTTCACCAGTTGCAGCTCCCTCAATTGCTGGCTGCGTACTTTCTCCACGAGACGTAACTGGCCCTGTGGCTGTCCCAGCTTCAGTACCAGTGGTAGCTGCTGTCCCTGGTTCAGCTGCAGTTTCTCCACCGCCTTCTCTCTGCTCCTCAACCAAAATCTGTCTTCTTTCTTCTCCTCTCTCCCTAGTTCCTCGGCCATCATCGGCACCTTCGGATGCGTTTGCTTCTTGCATAGCTAATTCTATAGCCTCAATAATAGCTAGCAATCTCTGGGCAGCAGCAGCCCCACCTAAAAAGCCTTCTTGATGTCTTGTTCCTAAGAAAAACTCTGTTACTCTTCTCAAAGCTACTAGAGAGCTTTCAGACATACAAAAACGCCTTAAAGCTAATTCAGCTTGGGCTCTAATATTACCTTCAGCTGCTTCTCTTTCCCAATATTGCAAATCACTTTCTTGTAATCTACCCACTGCCCAATTAGTGCCTGTAAGGCCAGCTGCCACTGCTAATCTGACTGGATAACGCAGAGCCCCAGCAGTTAATAAATTAGTAGCATAACCAGTATAGGAAGCTGCTGTTCTACTTTCTCTAGTGGGGCTAATTTGTAACTTCAAAATGTTATGTCTATCTAAAAATTGCAAAAGCCCGCTCACTTCTTCATCAGGATATTGGACGGCATTACGTCTGCCAAAACGATCAACATCAACTATAGTTACTGGTAGCAAATTTTGCATAAAATTGAAAAGTTGAATATTGAAGCGTCCTAAAACACCCCTTGCTCCACCTTGATCTCTGACGTTTTCATACCATTCATGTTCCTTAGCATCGCGCACTGCTCTAAAATCAACCCCAACAGCATCTAAAGCTCGGCCATATTCACGATTGCCTAAAGCACAAGCAATTCTGTTATTAAGTAAAAGAGCCATTAACTGCTTTGCTTGCTGCTGCTCAGCTGCTCTGCGAGTATCTGGGTCATCACTATCTAAATCTTCTACCAAAACACCATTATTGAAATCCTCCAACCATTGATCAAGTTGACTGTCATCAACAGTATCCAAGTTGAATCGCCTAGTCCATTGTTCTCTGAGGCCAGCAAAATATTCATTATTTCTTTGTCGGCGAGCCTCTAAAGTTTGCCGCGGGTGACGTAAAGCCTCCCAGGCAGCACGCGCTTGACTGCGAACTAATTCACCAGCGAGTCTGAGTTTGCCAGGGGGTTTAGTCTCGTCGTCGGGGGGTGGTTCGGTGGGAGGCTCAGCGGGAGGGGTCTCAAAAATTTGACCAGCAACGTCGGCTTCTCCACCTCTTTGCGCCCACCTAGCTCTGAGTCTAGCTAATCTAGTTGATGGTTTAAACAATGGCCTCTGTCTTGTGGCCTTGCCTACTAACCTCCTTAATAAACTTGCATCTCTACTAGTCCTAATATCCCTTCTTCCTGCATCCTTTAATCTATCAGCTAGTGCCAAAACTTCAGCTGCTCTTGCCTCATATGCTTCTGCCTCTGCCTCTTTGACTGCTACCTTAGCCATTTTTGCTTTGTATTCTCGTTCATCTCTCTCATCTACCACTCCATCTCCTGTAACATCTATTAACTCCCCAGACTCATTTAAAAACGCCTTAGCCTCCTCTAATAATTCTTGAGCTTTTTGTCTTGCCTCCTTAGCTAATTGTTCTAATCCTGCTGCTTCTCCTCTTTTTCCCTTTTCCTCCCACCACCTCAATCCTGCATCCAAACGCAACCCTACTGCTTCTTGTGCCTTAGTATTCATCTGCCTTAAAGTATTAATCCTTCTCCCTGTCCAATCTATACTATAATCCACCACATTCGCTGCTTCCGCAACCAAAGGTGTACTAATCACTAAATCTTTAAAAAATCCTGCTGCCTCCTTTAACCTCTTCAAAGGCTTAAGTCTCCCCCAAGTCCTCTCACGTCTTTCCGCCGCTGCTTTTTTTCTCTCTTCCCTCCTCCTCTGACCACGCACATCTCCTATCTCACGATCTGCCTGTTGTTCTACTATTACTGGACTTGCCTGCTCTGTCATTTTATTTCCCTCTTAATTCTAAAAAAGACTTTAATAATCAATAATATTAATAAATTTTAACTATAAATAGTTAAACATAAATTGCTAATGTCTTACAAGAACAAAAAAAGCAGAGCTGAAGCTCTGCTTTCAAAGTTACTAATTTTAATCTAAATTAAAAATCTTGTGGTTCACTGACAGACTTTAATTGTTTTGCTCCATCATATAAAGCATTAATAACACCATCAGCATGTCTTTCGTTGATAGCATCTAGATCTTCGACAAAATCTTCTAATTGTTGAGCCATTTCCATTTTAGCCATCCCAGAGGCAGCTTTGTCATCAGATAATTTTTCTAAATATCTGTCAAAATCAGCTAAGTCATTGTCACTAAGTTCATCTCCATAATCTACTAATTTGGCTGTAGCTTCTTGGATTAAATTATCAGAAAAATTATTCTGAGGATCTTGAATCATATTAACTAAATCCTGTTTTTTCATTTTATCTCCTTTTTATAAATATTAATGTGTTTGTCTACCGAAAATAATGTTTTCCTTAACTAGCTGCAGCAGGAGGAGCCTCCCCTCTTCTAAACCTAGTTCTATTTTGCCACCTAGCTCTGAGTCTAGCTAATCTAGTTGATGGTTTAAACAATGGCCTCTGTCTTGTGGCCTTGCCTACTAACCTCCTTAATAAACTTGCATCTCTACTAGTCCTAA